>NZ_QLMG01000006.1 GCF_003259905.1 Salipiger aestuarii | reverse complement strand
CGGACTTATCATCGCCTCCAACGCCCCGTCAGACGGCCCCCACCGGAGGGATACGCTGGGTATGGGCAAAACGGCCAAGGACTTCTTCAGCAATATCCGCCCTTCGTGCGTGCGCACCGTGCCGCATCGAGCACGAATGTCGTGGAAGGCTCGGGAAAAGCTGTTAGCCGCGTTTTGAGGCAACGTCAGGTTTTGGCCAGTTTCTCTGCTCCCGTCAGCGCATCTCCGCTACTATCTTCTCCCCTGGAAGAACCGCACATCGGGCCGCCCGGCGCGCGTGCACTGGACACATCGCATCCGCGTCACCCCCCCCCCCGCGGGCGGTGCGCCACGACCCCGATACGCGGGGCGAAGAGACCTTTGGCGGACGCGCCCCGTAAAACGAACGGCCCAAGCGGACCCTGCCAGCGAGCGGTCAGCGAGGCGCAACGGGCTTGCTGTCTTCGGTTGCTCAGACAATCACCCGATCAATGCAGGCCACGGGATCATCAAGAATGTCGCCGCAAGGATCGGACGCCATCCGGCCGCGCGGCGCCGACATCGTGATGCCGCCCGCTGCGACAGACGTGTACACCAATCCCTGACACAGACATTGCCGCGCGCACCGAGCTGGCCCATAAACGACACCGACACTCCAAAGGAGACCCCATGTTCCACCATCCGATCCGCACTGCAACCACGCTTGCCCTGTTGTCCTGCCTCGCCATCCCCGCCGCCGCGCAGACGTTCGACCCTGCGACCATGACGCCCGAACAGCGCAACGCTTTCGGCGCCGAGGTCCGCGCCTATCTGATGGAAAACCCCGAAGTCATCATGGAGGCGGTCAGCCAGCTTGAGGCGAATCAGGCCCGGCAACAGGCCGTCGCCGACGAGCAGCTTGTGGCCGACAACGCCGATGCGCTCTTTCGCGACGGCTTTTCCTATGTCGGGGGCAATCCGGACGGCGACATAACCGTCGTCGAATTTTCCGATTACCGCTGCGGCTTTTGCCGCAAGGCCTTTGACGAGGTCGAGGAGCTGATCGAAGGCGACGGCAACATCCGCTTTGTCCTCAAGGAGCTTCCGATCCTTGGCGAAGCCTCGCTGACCTCGTCGCGCTTTGCCATCGCCACCATGATCGAATCCGGACCCGAGGCGTATAAATCCGTGCACGATGCGCTGATGACGCTGGAAGGCGAGCCGTCGGAGCCGGTTCTGCGGCGCTTGTCCGACACGCTGGGGCTGGATGCCGATACCATTCTCGCGCGGATGTCGGACGACGAAGTCAACCGGCGCATCGCCGAAACCCGCCAGCTGGCGCAGAGCATGCAGGTCAACGGCACGCCGACTTTCGTTTTCGGGAATCAGATGCTGCGCGGCTACGTCCCGCTGGACGCAATGCGCCAGATCGTCGACGAAATCCGCGACGAGGGCTAGACCGCGTCCTGCACCACGCCATCCGCCGCGCCGGGCTGAGCCATGGCCGGCAGGTCGAACCGGATCCGGGTGCCCCGCCCGCCGGGGCGCCGTTCAAGGCGCAGCTCGCCTGCGGATTGTTCGACAAAGCCGCGCACCATCGGCAGGCCCAGCCCCGCCCCCTGCCCACGCGGCTTTGTCGTAAAGTAAGGCTCGAACACGGTTGCGCTCAGGTTATCGGGAATGCCGGTTCCCTCATCGGTGAGGCTGAAGCGCACCGCCTGCCCCAACGCGTCGGGGCTGGCGCCGACCTTCAGCATGATCCGCCCCCCCTCGGGCATGGCATCGCGCGCGTTGGTGATGAGTTCCAGAATCGCAGCCTGCAGGTTGGTCGGATCGGCGAACACCGCCGGCAGATCCGGCGCCACGCAAATGTCCAGCCTGTGCCCCGGCCCCAGCAGGCGGTTCGCAAGTACCGGGATCGGTTTCATGATCTCGGCGGGGCTTTCGGAGACGGGCACCAGCCGGGCATTGCGCGACAGAGCCAGCAGGCGCGACGTCAGCTCGGCGCCGCGCCGCGCCGCGCGCTCGGCCTCGCACATCAGCTCGTCACGCTCGGAGTCGGCCACGCTCAGCCGGGCCAGTTCCATATTGCCTAGAACGACCGTGAGCAGATTGTTGAAATCATGCGCGACGCCGCCGGTAAACTGGGTCATGCTGCGTTGCCGTGCCAGCGCCTGTTCGGTCGCGACGCGGGCGTTCAGATCCTCGCGCATGTAGCGCAATTCCAGCGTGACGTGGATGAAATAGACCAGCATCGCCAGCATGCCCGCGCTGATTATCCATGTGTCGACTGCGCGCGGCGCACCGTACCACAACCAGCCGATCCGCAGCAGCACCATGATTGAAATCAGCCACAGCTCGAAGCGCAATTCGAGCCCCCCCCGCGAGCGCACCGCCATTGCATTCAGCGCCGCCGCGACCAGCAGCAGCAGCGACAGGAATCGCTCGGTCGTTCCGCCAGCAATCCACAGATCAAGCCCAAGGGCGCTGCAGATCAGCGCGGTCAGGATCTGAGTCGCCACGATGCCGCGCCCGGCCTGTCTGTCCCCTCTGTCCGGCAGACGCATCAGCGCGATATGATGCAACCCCATCGACAGGATCAGAGCGACGCACCAGCCAAGCATCGCGATCGGCTGGCCCCGCAGCGCGACAAGCGCGCAGCAGATCGCCAGCAGGACAAGTAGAGGTAGACGGCGGCCTTGAAACGGAGCGTCAAGGCGTTTCACCTCGGAATAATCGACCTGCCCATCCAGGTCCTCGCTCGGGTATGCCGCCCATGTCACGGCGCTACTCCGCAGCTTCCGTTTGCGGTTGCGCAGCATCCAGCAAGGCGGCTTTTTTCTCGACCTCTTCGACGATGTGGTCGATCATCTGATCGTTGTTCATCTTGTGGCTGGCCTTGCCCGCCAGATACACCATGCCGCTTCCGGCGCCGCCGCCGGTAAAGCCGACGTCGGTCATCAGCGCCTCGCCCGGTCCGTTGACGACGCAGCCAATGATCGACAGACTCATGGGGGTCTTGATATGTTCAAGCCGCCGCTCCAGCGTTTCGACGGTTCTGATGACGTCAAAGCCCTGGCGCGCGCAGGACGGACAGGAAATGATGTTCACACCGCGGTGGCGCAGCCCCAGAGATTTCAGGATCTCGTAGCCGACCTTGATCTCTTCGACCGGATCGGCGGACAGGCTGACGCGGATGGTATCGCCAATGCCCATCCACAAAAGCTGTCCCAGGCCAATAGCGCTTTTGATCGTGCCCGAGGTCAGCCCCCCCGCCTCGGTGATGCCAAGATGGATCGGCTTGTCGGTCACCTCGGCCAGCCCCATGTAGGCGGCAGCGCTCAGGAACACATCCGATGCCTTTACGCTGATCTTGAAATCGTGAAAGTCGTTGTCTTCCAGAATGCGGATGTGATCCAGCGCGGATTCCACCATCGCGTCCGGGCACGGCTCGCCGTATTTTTCCAGCAGGTGCCGCTCCAGCGAGCCGCCGTTGACGCCGATGCGCATCGAACAGCCGTGGTCGCGCGCGGCGGCGATCACCTCGCGCACCCGTTCGGGCGACCCGATGTTGCCGGGGTTGATACGCAGACAGGCGGCACCCGCCTCGGCGGCCTCGATACCGCGCTTGTAGTGGAAATGGATATCGGCGACGATCGGCACCGGGCTTTCGCGCACGATCTCCTTCAGCGCCTTCGCGCTTGCCTCATCGGGCACCGAAATACGCACGATGTCAGCGCCCGCCTCGGCGCAACGCTGAACCTGGTCTACGGTGGCGGCAACATCGGTGGTCACCGTGTTGGTCATGGTCTGGACCGAGATGGGCGCATCCCCACCAACGGGTACATTGCCCACCATGATGCGGCGCGATATACGCCTGTCGATGTTGCGCCAGGGACGAACTGAATTGTGGCTCATGCCGGCAGGGCCTCCGCAGAACAATGGTTTTTTCTCGGTCCTACCTAAAGCCCGCGACAAAGCAAGACCAGACAAGCTGCCTTTAGGTCAAGCGTAACGTTGTGTCACGGATCAATGATCGCCGCCCTTTACAGCATCGGGCCAGGGTCACTCGGTCAGGGCAGCGCCGTTCAACTCCGCGACAACGCGTTCCAGATCGGAATCCCGTGCGATATCGGCAAGCTCGTAAGCGGTGGTCAGGTGACCGACGGACAGGGCGAGATTCTTGGTCACCTGCCCGCGCGATCCCGCGGGCCCGTAGGTCCGCCCGTTCACCGCGAAATAAATCGCCCCGGATTCGCCGACGCGCAATGTCGCGGGGTCTTCGGTGGCGGGCAGCTTGAACGTGTCGCCGGCGTTCATGATCGCCTCGTAGATCACCGACCCATCGGCGGCGCGCACGCGGACCCAAGCCGGACGCACCGCGATCATCATGACGCCGGGGGCCGCGCCTTCAAGCACCCTCGGCTGGCCGGGAATGCCCTGGGCGCCTGCGAACTGCGCCCCGGACAGCTGCGCATGATCGGCGAGAAACCGGTCAAGATCGGCGTCCCCCGACGGATCCGCAGGCTGAAGCGCGGCGGTCAGAACCTCGGGTTCCAGCGGCAGATCGCTGGTCACGGTGCCGTCCGGGCCAACCGGCCCGAAGGTCCGACCGTTGGTCGCAAGATACACCGCGCCGGATTCACCGACATTCAGCTTGGCGCCGGGCTGGCTCGCAGGTACCGTCCAGGTGTCGCCCGCGTTCATCACACCCTCGTACAGCACGGCGCCGTTCCGACCGCGCACCCGAACCCAGGCGGGACGTACCGCAACGACGGTCACATCACCAGCGGGCGCAACAAGCCGCGCAAGGCGACGTTCGGTCCCGTCGGGGGCGGCGACGGGCGGCGGAGCGCCCATGCCGCGCTGCGCAAAGACGCCCACGGTCGACGGATCGAGAGAAGAGATCGGTGCATCGCGCGCCACCAGCACCGGCACGTCAAGCGCCTGCGGTCGGTAGAGACGGTCCATCGCTTCGGCGGAGGGGGGCGAAAACGCGCCCACACCGCCCGCGACGGCATCCTCATCATCCGCACCGGCATCCGCGCTGCCGTCGACAGGCCGGACCGCCGCGTCGAGCGGATCAAGCTCGCTCAGGACCACGGGGGTCTGATCGACCGGGGCAAGCTGGACGCGCTGAACCTCGCGCAACACCGCATAGCCGCCATAGCCGATGCCGCCGATCAGCGCGACCAGCACCAGCATCGACCCGATGGCGCCGGGTTCGATCCGCGACAACAGGCTGTCGCCGCGCGGCACGAAGGGCATGCGCGGATCCTGGAACGGGTCGCGCACCGCCGCGCGCGGCGGTGCCTCGTCCACCGTGCCGGGCGCATCGGATGCCTTGCGGATGGTCGATGCTTTCGCGGACATGCCATGCGCGACGGAAAAGCCGCTTTCGGTGCAGAACTGGCCGAAGCATTCATCGGGATCCATGCCCAGATAGCGCGAATACGACCGCACATATCCGGCAATGAACCCCGGCGTGTCGAATGCCGAAGGATCGCAGTTTTCGATGGCGGCAATATAGCTCGCCTTGATGCGCAACTCTCGCTGCACGTCAAGAAGCGACTTGCCCATGGTCGCACGCTCGCCGCGCATGACATCGCCAAGCCGCAACGAATAGTCATCAAACCCGCGCGGCCGAGGCTCGACCGCATCCGCAGGTATGCGTGAGGATTTCCGCCCGATCATGCGTTCAACCCGGTTACCGCTGTCCCAATCCCGCCCAATCACGCTTGCGCGATTCGCGATGCGTTTGTTATTGTGATTAGGCTAGCACATCACAACCGCTTTTACAGAGCGCAGGCGCTGCATGAGCGTGGTTCCGCACAATGGCGCGCCGCCCGAAAGCAAACGGATGTTAGCGCAACCCAGATGCAACTTGTCCGAATACATCAAGAAATTGGACTTTTGCGCAATTTGTTAACGGCAATTGTAAAGATATTGTCAAATAGACAAAAAAGCCGGCCACCTGGGGTGAGCGGCGCCGTTTTGGGCATCTCGATCGCGTGAAGCGAAGCGATCAGGCGCTCAACTCCTGACGGTTGAGCGCGCAATGCGACCAAAGCGCGTCGAGCGCGCGGATCAGCGTGTCGGTTTCCCGCGCGCCATGCACCGGCGACGGCGTGAAGCGCAGCCGCTCGGTGCCCCGCGGCACGGTCGGAAAATTGATCGGCTGCACATAGATTCCGTAGCCGTCCAGCAGCATGTCCGACAGCGCCTTGGTGTGCTTGGGATCGCCGACAATGACCGGCACGATGTGGCTTCCGTGGTCGATGATCGGCAGACCCATGGCCTTGAGCCGGGCCTTGAGGATGCGCGCCTGGGTCTGATGCCGCTCGCGGATCGCGCTGTCGGTCTTGAGATGGGCGATCGACGCCGCCGCCCCGGCCGCGACCGCGGGCGGGATCGACGTGGTAAAGATAAAGCCCGGCGCATAAGAGCGGATCGCGTCGCACATGCGGGTGCTGGCCGCGATATAACCGCCGAAAACGCCAAAGGCCTTGCCCAGCGTGCCGTTGATCACGTCGATTCGATGGGCAAGGTTGTCACGTTCGGCGACGCCGCCGCCGCGCGGGCCGTACATGCCCACCGCGTGCACTTCGTCAAGATAGGTCAGCGCGCCGAATTCATCGGCCAGATCGCAGATTTCGGCAATGGGGCCGAAATCGCCATCCATCGAATAAACCGATTCAAAGGCGATCAGCTTGGGCGCGCACGGATCGTCCGCCGCAAGCAGATCCCGCAGGTGGGCCACGTCATTGTGGCGAAAGATCCGCTTGGCCCCGCCGTTGCGCTTGATGCCCTCGATCATCGAGGCGTGGTTCAGCTCGTCCGAATAGATGATAAGGCCGGGAAACAGCTTGGGCAGCGTCGACAGCGTGGCATCATTGGCGATGTAGGCCGAGGAAAATACCAGCGCGGCGTCCTTGCCATGCAGGTCCGCCAGTTCCGCCTCAAGCCGCTTGTGATAGACCGTGGTGCCGGAAATGTTGCGCGTGCCACCCGACCCCGCACCCGTGGCGTCGATCGCCTCGTGCATCGCGGCCAGCACGGCGGGGTGCTGCCCCATGCCAAGGTAGTCATTGCCGCACCAGACGGTGATCGGCGTATCCGATCCGTCGGATTTGCGCCATGTCGCATGAGGAAACTGACCCTTCCTGCGTTCGATGTCGATGAAGGTGCGATAGCGGCCTTCCTCGTGCAGGCGGCTCAGGGCTTCGTCGAGCTTCGCGGTATAATCCACCGGCATCTCCTCATTCGTCATGGCCGCACTTTCTTGGTCTTCGGTCGCATCATTGGTCGTTCCGGGCTGCGCGGCGTCTCTGGAACCGTATGTCCCGCATTCACGTTCATGAACGGATAACGCTCGCGCGTGTTTCTGTCCACGCTCTACCTGCTTCTTAACTGTTGCGACGTTGATTTGCATCAAGGCCCGCGGATGGCAATGCGGCATCCTGACCGGGATGGATTGCCGCTGGTGTGCGCGGATCGGCGACGCGATGCCGGCCCACGGGTGGTCTCGGGGTCGTGACAGCGGGCGCGGGCGGGCGCACTGGACACACCTCGCGCCGCTGATAGGGTCGCGCGAAAGTGACCGCGAAAGGATCCCGCATGTCTGACGACTCTGTTCTGGCCCCCGTTCTTGCCCGCATCGACGCCGATCTGCCCGCCGCAACCGACCGGCTGATCGACCTGCTGCGAATCCCGTCGATCTCGACCGATCCCGCGTACAAGGCCGATTGCGACCGCGCTGCCGACTGGCTTGTCGCCGATCTGGCCTCGCTTGGCGTGAAAGCCGAAAAGCGCGCGACGCCGGGTCATCCGATGGTGGTGGGCCATGTCGACGGCCCCGCCGACGGCACCGGACCGCACATCCTGTTTTACGGTCACTACGACGTGCAACCGGTCGATCCGCTCGACCTGTGGGCGCGCGATCCGTTCGACGCCGCCATCGAGGACACTGCAAAAGGCAAGGTCATCCGGGGCCGGGGCGCCGCCGATGACAAGGGCCAGCTGATGACATTCATCGAGGCTTGCCGCGCCTGGAAGGCCGAGCACGGCACCCTGCCCTGCAAGATCACCTTCTTTCTTGAAGGCGAAGAGGAATCCGGCTCGCCCTCGCTTGTGCCCTTCATGACTGAAAACGCCGACGAGCTGAAAGCCGAGCTGGCGCTGATCTGCGACACCGGGCTGTTCGAATCGCGCGTGCCCGCGATCATGACCATGCTGCGTGGCCTGCTGGGCGAGGAATTCACCATCACCGGCCCCGACAAGGATCTGCATTCGGGCATGTACGGCGGGCTGGCGATGAACCCCGCGCGGGTCATGACACGCATCCTTGGCAATCTGTTCGATGACGACGGTGTCATCCAGGTGCCCGCGCTTTACGAGGGCGTGCCCGAACTGTCGCCCGAACTGAAGGCGCAGTGGGACGGGCTGGACTTCGATCACGCGCAATTTCTGGGCGATGTCGGCCTGTCGATCCCTGCGGGCGAAACATCCGTGACCCCGCTGGAAATGATCTGGGCGCGCCCCACCGCCGAGATCAACGGCATGTGGTCGGGCTATACCGGCGCGGGGTTCAAGACGGTGCTGCCGTCGCAAGCTTCGGCCAAGATCAGCTTTCGCCTTGTGGGCACGCAGGATCCGTACGCCATCCGCAAGAATTTCCGCGCCTGGGTCGAGGCACAGCTGCCCGGCGATTGCAAGATCGCATGGAAGGACCACAGCTGTTCGCCCGCCTCGCAGATGTCCACCGATCACCCCGCCTTCGAGGCGGCGCGCCGGGCATTGACCGATGAATGGCCCGATCCCGCCGCCTATGCGGGCTGCGGCGGGTCGATTCCCATCGCGGGGTATTTCAAGTCGATCCTGGGCATGGATGCGATGCTGGTCGGCTGGGGCAAGGACGATGACCAGATCCATTCGCCCAACGAGAAATACGACCTTGAAAGCTTTCACAAGGGCACCCGCAGCTGGGCGCGCATTCTGGCGGCGATGGCGGGCTGACGGCGGCCCCTGTCGTACAAAGCCATTCGCAAAGGGCACGCTCCGGCGTGCCCTTTCGCATTGCAGCGTTAACCAAATGGACGCGTCAGCGCCCAAAAGGTTAACGGTCTTGCCAGCGCACGCCCGTCAGACAGGGCAGGCCGTGCCGCAACCGATAAAATCGACGCGATAAATCCCCTGCCCGGTCGCAATCGCCCCACAGGAGCGCCACAATTCCCTCCTACCCCTTAATCCGTTCAGAAAGAACCCGAGGCAACCGCCGCGAAAGGGCCCCCCGGACAACGGGTCCCCAAGAGACCGGTCACCCGGGCATGTGTTCGGTGATCGTGTTGAAAAGAAAATGACATCGAAGGGCCAGGGACAAAGCTGATGCCAAGATACGCTTTCCGCAAGATGACACGTCAGGATTTCAACTCCCGCGTCAAACGCATCGATCCATATTATGCCAGCGGCAACAGCAGCAACGCGTCGGTGCTGAACGCCGACACCGCGCGCCCGTTCCTGTGGTTGCTCGTGGGGTTTGGCTGGGCGTATGTCTGCCTTGCCGTGGCCCGCAATCGCGACGTCATCGAACACAGCCTGTTGCAAGGCCGCCTTGCGCACGAACATCATGCCTATGTGTTTTACGGACTCGCCGCGATGCTGGGGATTTCCGCAGTCATGCTGGCCATCCATTTCGTACGCTACACTTTTACCGACAAGCGCAGCGCGACCAAGGGAAATTCGGGCGGGCTGCTGTTCGGGGCGATGATTGCCGCCGGCATCGTCTACACCCCCGCAAGCGTGTTCGAAGCCGCCTTCGGTCTGCTTGACGACAACTCGCGCTCGCTGATCGTCGCCGCGACCGAAGCGGTGCCCGTCGATTTCGGCTCTGTCGCCTTCGTGTCCTCCGCCGGCGGGCACTAACGGGGCAGCCCCAGCCCGGCGGCGCGCCTAGAACAGCCCGAAGAACCGTTCGGGCAGTTCGTATTGCACGTCGTAATCCGGCCGGTCGAATTGCCAGAACCCGGTGTCGCCCCGGGGCTTCCAACTGCGCCGCATGCGCTTGCGCACCCGCCCCAGATCAAACCCGTCCTGCAGTTTCAGATCGGCAAAACCCGCAAAGACCGCGCGGTCGTTGCCGCGCGCCTCGGCGAACCAATGGCGCCCGATGGCGGCATCTTGCAGCGGGGCACCCACGTCCTGCGTCATGGCATTGCGCCGGTCCATGGTCTGCGCATAGAGCGCGGCATCGCAGAACTTGAGATGGAACAGATACAGAGGATCGGGTGCGAACAGCCTGGACGCCTGGGTGAAATGCCCCCCGCGCGCGATCTTGGTGCCCAGTGAAATCACGCAGGGTTTGGAATAATGCGGCGCGGGGCGCACATGACGGCGCGGCCCCAGAACGGCAACGCCAAGCGGGTCGGGTTCAACCTCGGGCCGGTGGATCACCTCCAGCCCCAGCGGTGTCAGCACCCGGCGCAGCGGCTGGCCCGCCAGCCAGTCCAGCAGGCCGCCCTCCTGCGGGTCCAGCACCACCAGTTCATCCACATCGCCTACGATGACGTGGTCATAGTAGCTGCGCAGCCCGGTCACCAACCCGTTCAGCAGCCGCCAGCGTTTCATGTCGAAATTCGGGTGCGGATCGCCGGGGATGGCGATCACGTTGCAGCCCCGCGCCAGCTGCGCGACCTCGGGGGACCGGCCATGGTTGACCACGGTGCAGTTTTCGCGCCCCAGCAGACCGCCGTAATACCGCACCCAAGTCTTCAGAAAGAACGCATCGTCGCGCACCATGGTGATTGCCGTGCAAATGCTCTGCATCGTGGCTTTCCGTTTTCTGTTACCGGCTGTTCGTGTCAGGTCCTGACCGTGGCCCGGTCGACGGCTGCGCCGGGGTGACACGAACCTTAGCCGCGCGATACGGGAAAGGCTATCGCGCCAGAGCGCAGGGGCTGATAGCCTTGCCGCAGCTGAAAAAAAGCCCGGCACAGGCGCGCGCATGATTTCCGAACACTTCCCCGAGACCGGCTGGCAGATCGCCCATGATGGCGCCCCGGTCACCCGCTATCAGGTCTTTGGCGAGCGTTCGTCGGGCACGAATTTCGTCAAGCGGCTGCTTGGGCGCAACACCGCGCTGGCCCCGACAGAGGCGCTTGGCTGGAAACACGCCCTGCCCCATATGACCGTGATTCCGGCGGATACGGCGGTGGTCTGCGTCGTGCGCCACGCCGAAGACTGGGCGCGCTCGATGCATGCCAGGCCCTGGCACTGCCCGCCTGACATGCAGGCCCTGGACTTTGCCGCGTTCCTGCGCGCCCGCTGGGGCACCGTCGCCGATCGCGCCCGGTATTTTCCGCAGGTCCGGACGCTTGGCGGTCAGGGGCGCCCCCTGCAGCTGGACCGCCACCCGCTGACCGGGCTGGCCTATGCCAATCTGTTCCAGCTGCGCCGCACCAAGCTGGAAGGGCTGCTGAGCTTTTTCAACCGGGGCTGCACGGTGGTGCTGTGCCGGCTTGAGGCGGTCCAGGGCGCGCCCAGGGATTTTGTCGCCGCCATCGAGTCGCGCTTTGCCCTGCCATCCGCGCCCGAAGGCTATCGCCCGGTGACCAAGCGGCTTGGCTCGCGGTTCGTGGCGTCGCTGGACCCGCGCCCCGCGACGCCCCCAGGGCTGTCGGACGAAGACCGCACGTTTTTGCGCAGCCAGCTCGATCTGGGGCGCGAGGACGCGCTTGGCTATCGCTATTAGGGGTCAGTGGCCGTTGTTGTCGACCGACGCCCGAATGCGCCGCAACCCCAGCCAGACCGCAAGCACCACGGGGGGCACCGCAAACGCCGTCAGCATGCCCTTGCTCATGCCGATGGTCCCGGCCAGCGGATACAGCAGATAGCCCAGCAACGAGACCGCGTAATAGCTGATCGCCACCACCGACAGACCCTCGACCGTGTGTTGCAGCCGCAATTGCAGATCCGCGCGCCGGTCCATGCTTTCAAGCAAATCCTGGTTCTGCGCCGATCGCTTGACCTCGACCCGCGTGCGCAACAGATCGCCCGCCCGCATGGCCCGCGCCGACATCGTCTCCAGCCGTTTCTCGGCGCTCTTGACGGTGCGCATGGCCGGCTCGAACCGGCGGGCCATGAATTCGCGAAAGGTCTGGCGCCCTTCGAACCGCTCTTCACGCAGAACCGCGATGCGCTGCGTGACAAGCGCTTCGTAAGCGCCTGTCGCCCCAAGACGAAACGCCGTTTGCGCCGACAGCGTTTCCAGTTCGGACGACACCTGCAAGAGCGCCTGCAAGGTGTCCTCTTCCGGGGCGTCGCCATGGGTCATCTCGGTCATCAGCCGTGTCAGGTCCTCGTCGATCTCGGTCATTCGCCCCGCGATGCCGCGCACCCGCGTAAACCCCAGCATCGACAGCGCCTTGTAGGTCTCGATCTCGCACAGGCGCTGCACCACACGGCCCACGCGACGCTCTCCGACATCGCGCCGGGGAAAGACCGCAAAGCGCAGATGCCCGCCCTGGTCGATGCGGAAATCCCCCGCCACCACCATCGCATCGTCCAGCACGCGGGACACGGCCATGCTTTCGGCCACCAGCCAGTCGTTCGCCAGATGATTGACGTCGGAGTCGCGGTCGGGCCGCTCGCAGATACGGATCAGCGCCGAGGTCACGCGCACGCCCGGCGCCGATTGCAGCCAGTCGTCGGGAAAAACGTCGAAATCCGCCGGATCGAACGGGCGTTCGCCCAGCCCGCCCAGAAACACCGTGTAGGTGACGAATTCGGTGTGCTGTTCCCATTTGAGAACGTGCTGTCCGATGGCGGCTGAAAAATGCGTCGCCCCCGGTTGCGGATGCGGGGTGCCGTAGCGGTCCAGCAGCCCGGTGAGATGCGCCAGATCGCGGGATCGGTCGCGCGACGCCGCATCCTGCGCCTTCTTGACCGCCAGATAAACCGCCCGGCACGGCGCACGGAGCGACGGGAACGGGCGCGCGTGCAGCTCATTGGCCAGCTGGTAACGCAGAGGATGGTCCTGAACAGGCGGCATCGCATCTTGTCCCGTAAAACACGTTGGCCGCTACCCTACAACTAACCCGCCGCTTTGCAACAGACAGAACCATTGGTATTCAGGGCGTTACAGGCATACCTTCGCATACTGCGGGACATCAGCGTGCGGGCTGCAAAAGCCGGCGCTATTTCGCCTCTCCACGCGCATAGCGCGATACCATGACATAGTCCTTGCGCGGACCCTTGACCTGCCAACGCACCTGCCATTCGGGCCAGCGGCTGAAATCATAGCTGACATCGTACTGATCCGGATCGCACCAATGCCCCGTGTCGCCGCCCTCTGCCGGGATCGTGTGAAAGAACCGCCCGTCCTCGAACCAGACCGACAGATCCCGTCCCCAGCGATAACACCGCGTGGCGGCAAAGCGCCCGGTGGCCAGCACCAGATCTCCGGTTTCGACATACAGCGCGCCGTCCCCGTCGGGCTGCCAGCGCGCCAGCCCGGTGAACCGCCCGACGCCGCCCGACGCCTCGCGGATCTCGCGCGTCAGTTGCCAGTCTCCGAAAAACGCCTCCAGCCCGCGCACGCGCCGTATCCTTGTTGTGGTCCGATCCAGGCGGGGCGGCCGCCCAGCAGACTTGCCGCCCGCCCCCAAGCCCCGTATGACGCGCCCAAGTCCAGTGCAACCCCGAGGATAGCCGATGATCCCCCGTTATGCCCGCCCCGAGATGACCGCGATCTGGGACCCCGCCACCAAGTTCCGCATCTGGTACGAGATCGAAGCGCACGCCTGCGATGCGCAGGCCGATCTGGGTGTCATCCCCAGGGAAAACGCCGAAGCCGTCTGGAAGGCCAGGGACGTGGAATTCGATGTCGCCCGCATCGACGAGATCGAGGCCGTGACCAAGCATGACGTCATCGCCTTTCTCACCCATCTTGCCGAACATGTGGGCAGCGACGAGGCGCGGTTCGTGCATCAGGGCATGACCAGCTCGGACGTGCTGGACACCTGTTTCAACGTGCAGCTGGTGCGCGCCGCCGACATTCTTCTGGCGGACATGGACAAGCTGCTTGCCGCGCTGAAAAGGCGCGCGCTGGAACACAAGGACACGGTGCGCGTCGGACGCAGCCACGGCATCCACGCCGAACCCACCACCATGGGGCTGACCTTCGCGCGCTTTTACGCCGAGATGGACCGCAACAAGAACCGGCTTGAAAAGGCCAAGTGGGAAATCGCCACCGGCGCGATTTCCGGCGCGGTGGGCACCTTTGCCAACATCGACCCCGCGGTCGAAGAACACGTCTGTGCCCGGCTGGGTCTGCGCGCCGAACCGATCAGCACGCAGGTGATCCCGCGCGACCGTCACGCGATGTTCTTTGCCACGCTTGGTGTGATCGCATCCAGCATCGAAAACGTCGCCACCGAAATCCGCCACATGCAACGCACCGAAGTGCTTGAGGGCGCGGAGTTCTTTTCGATGGGCCAAAAAGGCTCGTCGGCGATGCCGCACAAGAAAAACCCGGTGCTGACCGAAAACCTTACCGGGCTGGCCCGCCTCGTGCGCATGACCGTGATCCCGGCGATGGAAAACGTGGCGCTTTGGCACGAACGCGACATCTCGCACAGCTCGGTCGAGCGTGGCATCGGCCCGGACGCCACCATCACGCTGGATTTCGCGCTGAACCGGCTGGCCGGTGTGGTCGACAAGATGATTATCTACCCCCAGCACATGCTTGACAACATGAACAAATACCCGGGCCTTGTCATGTCCCAACGGGTGCTTCTGGCGCTGACGCAGGCGGGTGTAAGCCGCGAAGACGCCTATTCCATGGTCCAGCGCAACGCGCTCAAGGTCTGGGAAGACCGGCTTGACTTCCGCGAACTGCTGCTCGCCGACGAAGACGTGGTCAAGGCGCTTGGCGTCGATGGCATCAACGAGAAATTCGACATGGGCTACCACACCAAGCATGTGGATACGATCTTTGCCCGCGTCTTTGGCGAAAGCTGATCGACAGGCGCGCGGCGCTGGTCAGGGACGAGATGGTGGTTCGTCCGGAAAGCGATGCCGGCGTGATGTCGTGCAGGGAGGCCGCGCCAGCGCAGATAGATGTCGTCGTAGATCGTATAAAGCGCCAGCGCCGGCGGCAGGCCCGGCACCTTGACCAGGTCGCCCCGGCTTTTCACGGTCCGGAAACCGGGCTTTTGCCGGGCCGCGGGGGGGCATTCAAGCTCGGCGATCCGGTCGCGCAAGGTGTCTTGCTGGTCGTCGGCATCCATGAATGCGCCTTTCCCAGACGACTGAATGAACACCGCAGGCCGCCGGGGCCAATCCGCCGCGCATACGCCGCACGATAGCAGGATTTTCGGTTTCCCGCCATTGGCACCGCCGGCGCCCCCGCCTTGGTTTTGCCGCTGCATCCCCCCGCGGTGCGCTATGTATCGCCACGAGCCACGCTTCACATGATAAGGCGCCTTGCGACCCCGGCCCAGATTGCGCCAACGCCGTTTTGCGCCATCGCCGGTGCCTTTCATGACCGGACCGTCCCGAGTTGCGCGCACGGCTTGACGTACGATTCCGCGAAAAATAGCTGCAAGCTCGTGTCGGGCGGACGTCTTGTGCCCACACGATCCGGCGGGTGGCCCCACGGGCTGCCCGATTTCCGCGCCGCCGGGGCACGCCCGATCGAAAATTGCGCACAGAATCTCGTCATCGGGTGAGGCTTCGTTAACCTTGTCGGGTTAGCTCTGGGTCGCTAGAACAGGAGCGGTTTCCGATGCAGTCACTTTCCCCCCTTGCCGCCCTTCCGGGGCCCTTGCTTGAACGTCCGCCGCTGACGCGCCGCGCCAAGGCCGCCATCGTCGTGCAGTTTCTCTTGAACGAAGGCGCCGATGTGCCGCTGTCGTCGCTTCCCGATGACCTTCAGGGGGAACTGACGCAGCAGCTGGGCCGGATGCGCTATGTCGATCGCGAAACGCTGAACACGGTGATCCAGGAATTTTCGGACGAGCTTGAAGCCGTCGGCATGTCGTTTCCCGGCGACATAGCCGGGGCGCTCAGCGCGCTCGATGGCAAGATCAGTCCCCGCACCGCCGCGCGCCTGCGCAAGGAAGCCGGGGTCCGCCAGACCGGCGATCCGTGGGAACGCATCAACAAGTTGGGTGAGGAACGGCTTGCAGAACTTGTCGGCGGCGAATCGACGGAAATCGCAGCCGTGATGATGTCCAAGATCGACACCGCGAAAGCCGCCAAGGTGCTCGCCCGGTTGCCCGGCGACCGGGCGCGGCGGATTTCCTACGCCATCTCGATGACCGGCGGCGTCAGCCCCGATGCGGTCGATCGCATCGGAATCAGCCTTGCCGCGCAGCTTGACGCCGAACCGCAAAAAGCCTTTGAAAAGAAACCGGATCAGCGGGTAGGCGCCATTCTGAACTATGCCAACAGCGCCAAGCGCGACGAATTGCTCGAAGGGCTGGAAGAAACCGACAGGGATTTCGCCGAAGCGGTTCGCAAGGCGATCTTTACCTTCGCGAATATCCCCGAGCGGCTCAAGAAAGTGGACGTGCCCAAAATCACCCGCGACGTACCCGCCGAAACGCTGACGGCGGCCATTGCCGCAGCGAAATCCGAACAGGATCTGGCGGCTGTCGATTATCTGCTGGAAAACATGTCCAAGCGCATGGCTGGCACCCTGCGCGAAGATGCCGCCGGTCTGCCGATCAACGCCAAGAAGGGCGAGGCGGCAATGAACCGGGTCGTCTCTGCCATCCGCGACCTTGTCACCACCGGCGAGGTCGAACTGCGCGACCCGGACGACGATGAGGAATAGGCCCATGGCACCGTAACCGTTGCCGGGGCGCAGGCGCAGCCGCCGAAGGGCGATGCTGCGCCCTCCATCCGCCCTCGTGACACAGCTCGTGCGACATGACCCCAAAAATATACAGCCCCGAATATACAACCCCAGTGATGCAGCCCCTGCGGCACTCCCCCTGTGGCCCGCCCTGTGGCACTGAACCGGCGACACCGCTGCTTCGATGCGCCATGCGGTGCGGCGAAACCTCAGGCACGCCCCAACCAGACATTCGTCTGTTGCGTCCATCGGTTCCGCGTGCTTCGTGCAGGATGGACCCGTGGAGAAAAATCACCGATGCTGCGCCGCCTCTATGACTGGACCATGTCGCTCGCCGATCATCCGCGCGCGCTCTGGGCGCTTGCGGCCGTTGCCTTCATCGAAGCGTCGGTGTTTCCGATCCCGCCCGACGTGCTGATGATCCCGATGGTGCTTGCCGCGCCGCGCCGCGCCTGGCTGATCGCGCTGGTGGCGACGGTGGCGTCTGTCATTGGCGGTCTTGCGGGCTACGGCATCGGGCATTTCTTTTTCGAAGGCGTCGGCCGCCCCATTCTGGAATCGCTCGGCAAGGCCGACAGCATGGATGCCTTCAACACGCGGTTCAACGACGTGGGGTTCTGGGCCGTGCTCGTGGCGGGTATCACCCCCTTTCCGTTCAAGGTAATCACCATCATGTCGGGCTGGACGGCGATGCCGCTTGGCACCTTCTTCGTCACCGCCATCATCGCCCGCGCCCTGCGCTTTTTCATCGTCGCCGGGTTGCTCTGGGTCTTCGGCGCCCCGATCCGCGATTTTATCGAACGTCGGCTTGGGCTTGTCTTTTCGCTGTTCATGCTGCTGCTGGTTGGTGGCTTCTATATCGTGAGATACCTCTGATGACCTCCCGCAAGACCCTTATCCTGCTCGCCGCTGGCGGCTCGGCCGCGCTGCTTCTGGGGGCGCTTTACTTTCAGGTATTCGAGAACCTTCCGCCGTGCAAACTGTGCATCTGGCAACGCTGGCCGCATGGTGCCGCCCTGATTATCGCCGCTGCCGCCCTCGCCACGCGCGGCCCCGCGCTGCCGCTTGCCGGAGCGGTTTCGGCGCTGACCACAGGCGCGGTGGGGCTGTACCACACTGGCGTCGAACGCGAATGGTGGGACGGGCCGAGTACCTGCACCAGTTCGCAGTCCATCACCGACATGTCGCCCGCTCGGGCCGCTGATCTGATCATGAACATGGCGATCCAACGCTGCGATGAGGTGCTGTGGAGCTTCCTGGGCCTGTCCATGGCCAGCTGGAACGCCCTCGCAAGCCTCGCCTTCGCGCTGCTGTGGGTCGCCGCCGCGCGCCGGAGCCGCTAGGCAACAGCGCCAACCGACCCCTGCCCGCGCCCCCGTCCGGACCCTGCGCTTGGGGATGTATCATCGCGGATGCGGGCCGTCTCCGGCCTTCGACGTTCGCCAATCCGCAGGGGCCGGCGCGGGCCGCGTCGGTCGCTCGCCCCGTCGAGCAGCAGATGCATCGACACAACGGGCGTGACAGCCCCCGTGCGCTCTGGCATCACGGGCGCCATGACCAATCGCATCGCACTTTGGATCGCCGTCCTGATCGCCGCCCTGCTGGCGGTGGACTACTGGTATTTCGGCGTTGAGCACCTGGTTTTCCTGGGGCGCAAGTTTTTTGCCCTGCTCAACTGGGTCGCGTTCTGGCGGTAAGCGCCGGCGCGCGGCAGGTCGCCTGCGGCTTCCGTGCATGTTGACTTGGCCCCGCGAACCTGATGATTTGCCCACAACATCCGATTTTCAATAGCGAGGAGTCTTTCCATGACCGTCAAAGTCGCCATCAACGGCTTCGGGCGCATCGGCCGTAACGTGCTGCGCGCCATCGTCGAATCCGGCCGCACGGATATTGAGGTCATCGCCATCAACGACCTCGGGCCTGTCGAAACCAACGCCCACCTGCTGCAATTCGACAGCGTTCATGGCCGCTTTCCCCAAGAAGTCAAGGTCAGCGGCGATACCATCGACGCAGGTCGCGGCCCGATCAAGGTCACGGCCGAACGCAACCCCGCCGACCTGCCCTGGGGCGACGTGGATGTGGTTCTGGAATGCACCGGAATCTTTACCGCGCGTGACAAAGCGGCGCTGCATCTTCAGAACGGATCCAAGCGCGTGCTCGTGTCGGCCCCTGCCTCCGGCGCGGACAAGACCATCGTCTACGGCGTCAACCATGACAGTCTGACGAGCGACGACATCGTGGTGTCGAACGCGTCGTGCACCACCAACTGCCTGTCGCCGGTGGCCAAGACGCTGAACGACACGGTCGGCATCGTCAAAGGCTTCATGACCACGATCCACAGCTACACCGGCGACCAGCCGACGTTGGACACCATGCACAAGGATCTGTACCGCGGCCGCGCCGCGGCGATGTCGATGATCCCCACCTCGACCGGCGCGGCCAAGGCCGTTGGTCTCGTGCTTCCAGAGCTCAACGGTCTGCTCGACGGCGTCGCGATCCGTGTCCCGACCCCGAACGTGTCGGTCGTCGATCTGGTGTTCGAAGCCAGGAATCCGACCACCGTCGAAGAGATCAACGCCGCGATCAAGGCTGCCGCTGACGGCCCGCTCAAGGGAGTTCTGGGCTACACCGAAAAGCCCAACGTGTCGATCGACTTCAACCACGATGCGCATTCGTCGATCTTCCACATGGACCAGACCAAGGTCATGGACGGCACCATGGTGCGCATCCTGACCTGGTACGACAACGAATGGGGCTTTTCCAACCGCATGAGCGACACCGCTGTCGCCATGGGCAAGCTTATCTGATCGCGCGACGGCGGGCGTCTGCCCGCGGCGGCGCATGATACGCAGGGCGGGGTCGGAAACGGCCCTGCCCTGTTCGTCTTTCATGACGGTTTTTGCTGACGCATACCCCCGCACGGCCCCCGGTTCGGTCGAACGGGCGGATGTCCACGACGGCAGAATTTCGGTGGTGACCGTGACCGGTGGTGACAGCGTTCGTTGCAGGATGACGGTGCTGGATGCCTTGGCCGCCGGGGACCCGGCGATCCCGTTGCACGAATTCCCATGGTATCGCGGCTTGACCTTTGGCGCCCCCATATGAGGCTGGCTCAAGACCAAGCCGTTCCGGTTAACGATTCCCCAGAGCCATGGAAAACAACGGGGTTCGCGCCGTGCGTCGCACAGCCGGGATGGAAAAGCCGGCGATCCGGCTCCCGCCGCCATGCATTTTTTGCAACTCGGGCAGAAAGTCTTGGACGTTGTGCTGCACCGCAGCGACGCCTAGGTTAGCGCCAACAGAAACACAGGGAGGAGATACGGAGCAACACCATGACACAGCTTATCAACGCCCTAAGATCCCGTCTGGACCGCCGCGCCAAGTACCTGCGAACCCTGCGCGAATTGCGCAGCATGCCGCTGGACGTGGCGCTTGATCTGGACATCCACCAAGGCGACGCGCATCGCATCGCCGCCCAGGCCGTCTATGGCCAAGCCTGACACCGCGACACCCTCGCGCAGGCACCACCCGGACCGGTGCGACGTGCACCTGTCAAAATGCACAAGAGGAACCGAACCATGTCCGTCCTGAATTCGATCTATCGCCGCTACGCCTTTCGCCGCACGCTCAGCACACTGAAATCGCTGCCCGTCAGGACGCGATTCGATTGCGACATCGCCGGCCACGAAGCCGAACTGGCGCATCGCTCTGTCTATGGCAGCTAACGCCGCGCAAAGCGCGCCTTGAGCGCGTCATGCACCGCCGGTGTCACAAATTTGCTGACGTCGCCATCCAGCCGGGCGATTTCCTTGACCAGTTTCGAGGCGATCGCCTGATGCTTGGCCTCGGCCATCAGGAACACCGTCTCGACGCTGCTGTCGAGCGCGCGGTTCATACCGACCATCTGAAATTCGTATTCGAAATCCGCCACGGCACGCAGGCCGCGGATGATGATCTGCGCGCCCACATCGCGCGCGCAGTCGATCAGCAGGTTTTCGAACGGATGCACGACGATTTCGGTGCCGGTCGTCTCTGACATCGCCGCGCATTCCGCCTCGATCATGGCGACGCGCTCTTCGAGCGAAAAGAGCGGCCCCTTGTCGCGATTGATCGCACAGCCGATCACCAGCCGGTCGACCATCAGCGTCGCGCGGCTGATGATGTCGATATGGCCGAGCGTGATCGGGTCAAAGGTGCCCGGATAAAGACCGATACGCATGGGGTGCCCCTCCGTCGTTTGCGGCACGCAACTATATTGCGCTGGAATATGCAACCCCTGCCCGGTCTTTCCCCGAAATCAGTGCCCCATGATCATCCCTTGCAGGGCGTGTTTTTCCATCGACAGTTCAGCGATCTGCGCCGCCACCACGTCGCCGATGGTGATGATGCCGACCATCACGCCATCCTCGACCACGGGCATATGGCGGAATCGCCCTTCGGTCATCCGCGCGAGCACCTCGTCGCAGTCATCCTTGCAGCTGCAGGTCTTGAGATCCTTGGTCATCAGATCCTCGACCGCCATGCCGAGCACCGCAGCGCCCTCGGCGGCCAGCCGGCGCACGATGTCGCGTTCCGACAGGATGCCAAGCGGGGTCTGCCCGTCTTCGGACACGACCACGCCGCCGATGCGCCGCTCGGCAAGCAGCTGTGCCGTTTCTGCCACGGTCGCTTTCAGCCCGACCGTCACCACCCCGTCGCTGCGCTTGTCCTTGAGAATCTGCTGTACCTGCATCTGCGTTTCTCCATCGCTCGCGTTATGGTAGAAGGCTCGGCTGCTTGCGACAGTTTGTCAACTCAGACCTTCGAGTCGGGTTAATTCGCGGCGCACCGCCTCCACCAGCGCCTTGGCAAAGGTGTCCAACCGTCCAAGCCGGCGATCATCGGCATGACGCACCAGATAAAAGCTGCGGGTGATCGACACATCGTCCGGCAAGACCTTGACCAGACCGGGTGCTGCGGGCAGCGCGAAATCATGCACGATGCCGACGCCCGCCCCCTGCCGCAACCAGTGAAATTGCACCGCCACGGAATTGGACGCAAGACCGACCCGGTCCAGCCCGAGGTCGCTGAGATAGTCCAGTTCCTTGTCGAAGATCATGTCGGGAATGTAGCCGACGATGCGATGCGCCCGGAGATCGGCGCGTGTCCGGATCGGCGGGTGCTGCGCCAGATAATCGCGCGAGGCGGCCAGATGCAGCCGGTACTCTGTCAGTTTTTGCACCACCAGCCGTCCGGCGGTGGGCGCGGACACGCCAATGGCCAGATCCGCCTCGCGCCGCGTCAGGTTGACGATGCGCGGCAGGGCGACGATCTGGATGTCGAGATCCGGGTTGGCGGCACCGATTTCGGCACAGACCTGCGGCAACAGGAAATTGGCCATGCCGTCTGGCGCACCGATGCGGATCTGTCCCGACATGCCGGTGCCCGCGCCGCGCACGGCCTGCGCGCCCAGTCCCAGCGCCGCCTCGGCGCTTTCTGCGTGACCCAGCAGGCGCGCGCCCGCCTCGGTCAGCGCATAGCCTTGCGGGCTTTTGGCGAACAGCGGCTGGCCCAGCGTTTCCTCCAGCCGGCCCACACGCCGCCCCACGGTTGCCGGATCCATGCGCAGCACGCGTCCCGCCCCCGAAAGCCCGGCCGCCCGCGCCACCGCCAAAAAGATCCGCAGGTCGTCCCAGTTGTCGCGCATGGCTTGCCCTTGCAAAAACGCAAAACCCTTTTGCCGGATTACCCCTGTACCCTGCATTTGTGCAAGACTAGGCTGCGCTCAAATCCGAAATCGCAAGGGAGAGCGACCATGAAGGAACTGACTCATTTCATCGACGGGCAGCGCGTCAAGGGCACCTCGGGGCGCTTTGCCGATGTGTTCAACCCCGCGACCGGCGAAGCCATCGCCAGGGTGCCGCTGGCCACCGTCCAGGAGCTGAACGATGCGGTCGCCCGCGCAGAACAGGCGCAAAAGGCATGGGGCGCGACCAACCCGCAGCGCCGCGCTCGCGTGATGATGAAATTCGGCGCGCTGATCAACGAGCACATGGACGAGCTCGCCGAGCTGGTGTCGATGGAGCACGGCAAGACCCTGCCCGATGCGCGCGGCGACGTGCAGCGCGGGCTTGAGGTCGTCGAGCTGTGCATGGGCGCGCCCAGCCTGCTCAAGGGCGAATACACCGACAACGGCGGGCCCGGCATCGACCTTTATTCCATGCGCCAGCCGCTGGGCGTGGTCGCCGGCATCACCCCGTTCAACTTTCCCGCAATGATCCCCCTGTGGAAGATGGCGCCGGCGCTCAGCTCGGGCAATGCGATGATCCTCAAGCCGTCCGAGCGCGTGCCGTCGACCTCGCTGCGCCTGGCCGAATTGCTGATCGAAGCGGGGCTGCCCGCAGGCGTGCTTCAGGTGGTCAACGGCGACAAGGACACCGTCGACGCGATCCTCGACAATGACACCGTGCAGGCGGTCGGCTTTGTCGGCTCGACCCCGATCGCCCAGTACATCTATGGTCGCGCCGCCAGCAACGGCAAGCGCGCGCAGTGCTTTGGCGGCGCCAAGAATCATATGATCATCATGCCCGACGCCGATCTGGACATGGCCGCCGATGCGTTGGTCGGCGCCAGCTTTGGCGCGGCCGGCGAACGCTGCATGGCGATTTCGGTGGCGGTGCCGGTGGGCAAGGAAACCGCCGACGCGCTGGTCGAAAAGCTGCTGCCGCGCATCGAAAAGCTGAAGGTCGGCCCCTATACGGCGGGCGAGGACGTGGATTACGGCCCCGTCATCACCGCTGCGTCCAAGGCGCGCATCGAAGGGCTGATCGCATCGGGCGTCGATGCGGGGGCCTCGCTGCTGGTCGATGGCCGCGATTTCGCGCTTCAGGGCTATGAGAACGGCTTTTTCGTCGGTCCGTCGATGTTCGACAACGTCACCCCGGATATGGAGATCTACAAGCAGGAGATCTTTGGCCCGGTGCTGACCCAGGTGCGCACCGGAACCTACGAAGAGGCGCTCGAACTGGTGATCGACAACGAATACGGCAACGGCACGGCGATCTATACCGCCGATGGCGACACCGCGCGCGATTTTGCCCACCGGGTGAATGTGGGCATGGTCGGGATCAACTTTCCGATCCCGGTGCCGTTGAGCTATCACACCTTTGGCGGCTGGAAGAAATCGGCATTCGGCGATCTTAACCAGTACGGCCCCGACGCGTTCCGGTTCTACACCAAAACCAAGACCGTCACCGCGCGCTGGTTTTCCGGAATCAAGGAAGGCGGCGAGTTCAATTTCAAGGCCATGGACTGATCGGATCCGAACAGGACGTGATGCGAAGGGGGGTGGCAGGAATGCCACCCCGGTTCCATGTGGCTTGCCGGTCACATTTGTGTTTAACACAGGATAAATTTCATTTTTTCGAAAAGGCTCTCACCAAATGGTTGCATTCCGCATTCAGATTGTGAGAAGTATTCCGCGATCACAGGGCGGTTCCTTCACGCGGCCCTGTCTCGATGTGCTCTTGTTCATCCAGTAAGCTCACCGTTCATGCCCGTCTTTGTCCATATCCCGCCCGCTCGGGGTCTTGTCTTCGTTCGTGACGCAGGACTTGCCGGGCTCGAGGAAACCATGATGGTCTTTGGTCGCTACATACCTCCCCCGATGCCCGATCCGGGCACAAGCACGTTGTCGATCGGTCGTCGGCCGCCGCGATCGAACGGGATGACCCGCGGCTCATGGCGGTGCGGACGCACCAGCCCGATCAGTTCGCCGGTACTGCGGAAGAAACGCGTGCGACCTATCCCGCCCCCGGTCGCGTCGCGCATCAGGACTCCCGAATGGCCATGAAAACACGGGTATGCTTCGACAGGTTGTACCGTGCCTCCAGCAGGACAAGGCGCGGACGCGCAGCTTGTCCGGTCCGCCGGAAACCGGTTTTGCAGACTTGCCTGAGCGGGCACGCTGGGGGGCCGGCATGTGAACCGCTTGACATCTCCAGTATCGCGGAACACCAAATGCGCGAGCTGAACGCTCCACGATCCACTTTAACGTGTTGGAAGAAACGTACGATCCCAGATGGCAATTGACCTGATCCTTTATCCGAAACGGAACCTTGCCTACTTGCGCTTTTTCGGTGTCACGACGCCGGCAGAGTATATCGGCGTGATCGAACGGCTTCAGGGCGACCCCCATTGCCGTCCCGGAACCGCATTGTTTGCCGACCTGTCGGGGATCGCGGACCTGACGTCGGATTTCCTCCAGGTGCTGTCAATGGTCGGGGCGGAATCGCGGCTGACCAGAAACGTGCTGCCCGGCACGCGCTATGCGTTTTACGCGCCCGACGATCTCGCGTTCGGCGCCTCACGCATGTACCATCAGGTCGCCGACAATACCCTGCCCTACCGGATCGACGTATTTCGCTCCGAAGCGGCGGCGCTGGACCATATCGGCCAGCCCGAACGCAAGATCGCGGATTTCCTGCGCGCCGCGCGCTGAACCGCGCGCCTCTTGCCCGATGGCGCCGGCTCTGCTTTGCTGCGTGCGGGAGGATGGCAATGGCACATGGCAGCACGCGCCCGGCGTTTCGACTGGGCATCGAAGAAGAATACCTGCTGGTCGACAGCACCACGCTGGCCCTTGCCGAAGCGCCCGAAGGCCTGCTGACAGCGTGCCGCGCCGATCTGGGCGATCAGGTCGGCCGGGAATTCCTGCAATGCCAGATCGAGATCGGCACCAGGCCCTGCGCGGATATTTCCCAGGCGCGCGACGATCTGCGCCGCCTGCGCCGCACCGTCGCCCGGCATGCCGCGCGATTTGGCTTGTCGCCCATCGCGGCCTCGTGCCATCCGCGCGCCGACTGGAAGCACCAGCTCCATACCGACAAGGACCGCTACAACGATCTGCACCGCGCGCTGGCGGCGGTGGTGCGGCGCATGCTGATCTGCGGCATGCACGTGCATGTCGAAATCGGCGACGACGATCTGCGCGCCGACCTGATGCGGCAGGTCAGCTATTTCCTGCCCCATCTTCTGGCACTGTCGACCTCGTCGCCGTTCTGGCAGGGGCAGGACACCGGGCTGGCCAGCTACCGGATTTCGGTGTTCGACAACCTGCCGCGCACCGGCCTGCCGCCGCAATTCGCCAACTGGGAGGATTACGAACGCTCGGTGCAGGCGCTGGTCGATCTGGGGGTGATCGAGGACAGTTCAAAGATCTGGTGGGATCTGCGTCCCTCGGCGCGCTTTCCCACGCTTGAAACCCGCATCATGGATGTGCAGCCCCGCATCGAGGACACGCTGATGCTGGCGGCGCTGGTACAATGCCTGTTGCGCATGCTCTGGCGCCTCCGTCATCGCAACCAGAGATGGCGGATCTACGAAAATTTCCTGATCGCGGAAAATCGCTGGCGCGCGCAGCGGTATGGCGTGACCGAAGGGCTGATCGACTTTGGCGCCGGCGCCATCGTGCCGTTCGACCAGCTTGCCGACGATCTGCTCGCGTTGATCGCCGAAGACGCCGAGGCGCTTGGGTGCAGCGCCGAGGTGAACCGGATGCGCCATGTGGTGCGCACCGGCACATCCGCCAGCCGCCAGCGCGCCGCCGCCGCCCCCTTTGCCGAAGGAAGCGAGGACGGGATGCGCGCCGTCGTCCGCCATCTGATCGACGAATTTCACGAAGGACTCTGACCCTTGCGCGGCACGCCGTCGCAAGGCATCTACGGGACCTGCCCGGCACGGGTCCAGCACTGGACCACACTGGACTATACACTGGGCCAGCACGGCGACAGCACGGGGAACGCCCATGAGAACCTGCATCGTCACCTCGGATTTTCACGTCCCCGGCGAAACCTTCATCAACCGCCATATCCAGCATGCCTTTGGCGGCGATACCTGCGTGCTGACCGGGCGCTTCAACGGCGCCGATCCGTTCGGCAAGCCGCTGTTCGTGCGCCGCGCGCCGCTGGGCATGGCCGACAAACTGCGCGCGCCCTTTGCCATGGGCTGGAACGCCGCGGTCGAAGGCACCGGCCGGCTGCCCTTTGGCCGGAACCGCCAGCGCCTCGCGGACTGGCTGCGCGACCAGCATGTGCAGGTGATCCTGGCGGAATTCGGCACCCAGGCGCTGGTGGTGGCCAAGCTGGGGGCGGCGCTGGACATCCCCGTCTTTACCTATTTCCGTGGCACCGATGCCAGCTTTGCGCTGCGCTCTCGCCAGATCGTGCGCGCGTACCGGCGCATGATGCCCCGGCTTGCGGGAGTGTTTTCGGTCAGCCAGTTCCTGCTTGATAATCTGGCCGCCCATGGCGTGACGCACCCGAACGCCCATGTGGTGCCCTCGGGGGTGGACATCCGCCGCTTTGCCCCGAGGGCCAAGACGCCGGGGACGTTTCTGGCGGTGGGGCGCATGGTCGAGAAAAAGGCGCCCCAGGTCACCCTGCGTGCCTTTGCCACCGCCGCGCGGGGACGCGACGCGCATCTGACCTTTATCGGCGACGGCCCCTTGCTGGACACATGCAGGACCATGGCGGCGACGCTTGGCGTGACCGATCAGGTGACCTTTGCCGGGGCCCTGCCGCATGATGCCGTGCGCCAGCGGCTGGAGATCACCGAGACCTTCCTGCAACATTCCGTCACCGCGCAAAACGGCAACACCGAAGGCCTGCCCACCGCCATCCAGGAGGCCCTGGCCTGCGGTTGCATCACCCTGTCGACGATCCACGCCGGCATTCCCGAGGCGGTCGAGCATGGCGTCAACGGGCTTTTGGTGCCCGAATGGGATGAACAGGGCTTTGCCGCGCGCATCGCCCAGGTGCTCGACATGAGCGACCGCAGCGCCATGACCCGCGCCGCCCGCGCCACCGCCGAAGCCAAATTCGACAACGCCGTGCTGCTGCAAAAGATGGAACGCATCATGCGCGAGGCGCCCACCCCGCGCCCCTGATCGCCGGCGGCCGCGCCGGTCCGGCGTCATCCCCGCTTGCAATCCGCGCCGACTCCGCACACAATCTGAACAACTGTTCAATTTCCATGAGAAAGGGAGGCGTCCCATGGATTTTGCGTTGAGCGACGAGCAATCGGCGATCTTCGACATGGCCCACGGGTTCGGGCAGGAACACATCGCGCCCCATGCGCGCGACTGGGAAACCGCCGGGACCATCCCGCGCGATCTGTGGCCCCGGCTGGGCGAGCTGGGCCTTGGCGGCATCTATGTCGACGAGGATAGCGGCGGCGCGGGGCTGACGCGGCTCGACGCCACGCTGGTGTTCGAGGCGCTCAGCATGGCCTGCCCGTCGGTCGCGGGCTTCTTGTCGATCCACAACATGTGCGCGCGGATGATCGACAGCTACGGCTCGGACGAGATGAAGGCGCGTGTGCTGCCCGGTGCGCTGTCCATGGAAACGGTGCTGTCCTACTGCCTGACGGAACCGAATTCAGGCTCGGACGCTGCCGCGCTGCGCACCCGCGCCGACAAATCCGCGACCGGGTACAGCCTGACCGGCACCAAGGCCTTCATCTCGGGCGGCGGCTATTCCGACATATATGTGGTCATGGCCCGCACCGGCGATGATGGCCCGCGCGGCATTTCCGCCCTGCTGGTCGAAGACGGCACGCCGGGGCTGTCCTTTGGCGGGCTGGAACAAAAAATGGGCTGGAAGTCGCAGCCCACAAGGCAGGTCCAGATGGATGGCTGCGACGTTCCCGCTGCAAACCTTTTGGGCGAACAGGGCAAGGGGTTCAAATACGCCATGGCCGGGCTGGACGGCGGGCGGCTGAACATCTCGGCCTGCTCGCTGGGGGCCGCGCAGGCCGCGCTGGACGCGACGCTCGCCTATATGGCCGAACGCCAGGCCTTTGGCCAAAGCATCGACCAGTTCCAGGCCCTTCAATTCCGGCTGGCCGACATGGAAATCGACTTGCAGGCCGCGCGGGTGTTCCTGCGTCAGGCCGCGTGGAAGCTGGATCAGGGCGCCCCCGATGCCTCCGGATACTGCGCCATGGCAAAGAAATTCGTGACCGAAGCCGGGTCGAAAGTGGCGGACCAGTGCCTGCAACTGCACGGCGGATACGGCTATCTTGCGGATTACGGCATCGAAAAGATTGTCAGGGACCTGCGTGTGCACCAGATCCTGGAAGGCACCAACGAAATCATGCGGCTGATCGTGGCGCGCGGACTTGTGTCGCGCTGATCCGCCACGAAAGGAGCAGCAGATGCCCGACATCCACACCCGTATCGAGGGCCGCGCCGGGCGCATCACCCTCACCCGCCCCCAGGCGCTGAACGCGCTGACCCATGACATGTGCCTGGCCATCGAAACCGCCATCGACGCCTGGCGAAAGGATGACGCGGTGGCGCTGGTCATCCTGGATGCACAAGGCGAACGCGCCTTCTGTGCGGGGGGCGACATCGGCGACGTCTGGCGCGCCGGCATGGCCGGGGATTATGATCTTGGCCGCCGTTTCTGGGCCGACGAATATCGGATGAACGCCAAGCTGGCGGATTATCCCAAGCCGATCATCGCCTTTCTGCACGGCTTCGTCATGGGCGGTGGGGTCGGCCTTGGCGGGCATGTCTCGCACCGGATCGTCGGGGAAAGCACGCAGATCTCGATGCCCGAATGCGGCATCGGTTTTGTGCCGGATGTCGGCGGAACGCTGTTGCTGGCGCGCGCGCCGGGCCGGGTTGGCGACTACCTTGGCCTCACGTCGGCCCGCATGGGGCCGGGGGATGCGCTTTTCGCCGGGTTCGCCGATCTGTTCATCCCTCAGGCGCACTGGCCCGCGCTGACGGCGGACCTGTGCCAGACCGGCGACGCGCAGACCCTGGCCGCGATGGCGGCTCCACCCCCCGAAAGCGCGCTTGCCGCAAGCGAGGGCGACATCGAAACGCTGTTTGCGGGCGAAACCGTGGCCGTGATCGAAAGCGCCCTTGCCGCCGCGCACAGCGACCTTGCAACAGGTGCGCTCAAGGCGCTGCGCCGCAATGCGCCGCTGTCGATGGCGCTGACGCTGGAAATGCTGCGCCGTCTGCGCGCAGCACCCGGCGGTATCCGCGAGGCGTTGCAACAGGAATACCGCGTGTCCTATCGCGCCGTCGAACAGGGCGATTTCCTGGAAGGCGTGCGCGCGCAGATCATCGACAAGGACCGGGACCCGAAATGGCGGTTTCAGGCGGGCGACGTCACGCCGGACAAGGTCGCGGCCATGCTTGCCCCGCTCGGGGACCGCGAACTGACGCTGTAACAGGTATTGAACGGGAGGAAACGGCATGAACATCGCATTCATCGGACTGGGCAACATGGGCGCGCCAATGGCGGCCAATCTTGCCGCGGCGGGCCACAGCGTCATCGGCTTCGACGTGGCGGGCGCCACGGCGCCGGGCGTCACACAGGCCGAAACCGCGGCCCAGGCGGTCGCCGACGCCCGGGTGGTCATCACCATGCTGCCCAACGGCGCCATTTTGCGCACAGTCGCCGATGACATCATTCCCGCCATGGCGCAGGGAGCAGTGCTGCTGGATTGCTCGACCGTCGATGTGGACAGCGCCCGCACCGTTGCAGAGCAGGCGCAGGCGGCCGGGCTGGGCGCGCTGGACGCCCCGGTTTCGGGCGGCATCGGCGGCGCCGCCGCGGGCACGCTGACCTTCATGGTCGGGGGCAGCCCCGAGGCGTTCGCCATCGCGACGCCCCTGTTCGACATCATGGGCCAGAAGGCCGTGCATTGCGGCCCGTCGGGCAACGGCCAGGCGGCCAAGATCTGCAACAACATGATCCTTGGTGCGACCATGATCGTCACCTGCGAGGCGTTCGCGCTGGCCGACAAGCTGGGCCTTGCGCGCGAGGCAATGTTTGACGTGGTGTCGACCTCGTCGGGGTCTTCTTGGTCGATGAACGCCTATTGCCCGGCGCCGGGGGTAGGACCGGCCTCGCCCGCGGACAACGGGTACAAGCCTGGCTTCGCCGCCGACCTGATGCTCAAGGATCTGCGCCTGTCGCAACAGGCCGCCGAGGCAGTCGATGCCGACACACCGATGGGCGCCCGCGCGCTGGAGCTTTATCGCCGCTTCGTCGAGGAAGAGTCCGGCCAGGGCATGGATTTTTCCGCCATGCTGCCGCGCTTTGAAAAACGTGGCCGCGGCTGACCCTGGCAGGCGCCCCCGGCGCAGAGGCGATTCCGCTGTCGCCTCTGACGCCCTGGCCTGTTAGAAGGCCGGCCAAAAGGACGCTTGCCATGGTTACTCTTGATATTTTCTCCGACCCGATCTGTCCCTGGTGCTACATCGGCAAGGCCCGGCTGGATGCCGCCCTGATCGAGGCGCCGGGCCATCCGTTCACCATCCGCTGGCGTCCGTTCATGCTTAATCCCGACATGCCGGCGGGCGGCGTGGACCGCCGCACCTATCTGGAAACCAAGTTCGGCGGCAAGCAGGCCGCGGTCGATGCCTATCTGCCCGTGGCTCAGGAGGCCGAGGCCACCGGGCTGAACATGCGGCTGGATGCGATCACGCACACCCCCTCGACCCTGGATGCGCACCGGCTGATCCACTGGGCCGGGATCGAAGGCGTGCAGACCGCCGTCGTCTCGTCGCTGTTTGCCGCCTACTTCACCGAAGGGCGCGACATCGGCGATCACGAGGTGCTCGGGGACATCGCCGACGCCTGCGGCCTTGATGCCAGCGTCGTTCTGCGGCTGCTTGGCAGCGATGCCGACAAGCGCGAGATCGTCGAGATGGACGCAACCGCGCGCGGCATGGGTGTCACGGCGGTGCCGACCTTTGTGGTCGCCGGCAAGCATGCGGTGCCCGGCGCACAGGCGACCGAGCTGTGGTCAAAGGTCATCGCCGAGGTGGCGGCGCAGGATCGTGCAGCCTCGTGACGGGGGCGCGACCGGACGCTTACGCTGCGGTCACGGGCTTGTGAGCGGTTTGGTATCGTTGTACCTTGTGACCCGTCACCAAACTCCGATAGCCCCAAGGCCGAACGCCCGCTGCATTCGAGGCCAGCCCCGGCCCGACGGCGGTTCCGCCCTGTCCCCTCCCGACCCCGAGGCCTCCCTTGCGCATCATCACCGCCCCAGGACGCGTGGAGTTCGTCGCCTTGCTCGCGACGCTCTTTGCCACGATCGCCTTTTCGATCGACGCCATGCTGCCCGCGCTGCCCCAGATCGGCGCGGAACTGACCCCCGAGGATGTCAACCGCGCGCAACTGGTGGTGACCAGCTTTGTGCTGGGCATGGGGATTGGCACTTTGTTCACGGGACCGCTGTCCGACACCTTCGGGCGCAAACCGGTGATCCTTGGGGGCGCCGCGATCTATATCGCGATGTCTTTGCTCGCCGCCACGGAAGACACGCTCGAAGGCCTGCTGTTCGCGCGGATGATCCAGGGGTTTGGGGCGGCCGGGCCGCGGGTCGTCGCGCTTGCCATCGTGCGCGACCTGCATTCGGGACGGGAAATGGCCCGGATCATGTCCTTTGTCATGATGGTGTTCACCCTGTTCCCGGCACTCGCGCCGTCGATTGGCGCGCTGATCATCGACGTCAGCAGCTGGAGAGCGATTTTCTGGGCCTTCGTCCTGCTTGCGACGATATCGTCCCTGTGGCTGTTTCTGCGTCTTCCCGAAACCCTGCCGCGCCAGAATCGCCGTCCCTTCAGCGTCGTGGCGTTGAAGGACGCGTTGGCGGAGTTGCTGGGAAACCCGGTGGTGCGGATCACGATCCTGATGCAGGGGCTGATCTTTTCGATGCTTTTCTCGATGATTTCACAGGTGCAACAGATCTACGATCTGAGCTTCGGCAAGGGGGACAGCTTTCCACTGTGGTTCGCGGGTGTCGCGGTTTGCGCCGCAAGCGGCAACGTGCTGAACGCGGCTCTGGTGATGCGGCTCGGGATGCGGCTGCTGATCCAGGTCATGCTTGCGGCCAATGTCGTCATAGTGGCGCTGGCGCTGACGGCCTTTATTGTCGGGGTTCCGGGAGGGTGGGGCTTCGCGGTTTTTCTGGTGTGGCAATGGTCGGTATTTTTTCAGATGGGCCTGACCATCGGAAACGTGAATGCCATCGCGATGGAGCCGGTGGGCCATATCGCCGGGCTGGCGGCGTCTCTGATCGGGGCGGTTGCGACGGTCATTGCGGTGATCATCGCGGCGCCTGTCGGATTGTTGTTCAATGGCACGCCGGTTCCGCTGGCGGCGGGGGTCCTTGTGGAAGCGGTACTTGCGCTGCTTGCAATGCGATGGCTGCTGCGGGTCGAAGCGCGATCCTGACCGGGGTGGTCCGGGGGCCCGCCCCGGAGAGGCCCGCTCTATCGTCATTGCAAGGGCTTTTCAGGCCTTGCGGCGCTGCGCCTCGTCGTCCTGGGGAAGGTGAAAAACCCCCATATCCCCCAGCAATCCCCGCGCATGGCCGCGGATTCGCAGACCCAGGGCCGCCATTTCCTCGCTCAGACCGGCGGTGTCCTGTGTTTCGGAATCGAGCCGCGCAAGGGTCGCAGACAGATCGCCCATGCCCTTTGACTGACCATGGCTTTCGTCGCGAATCTTGCTGATCATCGCGCTGACCGCGCTGACTTCTTCGACAATCGCGGACAGTCTCGCTCCGGCCTCGTTTACCAGCCGCGCGCCGTTGGTCACCTGCTCTTCGCTGACCAGAATCAGCGTCTTGACCCCTGCCGCCGCTTCGGATGTGCGCTGTGCAAGCTGGCGGACCTCGGATGCGACGACCGCAAAGCCCTTGCCGGCTTCGCCGGCCCGCGCCGCCTCGACCCCGGCGTTGAGGGACAGAAGATTTGTCTGGAAGGAAATATCGTCGATCAGATCCATGATCTTGCCGACTTCCGAAGAACTCTGCTCGATCAGATGCATCGCTTGGATGGCGTCGTTTGTCACTGCGCCGCCATGCTCGGCACTTTCGCGCGCAACCAGCGCCCGTTCGGAAGCCGCCCCCGCCTGCTCGGCGGTGCCGCCAAGCGCGCGCGTCATGGCGGACATGTGCTGCGCGGCAGAGCTGAGATCGTTGGCCTGCTGCTCGCTGCGCCCGGACAAATCGCCCGTCACGGATTCCAGGCCCCGTGCTTCTTCTTCGAAATCGAGTGCCTTCTTGTTGGCGCCCGAAATCGCCTGTTCCAGCTGCGTCACCGCCTGGTTGAAATCACGACGCAGCGGTTCGAACGCTTCGGGCAGCGGTTTTTCGATCTTGTACGACAGATCCCTGTCCGCGAGCCGGTGGAGGTGGTCGTTGAACAGCGTGACAACCTCGCGCGTTTCCCGCTCGGCCGCTTCGGCGCGCGATCGTGCCTCGGCCGCCTTGTGGCTTTCATCCGCAAGCATCTCGCGGCTTTCCTCGATCCGTCGGGTCGCGATATTTCGCTGCAGGATCGACAACGTGAGGATCACCGTTTCCATGATAACGACTCCGGCATGAAGCGAGGTGCGCATGACGCCTTCGATGAAATCGACAGACGGATACACCAGAGATGGAAAAAATACCGTCAGCGCAACGTGATGGACCGCCACCAGACCGGCACCGTACAGCATGACGCTGACGCGGTTCATTGCCGAGATCCCGGCAAGCATCACGAAGTAGATCATGTGCGTGTCGATCTGCCAGGGATGCATCTGATACACAGCCGTCAGGATCATCACTTCGGCGAGAACCGCCGTTGTCACCACGAAATCACGCAGCCGGGTGTTCATCCGGATCGACAAAAGCGCCATGCCCACCAGCACCACCGCGCTCGCGGTGGCCGGCATGTTCGACAGACCGAGATAGAGATCTGACGCGAAGTTCACCGGAAGCACCATCATCCCGAGAAGCGACACAAGCAGCGCCTCCGGCATCTTCTGGATACGGTCAAGAAGCATGGGGATCATCCGGAGACTCCGCAAATGGAAGAAATGAAGCGTGCATCGCGCACGGTCCATGCGCCAAGGCTGACAAGCTGGCTGACGGGTGGTGCTGTATCAAAGACGGCGAGGGTGCCGAAAGGCGCGGAAAACGGTCCCACCGGCTGCCCCCCCGCGCGCAGGACAAGCGCCGCCGCGCCGACCGACCAGGGCGGTGCAATCACCAGGACAACATCGCCCGCGCGGTCGGGCATCGGCCCCAGCGCGGCGGCAAAGGTGCTGCCGATGCCGCATACCAGCGCCGCGACAATCATCAGGGCATCAAGGAAGTGGCAAAACCGGGTCTGCATCCCCTGCTATATTCCGTGGCGTCTTTCCAAATTGTTACGTCCAGCCCGATTCTTCCGCACATGCCGCAATCTTCGGTATGCAAATGCATACAGCACTTTCTCTTCATGCGATTCTGCTCTAAAGCACACAGCATGGGCCGCATGTAGACAGGAAAGGATTCCGTATGTCGAAGATCAAGGTCGACAACCCGATCGTCGAAATGGATGGCGACGAGATGACGCGCATCATCTGGGATTTCATCAAGAAAAAGCTGATCCTTCCATATCTCGATCTGGATCTTCTCTATTACGATCTCGGCATCGAAAGCCGCGACGCTACCGATGATCAGATCACCATTGATGCCGCTGAAAAGACAAAAGAAATCGGCTGCGCCGTGAAATGCGCCACGATCACCCCCGACGAAGCGCGGGTCGAGGAATTCGGGCTGAAGCAGATGTGGAAATCGCCCAATGGGACGATCCGGAACATCCTTGGCGGCGTCGTGTTCCGGCAGCCGATCATCTGTCGCAACGTGCCGCGCCTGGTGCCCGGATGGACCCGGCCCGTCGTGATTGGCCGCCATGCCTTTGGCGATCAATACAAAGCAACCGACTTTACCTTTCCGGGCGCTGGCAAGCTGACGATGAAATTTGTCGGCGAGGATGGGACGGTCATCGAAAAAGAAGTCTATGACGCCCCGTCCGCAGGCGTCTATCAGGCGATGTACAACCTTGACGCGTCGATCATCGACTTCGCGCGCGCCTCTCTCAACTACGGGCTGAACCTGGGCTGGCCGGTGTATCTTTCGACCAAAAACACCATCCTCAAGGCCTATGACGGTCGCTTCAAGGACCTGTTCCAGCAAGTCTATGAAGAGGAATTCGCAGATCGGTTCAAGGCCAAGAACATCTGGTACGAGCACCGGTTGATCGACGACATGGTCGCTTGTTGCATGAAATGGAATGGCGGCTTCGTCTGGGCGTGCAAGAATTACGATGGCGATGTGCAGTCGGACACCGTCGCGCAAGGCTTTGGTTCGCTTGGCCTGATGACGTCGCAGTTGATGACCCCGGATGGCAAGATCGTCGAGGCCGAGGCGGCGCATGGCACCGTCACCCGCCATTACCGTCAGCATCAGGAGGGCAAGGCGACGTCGACCAATTCCATCGCCTCGATCTTTGCCTGGACGGGTGGACTCAAACACCGCGCCAAGCTGGATGACAACACCGCGCTGATGGCCTTTGCCAGCACCCTGGAAAAGGTCATCGTCGAGACCGTCGAAGACGGCTGGATGACCAAGGATCTTGCCCTGCTGGTCGGACCGGATCAGCAATGGCTGACGACCATGGGATTTCTGGAAAAGATCGACGAGAACCTGAACAAGGCGCTCGCCGGCTGACACGCGCATTTGCTTGAGGGGGCGCCAAAATTTTTCGTACGAAAAATTTTGGCGCGCTCGGCGCGGGATGGCGCCTGCCGCGCCTACAGCGGACCGTCCTCCAGCACGCCATCGGCTGACATCTGCGCGTAAAGCAGCCCCTCGCGCAGGCCGCGATCGGCAACCGAAAGCCGGTCGGTCGGCCACAGCCGCAGCAACGCCTGAAGGATGGCGGCACCGGACATGATCAGCGCCTGCCGATCCTGACCGATGCGCGGATCGCGGCGCCTTCCGATCGGCCCCAGTTCAAGATACCGCCGGATCACGGCCTCGATCTGGTCCGATGACATGCGCAGACCGTCGACTTTCGTGCGATCGTACCGGCGCAACCCGAGATGCGACGCGGCCACCGTGGTTACCGTCCCGGATGTGCCGACGATCTGAAAGCCCTCGCGCGACTGCGTGTCCTTGTAAGGGGCAAATTCCGACAGGTTTTCTTCAAAGAACCAACTCATGAGCGCGTAGCGCGCGGCATCGTCTTCAACGTCCGAAAACTGGTCACGCAGCGTTGCGACCCCCAGCGGCACCGAAATCCAGTCGACCACCTTGGCTGCGGGAAACGGGCTTTCGGCGGGGTGGAATCCGGCGTGAAGCCGCATGATCGCGCGCGGGCGATCCCGCGCCGGAACCGAGCCGAGGTCGATCCAGACCAGCTCGGTCGATCCCCCGCCGATGTCGACCACCAGAAGCTGTTCCGTGCGTGTGGACACGAGCGGCGCGCATGAGATCACCGCAAGGCGCGCCTCTTCCTCGGGCTGGATGATTTCAAGCGTCAGACCAGTTTCGCGCCGGACCTGCCGAATGAAGTCACGCGCATTCTTGGCACGCCGACATGCCTCGGTCGCGACGAGACGCATCCGCGTCACTTCGTGGCGTTTGATCTTTTGCTGACACACATGCAAGGCCCCGATGGTGCGGGACATGGACGCACGCGACAGCTTTCCAGTCCGTTCCAGCCCGTGCCCGAGCTGAACGGATTTCGAAAACGAATCCACCACATGGAACTGACTGCCCTTGGGATGGGCAATCAGCATGCGACAACTGTTTGTCCCCAAATCCAGCGCCGCGTAGAGCGCATTGGGATCGGGGTTGTGCGGCGCGGAGCTCTCTACCGGTTTCGGGAAAGCGCCCGTGCCGTCTGGACGCCTTGGCGCCATATTCATGCGCCTTTCCGAATTTCAACTTGGCGTCACGATACGCGGCGCATGCCCACCGCGCAAGCGCGATCCCGCCCCGGCCCGCGGGGATCGCCTGACGAGTTGAACAACAAATCGTTTTCTGCGTGAACCGGCCCCGGGCTGTGCCATCCAGATGAGGGAACGTATTGCCGCGGTCCCGAGACCGCCCGGTGCCGTTGTCTTGCCAAGCGTCAGAAGCCGTTGATTTCGCGCCCCCGTCGTGACCCGCCGTTCGAAAACAGACCGATGGCGGGTCCGATCTTTCTTGCTGACGGATCCGCACCTCGCGTCATCGACCGTCTTCTTCGAAGCCCACGGTGAACCCTGCATGGACGACGGCGATGATCGGGTCAGCAAACATGCGAATGCCATGTGTCGGGGTGCGCTTGCAACAACCGCAAGGCGCCCCGTCATCTGCCCGCGAAACCCTCCGATCACAACCCGCCTTGCCCGTGGAAACGATCACATCTTCCCTGCGATATGGGCGCGCATCGCGCGGGTCGGGAAACGGGTGCATCCCCGCACCTTTGGCGCTATCAGGGGGCGAGTCTGGAAACGGACGCACCGATGCCGTTTCTCCGACAGGGACACGGGCGCGGACATCGGCACGCACGGGTCGGAACGCAAAAGGACACACAATGGGCACCGCCGGCCAAAAGGCACTTCTTTTCGATCTCGACGGCACATTGCTGCTGTCGGATTCGCTGCATTACGAGGTGTTCGCCGAAATGTTCGCCGAGCGCGACATGACGCTGACCCCCGCCATCTACGAAAACCGCATTCACGGCCATCACAATCTGGACAGCTTTCCCAAGCTCTTTCCCGGTGAGGACCCGCAGGCGCTGTCCGATGACAAGGAGGCCCGCTTTCGCGCACGCCTGAGCGGCGGCACGCCCCCGATGCCCGGCGCTGTGGCGCTGCTTGATCGTGCGGAGGCGGAAGGCTGGCGCCTTGCCGTGGTCACCAACGCGCCGCGCGAAAACGGCGAGCATATGCTGAAGGCCATCGGGCTGCGGGATCGTTTCGAACTGCTGGTCATCGGCGACGAATGCGCGCGGGCCAAGCCTGACCCCGAGCCCTATCTTGCCGCCATGCGCCATCTGGGCGTGCGCGCGCAGGATTGCATCGCCTTCGAGGACAGCCCCAGCGGCATGCGCGCCGCAGCCCGGTGCGGGGCCTTTCCGGTCGGCATCCGGTCGGGCCTGACCGAGGATCGTCTGCGCGAGGCCGGAGCCAAGGCGACCCTTGCCGATTACGAAGACCCGGCCCTGCCCGGCGTGCTCGCCCGGCTACGGGGCGACTGAGCGGCGCGCTCAGTACAGGAAAGGCTGATCGCCCGGACGGGCGGGCGGGGACGCGGACAGGCGCGCGCGGAACAAGCAGAGGCGCCGAACAGGTCCGTCCGAGCGGCGGCAGCGGCGCATCCAGGCCAAGCCCGCGGGCCACCACGGCAAAGCGGCGGGCGATCATATGCGACAGGATGGCGATGTCGCGCTCGATGATCCTGCGCCGGTCACGACGGTGACCCGATGACCGAAATCGCAGAGCCCCTCAAGGCAGACGCGCATGATCCCGTGATCGCGCCCGATCGACCGGCAAGGGGTTTGGGGCGATACCCCCGCGCCCTCATTTCACGCGCCAGAACGTCGGGCGCACCGGGCCGCGCCACCAGCCGGATTTCGAAACCCGGCCTGGGCGACAGGCCAAGACAAGCATGGGCCGGGCGCGCGAAGCGATAGGTGCAGCCATGCTCGCAGCCGCGATGGGGGGTGATGGTGCACTGCAACGGGATGTCGGGCGAGCGCCCATGGTTGATCGGGCGGCGCAAGCGTTCTTTGCTGACCCCGGTGCCCACAGGGGCGGGTTTTCGGGGATGTCCCAGCCGTCATGCGCGTTCTCATAGCGACGCCGTTCGAACCGTCCGCCGGTGCGCCGGGCAGCACCGTGGCCAGACCGGCGGCCGTTCGCAACAAAGCGGTCGGGCATCGCGATTCCATACGACGATTCCCCGTTGCGGTGCCCCCTGGAACAAACAGGAACCATTGTCACGTCCGTACCAACGCCGCCGGTCGGGCTCGCGAAATGGTGCGGCCTGAACAGGCAAAGAATTCATCTATATTCGGCAAACCGGGTTTATTCTCGCCCCCGCGCGCCCTATCTTTTGAAGATAAAGGAGGTGCGTATGCCGGTAACCCATCTGGGTATCCTGATCATAACCGTCCTGGCGCTTGCCGGTCTGACGGTCTGGGCGCTATTGTCCTGGGGCGCGGGCACGGTTATTCCGCTGCTTCTGGTCCTCGCTCTGGTCGCGCGCTGGGGCATGACCCCGGTCAGCCGGGATGACCGGTCGGTCTGACCCGGTTTCAAGGATGCCGATCTCTCTGTGACAGGGCCGCACGGGCGGCGTGACGCGATGGCGTCAATGCGCTGTTTCAAGCAACAGGGCTGCGGTTCGCGATGCTAACCCGGCGCCCCGTCACGCGTCAGGATCGCCGACACCGGCACCAAAGCGATGCTGCTTGCCCGGTCCTGCAACCCCCATAACAGCAACGCCGAAACCGTATCGGCCCGCAGTCGGCCCAGCATCACCACCGCGCCTTCTTGCCGGGCACGAAAGGCCGCCTGATCGAGAAACCGCCGCATGACCCTCGGGTCCTGCCCCGAGCCGTCGAAATCCCGAAAAACCGTCGCGGTCGGCACGCCGACGCGCCGCGCCAGCGCCTCGCCGGTGCCCAGGCCCTTGGGCAGCATCAACAGCCCATGCCCGGAGTCGCGCAGAAATTCCGCCGCCTGCTCGGACACGCCGCGCGACCCCTGCAGCCCTCCGGCCGGATTTTCAAGCACACCGATTGCTTCGGGCACCGCGCCGAGCGCGCCCTCCAGGTTGATCTCGACGTCGCTGGCCTGCGCGCCGTCGGGCACCCCGGCCAGGGCCAGCACTTCGAAACCGCCGGCGCGATAGGCTTGCGCCGCCGCGCGCGCGTCAGGGTGCGACGGCGAAATCGCGAAGCTCACCGGAAAGGGCAGTTCGCCAACCGTGTCCGGCCCAAGCGGCCCGCTGCCATCGTCGATCAGGACCACCGACATCACCGGCTCGCCCTCGGGCAGGGTCACTGCCGCAGCGTAGCGTTCCAGCGGTGGCTGATCGTCCGATGCTGTCTCGGCGGGCGCGTCGGACGTGCCGGCGATTCTCGGAAGGCGCCGTCTGGGCACACCGCCGTCACGATCAACCAAGGACCCCGCAGGCGCGCCGATCGAGGGGATGCCGATCGCCACCCCCCCGGCGGGCGGCCTTGGCGTTTCGCCGACCGCGTCGCCGTCCGGGGCGCCGATGACCGGAAGTCCGGACGAGCGTTCCGGAATGTCGGGCATCGGCGCTGGCAGCGGCGGGGTCGGCGTCGCCGTCGACACCACGGGCGAGGGGTCTTCCCCGGCGACGGAGGGCGAAACCGCGGCACCGTCCCGCGCGCCCGCAGCGGTTTCCGACGCGGCTGGCGCGCCGGTCCTGTCCGCAGGAACCGGAGCGGGCGGCAGGACCGGCCCGGTGCTGTCGACCGTCGGGGCGACCATGTCCGGTTCGGGCGCGCCGGAATCGGTCCGCGCATCCGCGATCGGCTCGGGCGGTGTCATGGGCCGGGGCCGGGTGCTCGGCTGAACCGCCGGGGCCGGATCGGCGGCATCGACAGGCTGCGGCGGCGTCATGTCCGGCTCGGATGGCCACGCCGGCACCGCACCATCGCCTTGTGGCGTTGCCGTCTCGGGCGGCGGTGCGACGTCCTCGGTCGGGATCGGCTCGGGCGGTGCGCTCTGTTGCACGGCGTCCGGGCCGGGTGTTTCGCGCACCGGCGCTGTCGCGACCCCGCCCGGGGGCAGCGCGTCGGTTTCCAAAGGTACCGGGTCCGGGATCACCGCATCGCGCGGCGGCGGGCCGACAACCAGGGACAGCGTCCCTGCCCCGACCACGGACACCACCGCTCCGATCATCGCCCCTGCGACAAAGCCTCTTGCCATTGCCCCTCGCCCCCTGGTCTGCCTTGTGCCGCGCGCCGGTCCGCTGTCCCGAAACCGCGCGCGGGCCGTTCCTGCCCGTGTCAGCCCGCCGCCCGTTCCCCGAGCGGTCGCTTCCGGTGCATGCCCTTGACGCTGCACCGTCTCCGGGCGCATGTATACCCCGGACGAACCCCCGCCTACCAGCCCGAGAATGCCGCAATGCTCCTGCTTATCGACAACTATGACAGCTTTACCTGGAACCTCGTCCACTACGTTGGCGAACTTGGGGTCGAAACGCAGGTCTGGCGCAACGACGCCCTGAACGTGCAAGAGGCGATGGCGCTGAAGCCCGCGGGCATCCTGCTTGGCCCCGGTCCCTGCGATCCCGACCAGGCAGGCATCTGCCTTGCCCTGACCGAGGCCGCTGCCGAAACCCGAACGCCGCTGTTTGGCGTCTGCCTTGGTCATCAGACCATCGGACAGGCCTTCGGCGGAAAAGTGGTGCAACATTGCGAAATCGTGCATGGCAAGATGGGCACCATGCACCATGACGATACCGGCGTGTTCCACGGGCTGCCCAGCCCCTTCGCCGCCACACGCTATCATTCGCTGGTCGTGGACAGGGCCACGCTGCCCGACAGCCTGATCGCCAACGCCTGGCTTGAGGATGGCACGATCATGGGCCTGCGCCACCGCGACCTGCCGATCCATGGCGTGCAGTTCCACCCCGAAAGCATCGCGTCCGAACACGGTCACGCGCTGATAAAGTCGTTTCTGGATACGATGAAGGTCCCCGCATGAGCGATCGCCTCAAACCGCTGATCGCCGCCGCCGCCACCCGCCCCCTGACACGCGCCGAGGCTGAATCCGCCTTCGAGGTGCTGTTCGATGGCGAAGCGACGCCCGCCCAGATGGGGGGCTTTCTGATGGCGTTGCGCACACGCGGCGAAACGGTAACCGAATATGCCGCCGCCGCCGGGGTGATGCGCGCCAAATGCAACCCGGTGGCCGCACCCGACGGCGCCATCGACATCGTCGGCACCGGGGGCGATGGCAAGGGCACGCTGAACATCTCGACCGCCGCGGCCTTTGTGGCGGCGGGCGCGGGCGCGGTCGTGGCCAAGCACGGCAATCGCAACCTGTCGTCCAAATCCGGCTCGGCGGATGCGCTGTCGGAAATGGGCGTGCAGGTGATGCTGCCCGCCGCCGTCATTGCCCCGATCCTGCGTGACGTGGGCATCTGTTTCATGATGGCCCCGGTGCACCACCCGGCGATGAAACATGTCATGCCGGTGCGCACCGAACTTGGCACGCGCACGATTTTCAACATCCTCGGGCCGTTGACCAATCCGGCCGGGGTCAAACGCCAGCTTACCGGGGCCTTTTCGCGCGACCTGATCCGACCTATGGCCGAAACGCTGGGCCAGCTCGGGTCAAGCCGCGCCTGGCTGGTGCATGGCTCGGACGGCACCGATGAACTTGCGATTTCGGGGGTCAGCTGGCTGGCCGCGCTGGAACAGGACGGCACCGTGCGCGAAACCGAGATTCATCCCGAGGACGCGGGCCTGCCCGAGCATCCCTTTGATCAGATCGTCGGCGGCACCCCGGCCGAAAACGCCCGCGCCTTTCGCGCCGTGCTGAATGGCGCCAGGAACGCCTATCGCGACGCGGTGCTGCTGAACGCAGCCGCCGCGCTGGTGGTGGCGGACAAGGCTGCGGACCTGCGCGAAGGCGTTGCAATGGCGGGGGAAAGCATCGACAGCGGGGCGGCGCTTGGCAAGGTCACAGCGCTTGCCGAGGCGACGCAAAAGGTCGCATGACACCGCCCGCCGCCTGGGCCGGGCTGCCCTTTTTCCGCGACACCTACCCCGTGATCGCGCGCGCCATCGACGCGGAACCGCTGCCGGTCTATCCGCCCGCCACCCACCGTTTCCGCGCGCTTGATCTGTGTCCGCCCGACGCGGTCAAGGTGGTGATCCTTGGGCAGGACCCCTACCACACACCAGGCAAGGCGGACGGTCTGGCATTTTCGATTTCCCAGGACTTTCCAGGCAAGCTCGACAGTCTTGGAAACATTTTCAAAGAGTTGCACGACGATCTTGGCGTTTCTCGCGATCGGACGGATCTGGCGGATTGGGCCGCGCAGGGCGTGCTCTTGCTCAACACCGCGCTGAGTGTGCCAAAAGGCAAACCCAAGGCCCATTCCCGGCTTGGCTGGACCGAACTGACCCGCCAGGTGCTTGAAACCCTGTCCGCTCGCCGCCGCGCCTTTGTGCTTTGGGGCGGCCCCGCGAAAGCCTTTGAACCGCACATCCGTGGCGGCGGGCATCTCGTACTGCGGTCTGCCCATCCGTCTCCGCTCTCGGCCTACAGGGGCTTTTTCGGCTCACGACCCTTTTCGCGCGTCAACGACTGGCTTATTGAAAATGGGGAAACACCTATAAACTGGACCACGCCGGAGGCCCGATGACGCAGACGATCCTCGACAAGATCAAGGCCTACAAGCTGGAAGAGGTCGCCGCAGACAAGCGCGCCCGCCCCCTGAGCGAAATCGAGGCCGAGGCGCGCGCCGCTTTTCCGGTACGCCCGTTTTCAGACGCGCTGCACCGCGCCGTTCAATCGGGTTATGGCTTGATCGCCGAGGTCAAGAAAGCGTCACCCTCCAAAGGCTTGATCCGACAGGATTTCGACCCGGCAGGCCTTGCCGCCGCCTATGAGCGGGGCGGCGCGACCTGCCTGTCGGTGCTGACCGACACGCCGTCGTTTCAGGGCGCCAAGCGGTTTCTGGTCGAGGCGCGCGCCGCCACGTCATTGCCCGTCCTGCGCAAGGATTTCATGTACGATACCTATCAGGTGGCAGAGGCGCGCGCTCTGGGCGCCGACTGTATCCTGATCATCATGGCCAGCGTATCCGACGCCCAGGCATCCGAGCTTGAAGAGGCCGCATTGTCCTGGGGGATGGATGCGCTGATCGAGGTTCACGACCGCGCCGAACTGGATCGCGCGTTGGCACTGAAATCCCCTTTGATGGGCATAAACAACCGCAATCTCAAGACGTTCGAGACGACTCTTGAGACCACGCGCACCCTGTCTCAGGCAATTCCCGCGGAACGAATGCTGATTTCCGAAAGCGGCCTGAACACGCCGGACGATCTGGCGGAAATGGCGCGCCACGGCGCGCGCGGCTTCCTGATCGGCGAAAGCCTGATGCGTCAGCAGGACGTCGAAACCGCGACCCGCAACCTTCTGACGAACCCGGTGGCGGCATGAGCGGGCTGACGCATTTCGACGCCAAGGGTGATGCCCATATGGTCGATGTGTCGGACAAGCCCGAAACGTCCCGCGTGGCAACCGCCGGGGGTTGGGTAAAGATGGCGCCTGAAACCCTTGATATCATTACCGAAGGCCGTGCGAAAAAAGGCGACGTTATCGGCATCGCGCGCCTTGCCGGGATCATGGGTGCGAAAAAGACGCCCGATCTGATCCCGCTGTGCCATCCGCTACCGGTCAGCAAGGTGTCGGTGGACCTGACCCCCGATGCAGACCTTCCCGGCTTGCGTATTGAGGCGACGGTCAAGACAACCGGCCGCACCGGCGTCGAGATGGAGGCGCTGACCGCCGTCACCACCGCCGCGCTGACGGTGTATGACATGGCAAAGGCGGTGGATCGGGCTATGGAAATCGGCGGCATTCGCGTGGTTCTTAAAGACGGTGGAAAATCAGGGCGATACGAAGCGACATGATCAGCGTTTCTGAAGCTTTGGACCGGCTGTTCGCGCTTGCGTCGCCACTTCCGGTCGAACTGGTACCGTTGATCGAGGCCAATGGCCGCGTCCTTGCCCGGACGGTTTCGGCGCGGCGCGACCAGCCTCCCTTTGCCTCTTCGGCGATGGATGGGTACGCTCTTGCCAGCGCCGCGCCGGGACTGCGTTTTCGGGTCATCGGTGAATCGGCCGCCGGAGCGCGGTTCGACGGCCGGCTTGGCCCGAACGAGGCGGTGCGGATTTTCACTGGCGCCCCCGTCCCTGAAGGCGCAACAACTGTTGTAATACAAGAAGATGTCGAGCGTTTCGGAGATGAAATCCTGATCACGGACAGGCTTGGATCCGGCGACAACATCCGCCCCTGCGGAACTGATTTTCGCATTGGCGACCAGGTTCTGGCACCACGCTGGATCAATCCGCAGGACATCGCCCTGCTCGCGTCGATGAATATTGCCACAGTGCCGGTGACGCGCCGCCCACGGGTGGCGCTGATTTCCACTGGCGATGAGCTGGTGATGCCCGGAGAGGCCCCCGGTCCGGATCAGATCATCGCGTCAAACACGCACGGCCTGCACGCGATGCTGGGTGATCTGGGTGCCGAACCCCGGCTTCTGCCGATTGCGCGCGACAGCGAAAGCGCGCTGCGCACAGTCTTTGGCCTGATCGGCGACGCGGACCTTGTGATCACGGTTGGCGGCGCCTCGGTCGGGGATCACGATCTTGTCGCCAGGGTGGTCGCCGATCTGGGGATGGAACGGGCCTTTCACAAGGTCGCCATGCGGCCCGGAAAGCCGTTGATGTCGGGAAAACTCGGCGCTGCGATGATGATGGGGCTGCCGGGAAATCCTGTTTCGGCAATGGTTTGCGGGCATCTTTTCATGGCGCCTGTCATCCGATCCATGCTGGGTCTGCCTGCGGAGCCCGCTCTACGGAAACGGGGGCCGCTCGCGGTGGACCTGCCGGCCAACGGCCCGCGCGAACACTACATGCGCGCGCGCATTCTTCCTGAGGGCCTGCGCCCGTTCGAGCGGCAGGACAGCTCCCTGCTGAGCATCCTCGGAGAAGCGGACGCGCTGGTTGTCCGCCCCCCCTTCGATCCTGCACGCGCCGCGCGAGATGTCGTTGATTTCGTGCCACTATGACGAGCTTTATGACGAGCTTTGGCCGGCTCCTCGATCGCAAGCATATTGACACAAAAAGAGAACATGCCTAGAACAAACCAGAGACACGGCAGGGACATGCAGAATGCTGACCAAGAAACAGCTCGATCTTCTGGATTTCATCAACAAGCGGCTGCAACGTGATGGGGTTCCACCCAGTTTCGACGAAATGAAAGAGGCGCTCGACCTGCGCAGCAAGTCCGGCATCCATCGCCTGATCACCGCGCTTGAAGAGCGCGGATTCATCCGCCGCCTTGCGCATCGCGCGCGCGCCATCGAGATTCTCAAACTGCCCGAAAACCTTGGCGGCACGGCGACGACCTTTACTCCTGACGTGGTCGACGGTGACCGCCCCGACCATTTGCCCGCCGGAGCCCGCGCGCTGTCGACCATAGGCGCGATCGAGCTTCCGGTGATGGGGCGCATTGCCGCCGGCGCGCCGATCCAGTCGATTTCCGACAACCCTCCGGGGATCGCGGTGCCCGGAACGATGCTGGCGTCCAATGCCCACCACTACGCTCTTGAGGTCAAGGGGGATTCGATGATCGACGCCGGGATCAACGACGGCGACGTGGTGATCATTCGCGAGACCGCAAGCGCCGATAATGGCGATATTGTCGTGGCGCAGGTGGATGGCTACGAGGCGACGTTGAAACGCTTTCGCCGCAAGGGCGATATGATCGTTCTGGAGGCGGCGAACACCGCCTATGAACCGCGGGTGCTGCCGATCGGTTCCGTCAAGGTCCAGGGCAAGCTCGTCGGGCTGATCCGCACCTACTGACGCCCGCGTCGCGGCTCATGCCAGAGCCGCGCGCCGCTCGCGGTGACAAAGCGCGCCCCGTCCTCGCCCAGCCAGACCGCGACTGCGCCTGTATCGCGCAGCCGCTTGGGGTCATAGACGTCGCAGCCCGGCATCTCGGGCAGATCGACGCTGGACACCACGATTTCCGGTATCGGGCACCCTTTGAACGCTTCGGCTGCACGTTTGCCTTGCAGATGGGTCACCCTCAGCCCGGCGAGCTGGATCCGGGCGGTGCGATCCGCGCTTCCACCTGGCCAAAGCGCAGCGGCCTCGGCCTGATCTGTAGACGCGCCGTCGTTTTCCAGCCAGACTCCGCCAAGAAACCCGGCCCCCTTCGCACGCGACAGGGCGCGACCCTCGGCGGTCATCGCACCCACAAGAGTTCCGGTGTCGGCGATCAGCAGATCCGGGCGTTGTGAAAGCGGCCACAGCACGACCGCCAGCGCCATCGGCGCAAGCCCTGCCCAACGCAGCCGTCCCTGCCAGAGACACAGAAAAAGTCCGCCCATGGCCAGCAACGGCAACACGACCGGACCCGGCGCCATGACGTGGCCGAGCGATCCTTCCCATCCCGACACCGTCGTCGCCACCAACAGAATCCAGTCCAGCCCCAGCTTCATCAGCCACATCGCGGGCGCGTCCAGCCCGAACGGCATCAGCAAGGCCGCCACCACGGCCATGGGCACCACCAGAATCCCCATCACCGGAACCGCGACAAGGTTTGCCACCAGCCCGTAATGCGAGAGCAGGTTGAAATGTGCCATCGCGATGGGCGCCGTCGCGAACGATGCGGTCAGGGACGAGACCACCAGCGTCAGGACGGGGCGCGCCCAGCCCGGCGCTTCGCGTTCGATCCCGAAATTTCGCAGCAAGCCAAAGACCGTCACCAGCGCCACGGTGGCCGCGAACGACATCTGGAATCCCGGCCCCAGCAACGCCTCGGGTCGCAGCAACAGCACGATGATCGCGGCCAGCGCGACGGCCCGCAAAGACAAGGCGCGCCGGTCCAGGATGACTGCGATGAGCATCACCGCGACCATGACAAATGCGCGTTCGGTGGCGACATTGCCCCCCGACAGCGCAAGGTAACCCGCCGATGCCAGCAGCGCGATTCCAGCGGCGATCTTTTTGCCCGGCCAGTGATGACGCGCCCCTGGCGGCAGCAGAAACGCGATGCGCGCGGCGCCAAAGACGAACCCCGCCAGCAACCCCATGTGCAACCCCGAGATCGCCAGCAGATGCGCAAGGTTGCTGTAGCGCAGCGCCTGAATGCTTTGTTGGGACATGCCAGAGCGATCGCCGGTCATGATGGCGGCGGCAAAGGCCCCGGTCTCGCCGGGCAGCGCCGCCTGAACCCGCGCCGATAGGCCCATGCGCATACGCGAGATCCACTGCCCGCCTTGCGCGGGTTCCAGCAACAGCGCCGGGGTGCGGGTGTAGCCAACGGCGCCAAGCCTGAGGAACCAGGCGTGACGCCGAAAATCGAAACCGCCGGGTTCGGCGGCGCCGCCGGGCGGGCCAAGGTGGCCTGTCATCATCACCCGCATCCCCGGTCCCGGCTCCAGGAATGACGTCCTGGAATGCAGCGATACCCGCACGCGCGCCGGCGTGTCGTCCGGCGCCATGCGGCTGAGCACAACCCGGTCGAGTGTCAGCCGAAGCGCATCCGACGCCGAGCGGTCGATCTTTACCACCCGTCCTTCGATCGGCCCGTAATAGCGAAACCACAATTGCGGCGCTGCGATCAGGTGCGCGCGTGCGCCCGCCAGCGCGACACCGCAGGCCAGCAGGCCAATCGCGACGGCCAGGGGCGCGTGCCCCACCCCGAGCCGCCGCGACAGCGCCAGCAGACCGCCCCCAAAGAGCGCCGCCAGCGACAGACCCCACGTCAGCGGTTCGGACCCCATCAGGAAGTACAGCCCGATCCCGCAACCAAGCGCCACTGGCACCCAAGGGAACAGGTGCCCGCGCTGCCCGATCAACGCGCCCTCGCACCGCTGTAGGATCTGCCGCATACTTGCCCCTGCGCCGTCCGCTGGTTAGAGGGATACCTGACGTCATACGCCATTTCTGGTTACCGAGAGGTTAAGATCCCCATGTCCGCCGCACCCGTTGTCACCCGTTTCGCACCGTCCCCCACGGGCTACCTGCACATCGGCGGCGCACGCACGGCGCTGTTCAACTGGCTGTATGCGCGCGGGCGTCGCGGCCATTTCCTGCTGCGTATCGAAGACACCGACCGCGCCCGGTCCACCCCCGAAGCGACAGCGGCGATCCTGTCCGGGCTGGATTGGCTGGGCCTCGATCACGATGGCGACGTGATCAGCCAGTTCGACCGCGCGCACCGCCATGCCGAGATCGCCCAGCAACTGCTCGCTCAGGGCGCTGCCTACAAGTGCTTTGCCCCGCAGGAAGAAATCGCCGCATTTCGGGAAAAGGCGAAGCAAGAAGGCCGCTCGACGCTGTTCCAAAGCCCTTGGCGCGATGCATCCCCCGACACGCACCCCGATGCGCCCTTCGTGATCCGGCTCAAGACCCCCAGGGACGGTGAAACCGTCATCGAAGACGAGGTTCAGGGCCGCGTCACGATCCGCAACGACCAGCTTGACGACATGATCCTGCTGCGCTCGGACGGCACGCCGGTCTACATGCTGGCCGTGGTGGTGGACGATCATGACATGGGCGTCACCCATGTCATTCGCGGCGACGATCACCTGAACAACGCCGCGCGCCAGATGGGCATCTACACGGCGATGGGCTGGCCGCTGCCGGTCTACGCCCACATCCCGCTGATCCACGGCCCCGATGGCAAGAAACTGTCCAAGCGCCACGGCGCGCTTGGCGTGGATGAATACCAGAAACTCGGCTACCCGGCGGCGGGCATGCGCAACTACCTTGCGCGCCTGGGCTGGAGCCACGGCGACGACGAGTTCTTTACCGACGCGCAAGCCAAGGAGTGGTTCGATTTGTCGGGAATCAACAAGGCACCGGCGCGGCTGGATTTCAAGAAGCTCGAGAATCTGTGCGGTCAGCACATCGCCGCGGGTGACGATGCCGCGCTGCTGCATGAAATCGACGGCTACCTTGCAGCCGCAGCATTGCCCGCGCTGACGCAGGCAAAGAAAGACACCATGCTGCGCGGCATGTACTGCCTGAAAGAGCGATCCAAGTCTTTTCCGGAACTGCTTGAAAAGGCTCATTTCATTTTGGCGGACAGCCCGGTCGACATGGATGAGAAGGCGCAAAAGGCGCTTGATCCTGTATCCCGTGGTATACTGGTCAAGTTGACGCCGCAGTTGCAAAGTGTTAGCTGGACGCGGGAAGATCTCGAAGGGGCGATGGCCGAGTTCGCACAGGCGCAGGGAACCAAGTTCGGCAAGATTGCCGGTCCGCTGCGCGCCGCACTCGCAGGCCGTACCGTCACTCCGAGCGTATTCGACATGATGCTGGTGCTCGGCCGCGAAGAAGCTATTCTTCGGATCGAGCAGGCAGCGGCCTCCGAGACGTGATCGCGCCCTTTCGGGGTCTCACTCCAGCGTTTCGACAGGCCATGTGATTGATTGCCAGGGCACCACCCGGTGTCCGCGGCCCCCTTTCGAAAGGAACGAGACTAGCATGGCTGACACCCCGAGCAAAACCGCAACGCTCACGATCAACGGTCAGAGCATCGAACTGCCGCTCTATTCGCCAACTGCGGGCCCGGATGTTCTTGATATCCGAAAGCTTTATGCACAGGCCGATGTCTTTACCTACGATCCGGGCTTTACGTCGACCGCCAGCTGCGACAGCACCATCACCTTTATCGACGGCGACAAGGGTGAGCTGCTGCACCGCGGCTATCCCATCGACCAGCTGGCCGAGAAATCGCATTACCTCGAAGTGTGCTACCTGCTGCTTTATGGTGAACTGCCGTCGTCGGGCGAGCTTGAGAAATTCGAGAACACCATCACCCGCCACACCATGCTGCACGAACAGATGCAGTATTTCTTCCGTGGCTTCCGCCGGGACGCCCACCCGATGGCGACCATGGTGGGCGTGGTCGGCGCCATGTCGGCATTCTATCACGACAGCACCGACATCAGCGACAACAGCCAGCGCGAGATCGCGTCGCACCGCCTGATTGCCAAGATGCCGACCATCGCCGCCTGGGCGTACAAATATTCGATCGGCCAGCCGTTCGTGTATCCGCGCAACGACCTCAGCTATGCGGCGAACTTCCTGCACATGTGTTTCAGCGTGCCGGCAGAGCCTTATCATGTGAACCCGATCCTGAGCCGCGCGATGGACCGGATCTTTACCCTGCACGCCGATCACGAACAGAATGCGTCGACCTCGACCGTGCGGCTTGCATCGTCGTCGGGCGCCAATCCGTTCGCCTGCATCGCGGCGGGCATTGCCTGCCTTTGGGGCCCGGCCCATGGGGGTGCCAACCAGGCCTGCCTTGAAATGCTCAAGGAAATCGGCTCGCCCGACAAGATTCCCGAATACATCGCCCGCGCCAAGGACAAGAACGATCCGTTCCGGCTGATGGGCTTCGGGCACCGCGTCTACAAGAACTTCGATCCCCGCGCGACGGTGATGAAGCAGTCCGCGGACGAGGTGCTTGATCTGCTCGGCGTCGAAAACAACCCGGTCCTTGCCACCGCGAAGGAACTGGAAAAGCAGGCGCTCGCAGACGACTATTTCTCCGAGAAAAAGCTGTTCCCGAATGTCGATTTCTATTCGGGCATCATTCTGGAGGCGATGGGCTTTCCGACGTCGATGTTCACCCCGATCTTTGCGCTGTCGCGCACCGTGGGCTGGGTGTCGCAGTGGAAAGAGCAGCTGGCCGATCCGCATCACAGGATCGGCCGTCCGCGCCAATTGTATCGCGGCCACACCCTGCGCGATTACACGGATATCGAAAACCGCTGATCGCGGCGCGATAGCGGAAGCAACTGTCAAAGCCGGCCCCTTGCGAGAGGGGCCGGCTTTTTTCGAAATCTTCCCTGACACGGCGATCATGGGGGATGATTTTCGCAACCCCGTGTCAATCCGACGGGACGGGGGCGTATTGTTGGGCCGACTGTTTCCAGTACTGACGAAAATCAGCGGCAGCAGCATGCATTGATGTCATAACAGTTTCGAAACAAACCGTTTCCGATAATTTTCAACAAACTGCGGCGCATTTGGGGCAAATCAGGGGCAGCGCGACATTGTCCTGCCCGACATTCAAGGAGCCCCCATGTCCACCGGTCAGCATACTTACGTCACCCTCGGATGCGATCCGACCGTCACCGTTGAAATCGTCGAAGACGCAGGCAATCTGTGGCTGAGCGTCACATCGGACGATCCGGCCAACACCGACATCGACGGCCTGTTCTTCAACTTCACCAATGACGCGGTGATCGGCGACCTGCACATCAACCCCGAGTACAGCGAAGACATCGGATCCAACGGCGAGAACATCACCGGGTTCGAAGCCTCGGTCGGCACACTGAACCAGCTGAACAACGGCGCCCAGGTACAGGGCCAGTATGACTGCAAGATCGAATTCGGCACCGAAGCCTATACCACCGGCGGTGACGTCGATCAGGCGGCGATGACGTTCTGGATCGACGGCGCCGAGGGGCTGACCATCGACGACATCGACCTGAACTCGCTCACCTGCGTGGTCAACTCGGAAACCGGCACCGGGCTGGCACTGACCAACCCCGACGCCAGCGGGTCCGACGACGCCGCTTACGAAACCACTGTCGCGGCAGAGGATGATTTCAACGACATCCATTATGCCTGGCAGTCCGACATCGTCGCCCATTCCGGAAACTGGTACGCCACCAACGGCGAGCTGGCCGCGAACGGCTGCAACGACGGGAACCTGTGGTTCGACAAGGTCGATGTCGATGGCAAGATGGAAATCAGCTTTGACGCCCGCGCCCCCCACACCGAATATTTCGAAAACGGCGGCTGGGCCGGCGACAGTCTGGAAGTCTGGGTCCAGATCGACGGCAGCCAATGGGAACTGCTCGACACGTTCGAAGTGAATGTCGAAGGCGATGCCCTCGTAGGTGACACGACGGGCCAGCAGATCACCGCCGACAGCACCACGCTCAGCTATTCGGGCGGTGCGCTTGACGATGCCGAAACCGTCCAGATGGTGATCGGCGCCGATTTCACCTCGGCAAACGAACAGGTCTTTATCGACAATGTCGAATTCCTCGACACCACCGAAACCGTGATCTCGGACGACACCGAAACCGTCGAAACCGAGGTCGCGTCCGAAGATTTCGATTCCTCGGATCATTTTTGGGGCACCAATTCGGCCGATATGATCAAGGGATGGACCGACTGGGACGTCAGGAATGGCGAGCTGAACACCGATGGCAGCGACGACGGGCATATCTGGTTCGACCAGGTCGACACCGGCGGCAACGACGCTAAGATCGCCATGGACGCCCGCGCGCCCCACACTGAATATTTCGAAAACGGTGGCTACGGCGGCGACAGCCTTCAGGTCTGGGCGCTGGTCGATGGCTCGGACTGGGAACATCTCGATACGTTCACCGTCAACGACACGGGGACGGCCCTGGTCGGCGACAAGACCGGGCAGGAGATCAACTCGGAAAAATCCTCGCTTGAATGGACCGAAGGGTTGGAGACCGCCTCGTCGGTGCAGCTGTATATGTATTCGGATATTTCGTCGTCGGGCGAGGACATCTACTTTGACAACCTGACGGTATCGACGCTTGAGGAGGTGCCGGTCGAAGGCGGCGGGCCGGACGATTCCGCTGACGATTGCGCGCAGTACCTGCTGAGCTATGACGATTACGGCAAGCTTGCGCAGGATGCCGAGCAGGCCGCGCTTGACGGCTCCGAAGCGCCGGAAGACGATGTCGAAGAGGTGATGGCCGCCTGACCAGGCCACAGATGAACGACGCGGCGCGCCCCGGGGTATCAGGGCAACGCCGCCGGTCACCTCGTAGCGGGTGATTTCGTAATTCATCCGCGCTCTTCTGGCCCGGCTGGTCCGTCGCGATGAGGCATGCGGCGGACCAGCCCGGTCAAGCGATACGCGGCGTCACATGCGCGCGGACAGCTCGGCAATCAACGCGCGCGCTTCTGCAGGCGGGGCCTGTTCGCGGCGCAAATAGGCCGACCCATCGGTGGTGCGGGTCACGAAAGCGCCTTCGACGAGGGTGCGCCGGACCTGCGCCGCGTCGCGGAACGCGCATAGCGCGTCGAGGCGCGCGCTGATCTGGCGTTCGGTCAACGGCTCACGCGCGGGCAGCCGCGCCCAGATCGGCCACAGGCACAGCAATTGCATCCGGTTGCGCGAGGGAAACCGCCTTAACCGCCCGTCAGCATCAAACTCGCGCAAGGCGCGCAACAGCAGCTTGCGGTCGATTTCAGGAGTTGGTGTCGTCTGCGCGCGCAGATGCTGATAGTTGCGATAGCCCGCCGCGCGGGCGATCTGGCCCAGCAATTCCAGATGCGAGGGCGGTGTTTTCAGCCCGTCGTGCAGGCGGCGGGCGAATAGAGACAGGTCGTGGATGGTCAGGGGAATGACGTCACGGCTCATGGGGTCCTCCGGGGTCCGGATACCACATCCCGCATCCGGGATCAGAGAGGTCCGCCCTTGTCCCTCGGGCATCCATCCGGGGGTAAAACCGATGTGCAAGGCAGGTTTAGCAAATGGCGGAGCCTGGGTGAACTGCGGACCCTGCCCCGATCATAGCAGCCTCAGCGGTTGTCGTCGAGGATGTCGCGCAGGCGCGCCTGTTCCTCGGGGCTGAGGACCGCCTCGCTCGGCGCCTCCGCGCGTGACCTGGAACGGATATAGACGCCCCCCAGGCCCATCGCGAACAGAAACAACAGCGGGCCCGCCGCCCAAAGCAGCCAGTTCCAGCCGCTCGTCGTTGGCCGAAGCAGCACGAATTCCCCGTAGCGGTCGACCAGATAGGCGACCACCTCGTCATCGCTGTCGCCCGCCGTAATGCGTTCGCGCACCAACAGCCGCAGATCGCGCGCCAACGAGGCGTTGGAATCGTCGATATTCTCGTTCTGGCACACAAGGCAGCGCAACCCTTGCGAGATCTCCCGCGCCCGCGCCTCCTGCGCGGGATCGGGCAGAACCTCGTCGGGTTGCACCGCAAGCGCCGGACCACAGAGAAACAGCAGGATCACCAGAAATCGCTTCATTCCGCCGGCACCTCCCCGGCGGGCACGGCCTTGCGCGCGCCTGCGGCAACGCGGAATCGCCGGTCGGACAGGCTGAGCGCGCCGCCGATCGCCATCAGGATAGCGCCCCCCCAGATCCAGTTCGCCAGCGGCTTGAGATACACCCGCACGGTCCATCCGCCGCCCTGCTGCGCATCCCCGATCACCACATAGATGTCGCGCCAGAACCCGCCGTGGATCGCCGCCTCGGTGGTAGGCATCCGGGCCACCGGATAGGTACGCTTTTCAGGATAAAGATGCGCGATTTCGGCGCCATCCCGGCGCACGGATACCTCGCCCCGATCGGCAAACCAGTTTGGCCCCTGCACGCGCTGCACCCCAAGCAACTCGAATTCGAACGCACCCACGGTATAGGGCGTGTTCAGATCGGCAGCGCGGATGTCTTCGATCTGCCAGGCCATCAGCCCAGCGATGCCCGCCATGGTCACGCCAAGCCCGCCATGCGCCACGGCCTTGCCCCAGTCGGCGCGCGGCAGACGCAGCAGGCGGGCGTAATCGCGCGACCGCCCGACGCGTGTCAGCAGATCCGTCGCCGCCCCCGCCACCAGCCAGGTGCCAAGGAAAAGCCCCACCGGCCCCAACAGGCTGCGCCCGGTCTGCATCGTCCAGACCAGCCCCGCCACGGCGACAGCCAGCCCGAAACCCGGCACAAGCTGGCGCAGCGCCCGGCCCATCTTTCCCCGCTTCCACCCCAGCAGCGCGCCCACCGGCAGGATCAGGCCCAGCAGCACCATGAACGGCGTGAACGCCATGTCAAAAAACGGCGCCCCCACCGACAGCTTGCGGTCAAACAGCATTTCGGCCACCAGCGGCCAGAGCGTTCCGACAAAAACCACGAAACAGGCAACCGCCAGCAGGATGTTGTTCGCCACCAGCGCCGATTCACGACTGACAACACCGAACACCCCCTTGGCCTGCATGGTGCCCGCCCGCGCGGCGTAAAGCGTAAGCGCCCCGCCGGTGAAAATCACCAGAATGGCCAGAATGAACACACCGCGCTCGGGGTCGGTGGCAAAGGCATGCACCGAAGTCAGAACCCCCGAACGCACGATGAACGTGCCGATCAGCGAAAACCCGAAGGCCAGGATCGCCAAAAGGATCGTCCAGCTTTTCAGCGCCTCGCGCTTTTCAACCACGATTGCACTGTGCAGCAGCGCCGCAGCCAGCAGCCAGGGCATGAACGATGCGTTCTCGACCGGGTCCCAGAACCAGAACCCGCCCCAGCCCAGTTCGTAATAGGCCCACCACGACCCCAGTGCGATGCCGATGGTCAGAAAGACCCAGCTCAGCAAGGTCCAGGGCCGCACCCAGCGCGCCCAGGCCGCATCCACCCGCCCCTCGATCAGCGCCGCCGCGGCAAAGCTGAAGCACAACGACAGCCCGACATAGCCCAGATACAGAAACGGCGGATGAAACGCCAGGCCCGGATCCTGCAACAGCGGGTTCAGATCCTGCCCGTCGAACGGCGGCACAGCCATACGCAGGAACGGGTTCGACGTGAACAGGATGAACGCAAAGAACGCCACCCCCACCATCGCCTGCACACCCAGCACACGCGCGCGCAACGTCGCAGGCAGATTGCCTCCGAACCACGCGGCCAGCGCCCCGAACAGCGCCAGAATCAACACCCACAGCAGCATCGACCCCTCGTGGTTTCCCCACACACCGCTGATCTTGTACAGCAAAGGCTTGGCGGAATGGCTGTTGGCCACCACCAGCCGCAACGAGAAATCCGACACGATGAAGGCATGCATCAGCGCCGCAAAGCTAAGCAGCGTCAGCAGAAATTGCGCGGTTGCGGCGGGTTCGGCCACGGCCATCCAGCCGGGCCAGCGTTTGTGCGCCCCGATCATCGGCACCACCGCCTGCACGCAGGCAACAAGGGCCGCAAGGATCAGCGCAAAATGTCCAAGCTCGTTTATCATGGGCCCCTCTATACGGCACCCCCCCACACCCGGCCAACGAAAACCGCAGCTTGCCCTATAACACTTTGTCGCGGGCGAAATGCGGAACGGGCGCGGTCCGAAAACCGCGCCCGCCCATCCTTGTCGGCCCGAAACATCCCCGTGGGTCAGGCCCGACGGCGCCGTGCCATCACCGTGTCGACTGCCATTCCGCCAGTGCAGGATTGCCGCCGCCGTCGGCGTCATCGGCAACCCGCGCAGGAAGGCGCGCAGCTGCCCCCCCCTGTGCCGTCTCGGGGTCAAGCGCGCGGATCTGCGCCACCACGCCCGGCACCGCCGCCACGCTCGCGGCGATGTCGCGGCGAAAGGCGTGGCCCTTTACCTGATGACGCGCGCCGAAATAAAATCCGACAATGGCCGTCAGAAGCCACCACATCGGGTCCGGCACCAGCGCGATTCCCGCCATGCGCTCGGCAAACCACAGCGGGTCCACCATCGCCGCCACGAACAGCGCCAGTGTCCCAAGCGCCAGCGCCGGGCGCGGAATGCGGTTCAGGCCGTCGATGAAGCGGTCGAACCGCGAACTGTGTTGCGAGGTGAACTCGGTTCCGAATTGCTGAAGCGCACTGGCCTGCAAACCGGCTTCGCGCGCCGCCTGCGCTTCGGTGTTTTCACGAAACACCTCGGCGGTTTCGCGGATGACGTTGCGCCCCGATCCGAACACCACCTGGAACAGCGATCCGATCATGCCCGTCATCCCCATGCCGCCACCCGAGCGTTGAACTCCGCCGCGCTCATGTGGAACCGCGGCGAGATGAACTCCTCGGCGCGCTTGATCCAGCCGCCCTTGCCGCCTGCGCGGGTGCGGGCGTATTTGCGCGATGCCGGACGGCGATCGGCCAGCGCGAAATAGTAGTTCCGCCGCTCGATGCCGTAGGCGTCCGCGATCACGGTGGGCGCCTGCGCATGGGCGCGATGGGTCGCCGCGATGGTCATCGGCCCGATGGCGCCGTCGACCGCGACCGTCTCGCCCATCTTCAGCAAAAGCCGCTGAAGGATCTTCACAGCGTTGCTGCCAGCGTTCACATACATGTCGAACACGCTCGCATGCAGAGCCTCTGGCAGATCCGCGATACGCGGGCCGGAAAAGTAATGAGTCAGGAAAATATCGACCGCCTGGGCACGACTGAGCGCCTGCACATCGCGCGCGTCCACGTCGCCGTCGCGGTCAAGGTCGACCCCGAGCCTGCGCATCGTGTGGATGGTGACGCCATATTTGGTCGCCCCGCCCGGATCGTCGGGGTCGTTCACATAGCCGCCCTCGCGGGCGACGATTTCTTCGGCCATGCGCCGAACGTCGCTGCTGGTCATGGTGTTTACTCGCTCGATCTAGGTGTCGCGGCGAGCGCCCTCTTGAAGGGACGCTTTCCCGCAGCACCAAATGTCGCCAGAATTTATTAACCACCCCCAACTGCAGCGTGCGGTCCGGTGGCGGGCCGCACCTGTGGCCGACCGGCGCGGCCGATCGCCGGGATTTCGGGAAATGCCGTAAACCTTTGTGACAAAAGAAAAGGCCGGAGCAAAAGCTCCGGCCCGTCCGTGAGAGTACGAGAGGCGCGATAAATCAGTTCAGAGCGGATTCATCGACGTCGGGCATCTCCATCATCTGGTCCTTGGTGTAGGGAACCACGATGGCGTAGGTCGCATCGTCGACCGGCACGAGGTTCACATCCGAAAGCGAGATGTGGATGTGCTTGTCGCCGATGTCGAGGAAGCCGCCAACCTCGGCCACGATACCTTCGAGCGAGCCGTCGGCGTTGAACACGAGGTCTTCGATCTCACCGACGTTATCCCAGTTGTCCTGGATCGCCGACTGGCCATTGGCCGCCATATCGGTGTCTTCTTCTCCCTCGGTGGTGACCGCAGCGTCACCCGACGCCATGTCGGTGCTGGTCGTTGCCGCCGGGTCGGTGGCCGCGTTGTCGATCGACTCGTCGGTCATTTCGTCGGTGTTTTCGGCATAGACCCGGCCACCCAGAATGTCACGGGCGCGGATCAGACCGTCAGCATCGTTGGCAAACAGCGCCTCGGTGTCGCCGGCGGCCCGGTTCATCTTGCCGTCCACGTCGTTTGCGGCGTTCTGCATCGCATCGCCAGCGTTCCGGGCGCCGTTTTGGATCGCGTCGCCGGTGTTCTCGGCAGCTTGCTCCAGATTTTCGCCGGCGCGCTCCAGATTGGTTTCGGCCTGCTCCATATTGTCCTGGGTCTGCATCTTGGTCTCGTCGGCGGTCTGCGCGTAAGCGGCGCCACCTGCGGTCAGAGCGAGAGCGGCAACGGTCATGGTAAGGCGTTTCATGTGGTGTTCCTCCGTTTGGTGTCGTCTTGAATGACGTATGCCCCAACAACACGGGTCACCCCGCAACCGTTCCATGCCCCGATACCTTTCGACCTGACATTAATGTCATGGAACCAATTCAGACATTCCGCTGAAGGAATGTAAGAAGCTGGCGGGTCGATCCGTCCTTTCCTTCGGCGGTTTCGGCCCCGGTCACCATCGGGTGAAGCGTCGTTGCCAGTTCCTTGCCCAGCTCGACCCCCCACTGATCGTAGGAGTTGATGTTCAGGATCACCCCCTCGACGAACACCCGGTGTTCATACAGCGCGACAATGCGCCCCAGCGTTTCGGGGTCGAGCAATTTATACACCAGCGTCGTCGACGGGCGGTTGCCCGGAAACACCCGGTGGCGCGCCTGTCGTTCCAGCTCGTCACCGTTGAACGCGTCCGCGATCCCGGCGCGCGCCTCATCCAGGGCACGCCCGCGCATCAGCGCCTCGGATTGCGCCAGACAATTGGCGACCAGCAGTTCGTGATGATGACGCAGCGAAGGTTCGTGCCCCCGCGCGGCGACCATGAATTCGCACGGCACGACACGGGTGCCCTGATGGATCAGCTGGTAAAAGGCATGCTGCCCGTTGGTGCCCGGCTCGCCCCAGACCACCGGGCCGGAATTGACCGTCAGGCCGGCCCCCTCCATGCTGACGCCCTTGCCATTGCTTTCCATCTCAAGCTGCTGAAGATAGGCTGGCAGACGTTCCAGCCGGTTGTCGTACGGCAGCACCGCGCGCGTGCTGTAACCCAGCACCTGATTGTGCCACATGCCCACCAGCGCCAGCATCACCGGCATGTTCCGCGCCAGCGGAGCGTCGCGGAAATGCCGGTCCATCTTCATGCCGCCGCTCAGGAAAGCGCGAAAATTGCCCGGCCCGACCGCCAGCATCATCGACAACCCGATCGGTCCCCACATGGAATAGCGCCCGCCGACCCAGTCCTCGAATCCGAACACGCGTTCGGCCGGAATGCCCCATTCCGCTGCCCTGGTCTGGTTCGACGACAGCGCGACGAACTTGCCGTCGGTGGTTTCGCCCGCCGCCTCCAGCCAGTCCCAGGCGGTGCGCGCGTTGGTCATCGTCTCGATGGTGGTGAATGTCTTGGACGCGATGACGAACAGCGTCGTCGCGGGGGTGCACCGCCTGAGCGTGTCCGCAATGTCGGCCCCGTCGACGTTGGACACGAAATGGCAGCGCGGCCCGTCATGGAACGGCGCCAGCGCGATGGTGCCCATCTTCGGCCCCAGGTCGGACCCGCCGATGCCGATGTTCACCACGTCGGTGATGGCCGAGCCGCGGATCTCGTTGGCCAGCTTTTCCATCCGGTCCAGCGTGCCCAAAACCGCGGGCATGACATCGGCGCCGTCGACCAGCACCGGCGCGCCGTCGAGGTTGCGCAGGGCAGTGTGCAGCACCGCGCGGCCTTCGGTTTCGTTGATCCTGACGCCTTCGAACATCGCCTCGCGGCGGGGGGCGACCTTGGCCGCGTCGGCGACAGCGATCAGAGCCGCAAGAACCTCGTCATCAAGCTGCGTCTTGGAGAAATCGAACAGCATTCCATCGACTTCGATGGAAAAAGACGCGGCGCGGTCGGCATCCTGCGCGAACAGCGCGTCGATACGGCGCCCCTCGCGCGCTGCGGCGAGGCGTTTCAGATCATCCCACATGGCACTCTCACTTCTTCTGAAGGTCGGTATCCGACCCTGTGCATTCAGCCCGGATCAGCGGGCCGGTCATTCAGCCCAGTGAACCACCGCTTCGTCGAGTATGGCATTCACCGGCGCCTCCTGCGGCGGCAGGCCACGGGCCTTTTTCAAAACCGCGCGCTTTTCGGCTCCGAGAATGACAACGTGCTTCTTCATAGCGCCATCCAGCACCGGCGCGGTCAGCGTGATGCGCGGCTCGGGCGCGCCGGAGGCGCGCATGGGCAACAGGATCGGCGCGTCGGACGCAAGCGCTTCGGCCAGCTTGTCGGCGCCTGGAAAGAGCGATGCGGTGTGCATGTCCGCCCCCATCCCCAACAAGACCACCGCCAGCGGCAGCGACGGCGCAATCGCCTCGGCAAGCCCGGCCAGCTTGTCCTCAGGGGTGTCGGCGGCGGCATAAAGCGGCAGGTAGCGCGCCGCAGCCGCCCGGTCTGTCAGCAGACGTTCGCGCACCAGCCGGGTGTTGGACCGTGCCGAGCTTTCGGGCACCCAGCGTTCATCGGTCAGCAGCACATCGACCCGGCTCCAGTCCAGATCGGCCGCGCACAGCGCGTCGAACACCGGCCCCGGAGACGTCCCCCCCGGCACCGCCAGCGCCACCCGCTCGCGGTGTCCCAGCGCCGAGCGCAGTTCTCCGGCGATCTGGTTCGCCAGATCCATCGCCAGCAATTCCCGGTCGGGATAGTCGCGCAATTCGTAGTTCGTCACTTGAGTACCCTCCAGCGGCGACCGTCGCGATTGATCAGAAAGGCCGCGTCGTCCGGCCCCACGCTGCCCGCGTCGTAGGGTTTGGGGCTGTCGCCGCGCCTCTCCCACCCTTCGATCAGCGGATCGGTCCAGGCCCACGCGGCCTCGACCTCGTCGCCGCGCATGAACAGCGTCTGGTTGCCCCGGATCACATCCATGATCAGCCGTTCATAGGCGTCGGTGACCTCTTCGGCCTCGGGGCCAAGAGCGTCGGCGAACGACATGTCCAGCGGCACGTCCAGCAGGCGCATTCCCCCCGGCCCCGGTTCCTTGATGGTGACGCCCAGCGTCATGCCCTCATCCGGTTGCAGGCGGATCGACAGCACGTTGCGGTGCCGCCCCGAATCGATACCAAAGATCGAATGCGGCGTTTCCTTGAACACCACCGCGATTTCCGAGGCGCGCGCGTTCAGCCGCTTGCCGGTGCGCAGATAGAACGGCGTGTTCGCCCACCGCCAGTTCGAGATATACGACTTGAGCGCGATATAGCTTTCGGTCTTGGACACCGGGTTTTCCGCATCCTCGCGATACGACGACATCTTGCCATCCGAGGTATACTGCCCGCGCACGATCTGGTCCGGGTCGACCGGGTCCAGCGCGCGGATCACCTTGAGCTTTTCGTCGCGCACCGCATCCGCGTCGAATTTCGCCGGCGGCTCCATCGCGATCAGGCACAAGAGCTGCATCAGGTGGTTCTGCACCATGTCCCGCATCGCGCCGGAATTGTCGTAATACGATCCACGCCCGCCCACGCCGACGGTTTCGGCGACGGTGATCTGGATGTGATCGACATATTGCGCGTTCCACAGCGGCTCGAACAGCATGTTGCCGAACCGCACCGCCATCAGGTTCTGCACCGTCTCTTTGCCAAGATAGTGGTCGATGCGATAGATCTGGTCTTCGTGGAAATGCTGCGCCAGCTCCTCGTTCAGCGCGCGCGCCGTTTCCAGATCGTGGCCGAACGGCTTTTCGACGACGATCCGCGTTTCGCGATGCGCCAGCCCGTGGTTGCGCAGCCCTTCGGCCAGGGGGCCGAAAAGGCTGGGCCCGACCGAAAAATAAAACGCCCGCACATAGCCTTCGTCGTCATCCCGCATCAGCTCCTTGAGCTGCGTCCAGCCGTTCGAACCAGTCGCATCCACCGCGACATAATACAGATGATCCAGAAAATCCTGAACCGCGTCCGGGTCGCCCGCCTTGCTGGCGGCAAATTCATGCAGCGCCTCACGGATCGACTCGCGAAAGCCCGCGTCGTCCAGTTCGGACCGGGCGGCACCGATGATGCGGCTTTCGGGTGGAATCTGTCCGGCGCAGAAGCGGCGGAACAACCCCGGAAGGATCTTGCGCCGGGCAAGATCGCCGGTGCCGCCGAAAATGACCAGATCGAACGGGGCGACAGGGATGACGCGTGAAACCATGTCGGGCGTACTCCGATTCTATGCGTTCTGTGCGTTGGCCGAACACCGGCCGGCGATCGGTCTGCCTTCGGGCGTGTTAGCGATAACGTAGACCTATCTCAAGGGCAAGACTCGGCGCGACAGTAACACCATGCGGCGATGCGGCAATGACCCGTCGCGAAAAACCGCTTTGCCAAGGCACATGGCAAGCCTGATCGCAGCGCTTGACGCTTGAACGCAATGGCGCAGCATGGCACCCCTTGGCGGCAATATCGAAAGGGCGGGCATGGCCGAGCGCATCATCATCGACACCGACCCCGGCCAGGACGACGCCGTCGCCATCCTGCTTGCCCTGGCGTCCCCCGATGACATCGACGTGCTCGGGATCACCGCGGTGGCCGGCAACGTCCCTCTGGAACTGACCGCCCTGAACGCGCGCAAGATCTGCGAACTGGCGGGGCGGCCCGATGTCAGGGTCTTTGCCGGCTGCGACCGCCCGCTGCGCCAGCCTTTGGTGACCGCCGAACATGTGCATGGCAAGACCGGCCTTGACGGGCCGACCCTGCCCGACCCCACAATGCCCCTGCAAGCCGGCCATGGCGTCGATTTCATCATCGACACCCTGCGAACAGAGCCCGCAGGAACCGTGACGTTGTGCCCGCTGGGACCGCTGACCAACATCGCCACTGCCTTTGAACGCGCGCCCGACATCGCCGCGCGGGTGAAGCGGATCGTGCTGATGGGCGGCGCCTATTTCGAGGTCGGCAACATCACCCCCGCCGCCGAATTCAACATCTACGTCGATCCAGAGGCGGCCAGAATCGTGTTCGCGTCCCGAGCACCGCTGGTGGTGATGCCGCTGGATGTCACCCACAAGGCGCTGGTGACAAGGCCGCGCAACGCCGCCTTCCGCGCGCTTGGCACGCCCGCGGGCATCGCCGTGGCGCAGATGACCGATTTCTTCGAACGCTTCGATCGCGAGAAATACGGCTCGGACGGTGCACCGCTGCACGACCCCTGCGTCATCGCCTGGCTGCTGAACCCCGCCCTGTTCTCCGGGCGCGAGATCAACGTGGAAATCGAAACCGCATCGCCGCTGACGCGTGGCATGACGGTGGCGGACTGGTGGGGCGTCACCGACAGACCCAGAAACGCGCTGTTCATCGGCGACCTCGACGCGGACGGGTTTTTCACGCTGCTGGCCGAAAGGCTGGCCCGCCTGTGAAATCGCTTCACCTCGCCGACCCGTCGGACCTGTCCAAGCTGACCGCCATGGTCCTCGCCTTCCACAGCGAAATCGGCCACGGCAGCGATGCCGTTCATGTGGAACAGGCGCTCGCCCCTATTCTCGACGGTATGCCGCATGGCGCATTGTGGCTGGTCGGCCCACGCAAGGCGCCTGTGGGTTACGTCATGGTCAGCTTCGGGTGGAGCCTGGAATACGGCGGCCTCGACGCCGTGGTCGATGAAATCTACATCCGCCCCGCAGTCCGCCGCCGCGGCATGGGCGGGGACGCGCTGCATCAGCTCAGCGTCGGGCTGCGCGACGCAGGCGTGCGCGCCCTGCACCTCGAAGTCGACCGCAGCGACGAGCGGGCCCAGCAATTTTACCGCCGCAACCGTTTCAAGATGCGCGAAGGCTACGCCCTCATGAGCCGCGAACTCTGACGCCCGCCCCCCTTCATCTTGCCCTTAAACTCCCCGGGGAGCCCGAGGGGGCAGGCAGCCCCCTCGGTCCCGTCCGCGCCACCCGCGCGCCGACGGGTCTTTCAATACCGGCAAAACCCCCTAGATTGCCCTCATGACCCTGCACATCCCCTTCGACAACAGCTACGCCCGCCTGCCCGCGAGCTTTCACACCCGGCTGAAACCGCAAAGCGTAAGCGCGCCGACTTTGGTCGCCTACAACGCCGGCCTTGGCGCCGAGCTGGGCATCACCGGCACCGACGATCCGCGCCTTGCGGCGATCTTTGCCGGCAATGTGATGCCCGACGGCGCCGACCCGCTGTCGCAGATCTACGCCGGCCACCAGTTCGGAGGCTTCGCCCCCCAGCTTGGCGACGGGCGCGCGCATCTGCTGGGCGAGGTCATCGACACCCAGGGCACCAGGCGCGACATCCAGCTCAAGGGATCGGGCCGCACGCCCTATTCGCGCCGCGGCGACGGGCGCGCCTGGCTGGGGCCGGTGCTGCGCGAATATGTGATTTCCGAAGCGATGCACGCGCTTGGCGTGCCCACCACCCGCGCGCTGGCCGCCGTACGCACCGGCGACATGATCCTGCGCGAAACCGGCCCCGTGCCCGGCGCCATCCTGACCCGCGTCGCCGCCAGCCATATCCGCGTCGGCCATTTCGAATTTTTCGCCTCGCGGGACATGATCCCCGAGCTGCGGCAGTTGTTCGACCACACCGTGTCCCGCCACTACCCCGACGCCAGCGATCCGCAGGCTCTGCTGCAACAGGTCTGCGACCGTCAGGCGGCGCTGGTCGCCCACTGGATGAGCCTTGGTTTCATTCACGGCGTGATGAACACCGACAACTGCACCCTGTCCGGCGAGACCATCGACTACGGCCCCTGCGCCTTTATGGATGCCTACGCCCCCCAGCAGGTGTTCAGCTCGATCGACCGCAACGGGCGCTATGCCTACGCCGCGCAGGCGGAAATCATCGTGTGGAACATGGCCCAGCTTGCCAGCGCGCTGATCCCGTTGATGCCGGATCAGGATGCGGCCGTGCAAAGCTTTACCAGGATCGTGCATGGCATGGCCGACACGCTCAGCCGGCACTGGATGTCGCGCTTTGCGGCAAAGCTGGGCATCGCCGCCCCCCGCAAGGAAGACGCTCCGCTGATCGGCGCCTTTCTCAAGCTGATGCAATCCGGGCAGGCGGATTTCACCAACGCCTTCCGTGCGCTTCTGACAGACGGCGCGCGCGACCAGTTCAGCGATCCCGCAGCGTTCGACGCCTGGGAAACCGGCTGGCGGCAGCGGCTGGAGAGCGAACCCGACCCCGAAGGCCTGATGCGTCGCAGCAACCCCGCCGTGATCCCGCGCAACCACCGCATCGAACAGATGATCGTGGCCGCCACGCACGGCGACGACCGCGCCTTTCATCACCTGAACACGGTGCTCGCCCGCCCCTATGACGATCATCCCGACGCCGAGGCACTGACCCAACCGCCCTTGCCGGAGGAAATCGTTCCCGCGACCTATTGCGGCACATGACACGGCCGCCTAACCGCGGTTGATAAGCCCGATCCCCGCCGCCACGAGGACCAGCGCGCCGACGAACGACAACCCTACCGGCTCGTCAAGAAACGCCCAGCCCATCGCCACCGCAAGAACCGGCGACAAAAAGCTGAACGATGCCACGTCCGACGCGCGGTACCGTTTCAGCAACATCAGCCAAAGCGTAAAGCCAAGACCCACCACGACAATCCCCTGAAACGCCAACCCGGCCCAGTGCATCGCGGACGGCGCCCGCAGCACCGGGCCGAGCAACGGCCCCACAAGCGGCAGCACCAGCGCCGAGACCACCAGCTGCCACAGCAACTGCGCCTCGGCAGACAGATCCGATGCGCGGGTCAGGCGCAGGCTCAATGCGATCCCGGCCCATGACAGCGAGGCGCCAAGCGCCAGCGCATCGCCCCGCCAGTCGCCCGCGTTCCTGCTGTGCGGGTCGGCCAGGGCCCAGATCACCCCCGCCAGCGCCAGTCCCAGCCCGCAGGCCCGCGCCCGCGTCAGGCGCTCCTGTGGCAACCACAGATGCGCCCCGAGCGCCAGCCACACCGGCATCGTGTAGAACACCACCGACGCGCGCGAGACGCTCGTCAGATCCAGCGAGACGAACAGCAACACGAATTCCATCGCGAACAGCCCGCCCAGCAACAACCCCGGCCCCACGCTTTGCGCCGCGCCGTGCAGAGCCTTGCGGCGGAACAGTACGACCCAGCCCAGCACGACGATCATCGCCAGCACCGAGCGCAAGCCGGCGGCGAAAACCGGCGAGATGCCGTCGTTGGTGACCTTGACGACCACCTGATTGAAAGCCTGCAGCAGCGCAAAGGCAATCAGCCCCCCCGCACCCGCCATATCCATTTGCCTACGAACGACCATGCGCGCCGGTTGACCACGGTGTGACCGGTGCGTCAAGGCTTGGCGCTTCCAAGGCGGGGCAAGCTCTGCCATGCTGGGCGCGACAACAACGCCGGAGGACCCCATGAGCCTGATGAAAACCATGACCAAACTCGCGCTCGGCTATGCCGCGGCGCGCGGTATGGACAAGCTGTCAAAGGGACAGGGCCTTGCGGGTCTGCTTGGCGGGGGGGCGCAGCTTCGCGCGTCCGAGCCCGGTGCCGCCCAGCAGGCGCAGGCTGCCAGCGCCATGAGCGGCGCACTGCCCGGTTCCCCCCCCGGCGCCAACCCGTTGCAGGACATGATGGCCAAAATGCAGCAAGGCGGCCTTGGGGCGCTCTTTGGGCAGGGCGGCGATCAGGGCGCCGGCCAGGGTGGCCTTCAGGGCGGCATCGCCGGGCTGGTGGCTCTGGCTGGGGGCGCCGCAACCATGGGGGGCAACGGCATCGGTGCGATGATCGACCAGACCAATGACGCCGCAACCACCCCGGAAACCGAAAACACCGCCCGGCTGATGCTGCGCGCGATGATCCAGGCCGCCAAGGCCGACGGTCATATCGACGACGCCGAAAAGACCCGGATCGTCGACACCGTCGGCGAAAACGCCACCGCCGAAGACCGCGCCGCCGTTCAGGAATTGCTAGCCGCCCCCCTCGATCCCGAGGCCCTGGCGCGCGACACGCCCGAGCCGCAGCGCCCGCAGGTCTATGGCGCGGCCCTGCTCACGATCACCGTCGATACCGGGGAAGAGGCCGAGTTTCTCGACCGGCTCGGCAAGGCGATGGCCCTGCCCGAAACCATGGTGAACCAGATCCACATGCAGATGGGCTTGCAGCCGCTCTATCGCTAGGTCAGGCTGCGGCGACCCGCCCGCCGCCATTGGATGCCCCATGCAAGACACCTCGCCCAAGGGCATCCTTCTGGCCGCATCGGGCACTCTGGTGCTGACACCGGATGCGCTGCTGATGCGGCTGTCCGGGATGGACGGGCTTCAGATGCTCGGATGGCGCGGGCTGTGCACCGGGCTGGTCTTCTGGGCCGCCTGGTTGCTGGCCACCCGCGACCGCGCGACCCTGCGCAGCCTTGTCAGCCCGGCCGGAGCGACGCTCGTGCTGGCCCATTTCTGCAATGCCCTGCTGTTTCCGCTGGGAATAGCGCATGCGCCGGTGGCCGTGGTGCTGCTTGCGGTCGCCTGCACGCCCGTTTGCGCCGCCCTGCTGTCCCGCGTGCTGCTGGGCGAGCCGACAAGCCGCGCGACCTGGATCACCATCGCGGCGGTGGTGACGGGGATCGCCCTCGCCGTCTCGGGCAGCCATGACGACGCGATAAACGGCTCGGCCCTGATCGGCGCCGCCTGTGGCCTGGGCGTCGCCATGTGCCTTGCGACCACCTTTGTCACCCTGCGTCACCGCCCGAGCCTGCCGCTGCTTCCCGGCCTTGGCAGCGGCGCGCTGCTGGCGGGGCTGGTCGGCCTGCTTATCACCACACCCGCCGCGATGACGCAGGGCAATGTGCCGGCGATCCTCGCCACCGGGGTGCTGATCCTGCCCGCGTCCTTTTTTGCCCTCTCGACCGCCTCGCGACTGACCCATGCCGCAAATGTCAGCCTTGTCATGTTGCTGGAAACCGTTCTGGGCCCGCTCTGGGTCTGGATCATCCTGGACGAGACGCCCTCCAGCCGGATGCTGGCGGGCGGCGCTATCGTTGTCGTCAGCCTTGCCGCCTACATCGCGGCACCGCTGGTTTCTTCCGGTCGGACCCATTCCAGAAACAGCGGAAGGCGAAGGGCCGCGCGCCCCTAGGCCCGGAACCTGCGCGAAACGCGCTCAGTCCAGCGCAATGTTCACCCGCCGGTTCTGCTTGCCCTTGTTCTCGATCTTGCCGATGCGAATCCGCCCGATCTCGCCGGTGCGCGCCACATGTGTGCCCCCGCAGGGTTGGAGGTCGACCTGATCGCGCCCCGCCCCGATCCGCACAAGGCGCACCCGGCCCTGCCCGCGCGGCGGCTGCACGGTCATCGTCTTTACCAGCCCCGGATTGGCGTCCAGCACCGCCTCGTCGACCCAGTCGCTGCTGACCACCAGATCCCGGTCCACCATGTCGTTCAGCGCCCGTTCCAGCGCGGCCTTGTCGCCCGGAGGCTCGGGCATCGCGAAATCAAGCCGCCCCGTGCCAGCCGATATCGACCCCCCGGTTACCGGCAGCGGAATCACCACCGACAGCAGGTGCAGCGCCGTGTGCACGCGCATGTGCCGGTGCCGCCTGTCCCAGTCGAGCTGCTGTTCGACCCGCAGCCCGACCGGCGGCAGCGCCACGGGTTCGGCAGGCACCAGCGCAATCGCGCCATCCTCGGTCTTGACCGCCGTGGCGATGACCACCGCCCCGCCCGGCCAGACAAGCCGCCCGCTGTCACCCGGCTGACCGCCGCCCTTGGCGTAGAAAATCGTCCGGTCCAGAACGATCCCGCCTTCGGGCGTGTGCGCCACGACCTCGGCGGGCGCATCGCGCAGGTAGGGATCGTCGTTGTACTGAAGTTCTGTCATCGTCCGCCATCTCCATCGGCTACAGCCCCGTCGGTTGCGCCCGCATCGTCGCCATCGCGGCCCGCCGGCATATCCCCGTCGCACGTCACCTGGTCTGGCGCGGGCGTTTGCACTGATGCATCCTTTGGCGCGGGTGCCCTGTCCGGGTACAGGGCTTCGGGGTTGCGCAACCAGACATCCCTTTGCGCAAACGGGATTTCAATGTTTTCCTCGGCGAAACGTCGCGCGATTTCATGGTGAAAATCCGACGTTACCACGATTTTCTGCCCGACATCCCGGATCACCGCCCGAATCACGAAATTCAGCGAATCCGCGCCGAACTCTTCGAACGTGATCATCGGTTCGGGGTTCAGCAACACCATGTCGTGGCGACGTACGATACTGCGCAGCACATCTTCGACCTTGCGGGTGTCGGTGCCATAGGCGACCCCGACATTCACCACCACGCGACCGATCACGTTGCCCCGTGTGTAGTTGGTCACGCGGCCCGATACGAAATCGGAATTGGGTACGATCAGGTCCGTGCGGTCAAAGGTCTCGATCCGGGTCGAGCGCACCGAGATCGACTTGACGATGCCCTGCGTGCCGCCGGTCTCGATCCAGTCGCCTTCGGAAATCGGTCGTTCGATCAACAGGATGATGCCGGAGACGAAGTTCGACACGATGTTTTGCAGACCAAAGCCGATGCCGACCGACAACGCCCCTGCCACGATGGCCAGCGACGACAGGTCGAGCCCCGCCGACGTGATCGCAACCAGCCCCGCAAGGAAGATCCCGACATACCCCAGCCCCGAGACGATGGCGGTCTGCCCGCCCGGTTCGATCCGTGTCTTGGGCAGGATCGAACTGCGCAGCCCCCCCTGCACCAGCCGTGTGAGGGCATAGCCGATGGCAAAGACCACCACGAAGGTCAGGAAATCCGCCGGCGAGATGCGCGTCTCGCCAAACACGAAGCCTTCCTTGAACCGCGCCCACAGTTCGGTCATGTCCGCGACCCGTGCGCCCCAGACCAGTGCCAGAAACGGCAGCGCCGCGATCAGCAGCACCAGCCCCGCCAGCACCGGAAGCAGGCTGTCGGCACCCTGCGCGCTTTTGCCGGTCGAGAATTCGTACAGGTCGTTGATGAACCGCTGAAGCACCAGCACCATGGCCAGGATCGCCAGCGTGCGCACGGCGGGATAGACCATCGCCTCGCCCACGCCGTAATAGCCGATGCTCGACATCACCGGACCGATCACCGCCATGGCGATGGCGCCGCGCCCCAGGATACGCGCCAGCGACAGTCGGAAATGCGATCCCTCAAGCAAGGTGCCTTCGGTGACGCGCGCCGGCGTCAGCGTTGTCAAGATATGCCCCAGCCGTGACAGCATCAGCGCGCACAGCAGTAGGATCGGGAAATCGAGGACCACCTGCGTCGTTGGAGCGAGCGAAAAGATGTCATCCAGCGTTTCGTTGGCCGAGCGCAGCACCAGCAGGATCGACAACAGCGTGGCGTAATAGCGCGCCTCGCGCCGCTGCGCCTGGCGCAGGGGCAGGGTTGCGATGTCTTCGGAACGATTGAAGCTTTGATCCGCAAGCCAGCGCGCCACAAGCAGGGTCAGCCCCCAGATTGGCACAAGCCGAAGAATGCGCTGCCCGGAAAGCCCCGCAAACCCGGTCGCCTGTAGCGCGGCGGTCAGCGCCATCAACCCCAGGCCGGGCAGCACGATCCCCGCGAGCGACGCAAGAAAGCCCCAGATCCCGGTGCCGCGCCGCGTGCGTCTGCGCAGCAGGTCGACAAGCCGGCGCACCCAGACCGGCCCACGGACCACCAGCAGCGCCGCCAGCGTCAGCAGCATCGCGATGATCGGCAGATTGGACCGTGCCCGGCGCTGCTTGACCTCGGATGCGATGTTGAACCGCGTTTCAGCCATGATCGACCCCAACGCCGCGCTCAATTCGCGAAACGCCCCCGGCCAGAGCGACGGGTTGATCGGAGACGGCCCCAGTTCGAGCAGGGCTTCGGTCTGGCGCTCGCGCACGATCTGGTCGATCTCGCGGATCAGACCGTCAGCCTGGGTATAGGATTCCTGGGCGCGGCGCACCGGCGCCTCGATCCGTTCAAGTTCGGCGGTCAGTTCGGATCGCCGCGTGGCGATGTCCTGCGCTTCGGACTCGCCCTCGGCCGGGGGGGGGCCAAGCGCTGAAATCTGCGATTGCAGCGTCTGGATGCGCGCCGCGTTGGTGCTTTCGGCCTGAAGAAACGTGTCGCGCCAGCCCGCGATGTCGGCGCGCAGCGTCTCCAGCGCCTCGGAAGACGCCTGCGCCCGGTCCAGAACCTGTTCGGCCCGCGACGCAAGCCCGGTCCAACTGTCGTAATCCAGGCTGCCGGTCTGGGCGCGCAGCGCCACCGCGCCAAAAGCCAGACACAGCGCCAGGGCAAGGGTCGCAAACCAGCGAGACATCGCGGGGATCAGTCTTCGAAGACGCCCGGAATCGAAGCGGGCGCCCTATCCAGCCAGAGCGGCACCGGCAGCCCCTTGCCCTTGAGAAAGTCGGGGTTGAACAGCTTTGACTGATAGCGGTTGCCGAAGTCACACAGGACGGTGACGATGGTGTGCCCCGGTCCCATCTCTCGCGCCATGCGTATCGCGCCCGCGACATTCACGCCGGTCGAGCCCCCCATGCACAGGCCTTCGTCCGCCAGCAGGTCGTAGACGACGGGCAGCGCCTCGGCGTCGGGGATGCGATAGTTGAAATCGGGGGTGAAGCCTTCGAGGTTGGCGGTGATGCGCCCCTGTCCGATACCTTCTGTGATGGAATCGCCGGGGTTTTCCTGTCCGGTATAAATCTTGTAAAGCCCCGCGCCTTCTGGATCGGCCAGCCCGATCTTGACGCCCTTGGGGCCTAGCGCCATGCTGACGCCCGCAAGCGTGCCGCCCGAGCCGACGGCGCAGATGAACCCGTCGACCTGGCCATCGGTCTGGTCCCAGATCTCGGGGCCGGTGGTTTCGACATGCGCCTGACGGTTGGCGATATTGTCGAACTGGTTGGCCCAGATCGCCCCGTGCGGCGCGGTCCTGGCCAGCTGTTCGGCCAGCCGGCCGGAATAGCGCACATAGTTGTTGGGGTTGGCGTAGGGGGCGGCGGGCACCTGCACCAGTTCGGCCCCCGCAAGACGCAGCATGTCCTTTTTTTCCTGGCTCTGCGTTTCGGGAATCACGATGACCGTCTTGAACCCCATCGACGCGCCGACCAGCGCAAGGCCGATCCCGGTGTTCCCGGCGGTGCCCTCAACGATCGTGCCGCCCGGTTCCAGCAGTCCCTTTTTCACCGCGTCGCGGATAATGAAAAGCGCGGCGCGGTCCTTGACCGACTGGCCGGGATTGGCGAACTCGGCCTTGCCGAGGATGGTGCAGCCGGTCAGCTCGCTGGCATGGCGAAGCTTGATAAGCGGCGTGTTCCCGATGGCCTGCGCCAGATCCTGTGCAACCCGCATGGGTGTCTCCCCTTTCCTACGGTCCGGGTGACAGGTTTAGGCGTGCGCGCGGGCAAACTCAAGCGCAGCTTGCGGGCCCCTCACGGGGGCGCGTGCGCCGGTCACGATTCCGCGCGGAGTCGGTCGCGATGGCGTGCCAGCCACAACAGCATCGCCGCCAGCGGCGCCACATTGATTTCGCCGCTATCGACCAGCGTCATGGCGTGATCGAAGCTGATGACGTGATTGCGAATGTCCTCGTTTTCCTCTTCCAGCCCGGCAAGGCCGTTGTCGGCCTCGCTAAGGCTGCACAGCCCCAGAAAGCAGTGGTAAAATTCGGTGGTATAGCCGGGCGAGGCATAGGCGCGCAGCATGGGATGCAGCGCGCGCAGGGTCAGGCCCGCCTCTTCCCGGGCTTCGCGCAGCGCGCAGGCCTCGGGGGTTTCGCCCGCATCCACCAGCCCGGCGGGCGGCTCCAGCACCGACGGGAACGGATCGCCCCGCATATAGGTGCCGTAACGCAACTGTTCGACCAGCAAAACCCGGTCGGTTTCGGGATCATAGGGCAGCACGAGCGCCGCATCGTAGGTGACGAAGCTTTCGCGGCCGAACGTATCCGACATGGTTCCGTCAAAGCGCCGGTGGCGCAGATCAAAGGCACGCAACCGAAAGAAGCCTTCGAAGCCGGGCCGGTCGCGCACCAGTTCGACCGTGTCGCGCCCGCGATCCGACCGCAACGTGTGCGGAGCCCCCCGCCGCGCCAGTTCCTGCGCCCAGGCCCGCGCCGCCAGGAACGGACGCAGCGCCGCGGTTTCGGCCATATCCGCCACTCCGAAGCGCGCCATGATCTCATGCGCGGTGCCACAGGCAAGCGGCCCCCACCGCGCCACCCAGGGCGCCAGGACAAAAGCCGGCGCGTCGGCCCGCGGCGCGACGCTTTTCAAAGCGACAAGGACCTTGTGCGGCGTTCCATCCAGCCCCCGGACCTGCATCTGCCTGATGCCGTCTGAATAGCCGCCCAGATAGTATTCGAGGCGGGCAAAATCCTGCGGCGTCGCATCGGTGACAATCAGCCCGTCGGCCCTGGCGCCGGGCGATGCGCAAAGGGCTGTCTGCGGCGGGCGGCCCTGCCCGTCGAGGCAGGCGGCATGATCGGCAAGAAACGCTGGCACGACCCGCGCGCTGCGCCCCAGTACGATGTCCAGCAACGGAGGGTGACAAAGCGTGCCGAATACAAAAACCTCTGGCAAGGATACTCCTTCGGCGCCTCGCGGGTGCCTGATTTCTGGTCTGGTTTCTGGTCTGGTTTCTGGCCTGATTTCTGGAACGGCATCGGCGCCTGCATCGGGGCCGAATTCAGCGCCAGTGCCGCGATGCAAGCTCGGGCAGAAGGCCGGTCACCAGCGCCCCGATCACCATCAGCATCATGAATCCGGTATCCAGCAGCAGGGTCCCGTATTCGACCGCGATCTCGAAGATCGCGGCAAAGGCTTCAAGCGCACCGTCGTAGCGGTGCCGCATCGCAAGATCGACCATTTCATTCGTCGCGTGCAGAAACAGGGCCCACAGGATGGCCACCACAACCCCGGTGACCCCGTGCGAGATCGCCGCCGCGCTGCCCCGCCCCGCGCGCGGACCGACGATGATCCAGCCGCATAGGAACCCGATCACCACGCTGGTGTAGGCAAACATCCCGAAATGGTCGCGTTCCGGCATCAGGCGCATCACATAGTCCGCCCCCAACCATGCCAGTATCGCAAGACACAGGGCAGCAATCAGCCGTGCGGCGGTGAACATATCGAAAGGCCCTTCGAAAATCCGGTTCGCGAATCGTAGACCGCGTCAAAGCCTTGCCGCAAGCCATTGCGCCCCATGGCGGAAGGTCTGCCCTGGCCTTGTGTCCTGCAAGAAACAGAGCCCGCGTCAGAAATCGCGGTTCTGGTAGGCGTCAAGGGCCGCCTTGCGCCCCGCCTCGGCGGTGACCACGGGATCGGGATAGGCGTCTTGCGGCGTCATCGCCCAGCGTTTCGGGATCGCCTGAAAATAGCCAAGCGCGGTGCCCGGAGGGTCGGTTTGCCCTTCGGCGATCCAGCGGGTGACATAGGCGCCGTCGGGGTCGAATTTCTCGCGCTGGGTGATCGGGTTGAAGACACGGAAATAGGGGCTGGCATCCGGCCCGCTGCCGGCGCTCCATTGCCAGCCAAGCGCGTTGCTGGCCGGGTCCCAGTCGGTCAGGCATTGCTCGAACCAGTCCATGCCAATTTTCCAGTGGCACATCAGGTGCTTGGTCAGGTAGCTTGCCACGATCATGCGGGCGCGGTTGTGCATGCGCCCGGTGACATACATCTCGCGCAGGGCCGCATCGACAAACGGAATGCCGGTGCGGCCGCGTTTCCAGGCAATGACTTCGGCCGTGCGTTCGTCTTCGTTCCACGGAAAGGTCTGCCAGCCCGCGCGCCAGCTGCGGTCGGCGATATGGGGTGTGTGCCACAGCAGGTGCCAGGCAAAGTCGCGCCAGACCAGTTCCTTGACCCAAGGTTCGGCACCGTCCTTGCCCGCCTGCATGGCGCGCCGGCCCGCGTGCCAGCATTGCGCCGGGCTGATTTCCCCCAGGCTGAGGTTTTCCGACAGCATCGAACAGCCGTCGGTGGCCACCATGTTCCGCCCGTCCCTGTAGTCGGCGATGGCATCGCGGGCGAAACTTGCAAGACGGTCCTGCGCGGCTTGTTCGCCGACCTGTTGATAGGGCGCGGCCACGGCGGCCCCGCGCCGCATTTGCGCGCCAAGCTGCCAGTCGTCAAGCCGTTCGGACGTGGGCCAGGTGTGCGGGGCGCTCAGCTCCGCGGGCGCGGACAGCGACCGGGCCACGCCGCGATGCTGGACCGCGCGCCAATAGGGGGAATAAACCTTGTAATACCCCCCCTGCCTGGTTTCCACCGTCCAGGGTTCGAACAGCAGATGCCCCGCAAAGCTCTGCGCCTCGACGCCGCGCGCCCTGAGCGCATCCTTGACGGCGGTGTCGCGTTCGACCGAGTCCGGATCGTAGGCGCGTTGCCAATAAACGGTATCGGCGCCGGTTTCATCGAGCAGCCGCTCCAGCACCTCGCGCGCCGGCCCCGCGCGCAGCACCAGCGCGCTGCCCATCGCGGCCAGCCTATCCGCGTAGACAGCAAGCCCCAACCCCAGCCGCCATTTCGGCGCTGCCCCCAGCGCATCGACCGTATGATCCCGGATGAACACCGGAATCACGGGCCGCCCCATCCCCGCGGCCTTGCTAAGCGCGGCGTGGTCGGTCAGCCTCAGATCGCGGCGGATCCAGACGAGGATGGGCTTGGTCTGAGGCATCGAACGCTCCCTGGTTGCGGTGCCAGATAGCCCGCCTCCGCCCCGGTCAAGCGCCGCAGGCCCCGACAACCCCGCGACAGCGGCGGCGGGCCGTCACAAAACCGCGTCAAGCGCGGCAAGCAGCTGGTCAACCTCGTCCGGCGACGTGTAATGCACGAAAGACAGGCGCAACACGCCCTTGACCGTATCGATGCCCATCGCCTGTAGCGGGCGCACCGCATAGAAATCGCCCCCCCCCGCCATGATGCCATGCTGCGCCAGGTCGCGCGCAACGCCTTCGGCCGGTCGTTGCAGCGCCACGGCAACGGTGGGCGCGCGCCGCGCGGCGTCAGTTGGCCCCAGCAGGCGCACCGAGTTCTTCGTGCCCAGATAGTCCAGCAGCGGTTGCATCAGCGCAACCTCATGCGCGTGCATCAACCCGGCGACCTCGCGGGGAGAGACACCCTGATGGGTCGCCAGCGCCTCGATGTAGTCGACCATGCCGGCACAGGCGGCGACCTGCGCGTGATCCGGCCCGGCGGGGGTGAATTTCTTGTAAAGCGTATCCCCGTTGAAGCTGTGCGCCTGATTGGGCAGCAGGTTGGCCAGTTCGCGGCGGATCGCCATGATGCCCTGATGCGGCCCATAGGTCTTGTAGGCCGAAAACAGATAGATGTCGCAGCCCAGCGCGTCGACATCGGGAAACCCGTGCGGCGCATAGCTGACGCCATCCACGCAGACCCAGGCCCCGGCGGCATGGGCCAGCGCGGTGATCTCGGCCACGGGGTTGATCTCGCCCACCACATTGGAACAATGCGGAAAGCAGACCAGCCGGACGGATTCATCCAGCAGCGGTTCCAGCTCGGCCGGGTCCAGATGGCCGGTTTCGGGATCGACCTTCCATTCGCGCACCTCGATGCCGTGATCGGCAAGGCGACGCCACGCGCCGGAGTTTGCCTCGTGGTCCTGATTGGTGACGATGATCGCCTCGCCCGGACGCATCGCCTCGCGTACGGCCTGCGACAGCACATAGATGTTCTGGCTGGTCGACGGGCCAAAGCTCAGCTCGTCGGGGGCGATGTTCAGCAGCCCCGCCAGCCGCGTGCGCGCCTCGTCCATCTCGGCCCCGCCCGCCTGCGCCGCGGGATAGGGCGCGTAGGGCTGCACCTTGCGCTGGTGATAAAACCGGAACAGCCGGTCGATCACCGGCTGGCAGGTATACGACCCCCCGGCATTCTCGAAAAACGCCTGACCTTGCAGCGAAGGTTCGGCAAAGGCGGGAAACTGCCCGCGCACATAGCTAAGATCCAGCATGACGCCTCCGGTCGTTTGTCGCGACGCAAAAGACCGGGGATCGGTCGAGCCGTCAAGCGCGACCCCGCGCAAACCTGCGCCGCCAAAAAAGCGCACGGGCCGCAAGGCCCGTGCGCGGTGTGCCCGCCCGAAAGCGCAGGCTTACAGGCGACGTTCCGCCATCAGGCCGCGCCAGATCGCAAAGCACATCACCAGCAGCACCAGCGTGAACGGCAACCCGGTCGAAATCACCATGGATTGCAGCGACGACAGGCCCCCCGCCGACAGCAGCAGCACGATGGCCACAGCGCCCTCGAAGACCGCCCAGAACACCCGCTGGGGCATCGGCGCGTCAACCTTGCCGCCCGCCGTGATGGTGTCGATCACCAGCGACCCCGAATCCGATGAGGTCACGAAGAACACGATCACCAGCACGATCCCGATCAGCGAGGTGATCGAGGCCAGCGGCATCACGTCCAGCATCTTGAACAGCTTCACCGCCAGATCCGCCTCTTGCGCGACGGTGTAGCCATCGTTGAGCACCTGCAGGATCGCGGCGCCGCCAAACACCGACATCCATAGCACGCAGACCATGCTGGGGATCAGCAGCACGCAAACCAGAAATTCGCGCACGGTGCGGCCCCGGCTGACGCGGGCGATGAACATGCCCACGAACGGCGACCAGCTGATCCACCACGCCCAGTAGAACGCGGTCCAGCCCTGCACGAAGTTGACGTCCTCGCGCCCCACCGGGTTCGACAGCGCCGGCAGATATTGCAGATACGCCCCGAGGTTGTCGACAAAGCCGGTCAGCAGCAGCAACGTCGGCCCGGTGAAGATCACAAAGAGCAGCAACAACAGCGCAAGGCCCATGTTGATTTCCGACAGCAGTTTGACGCCTCCCTCAAGCCCGCGAACCACCGACACCAGCGCGATGGCGGTGATGCACGAGATCAGGATGACCTCGACCGTCGAGTTGACCGGAACGCCGAACAGATCGTTCAGACCGGCATTGGCCTGCGTCGCCCCAAGCCCAAGCGATGTCGCAAGACCGAACAGCGTGGCAAAAACCGCCAGAACGTCGATGCAATGCCCCGGCCAGCCCCAGACACGTTCCCCCAGCAGCGGATAGAACGCCGAACGCAGCGTCAGCGGCAGGCCCTTGTTGTAGGAAAACAGCGCCAGCGCCAGCGCCACCACCGCATAGATCGCCCAAGGATGCAGGCCCCAGTGAAAGATCGTGGCGGCAAACGCCAGACGGGCCGCAGCCTGCGCATCTCCCTCGGCCCCGCCAAGCGGTGCCCAATCGGTGCGCAGCCCGTCGTCACCGACCGAAACGCCGCCGATCGACGACGAAAAATGGCTCATCGGTTCGGACACGCCGTAGAACATCAACCCGATGCCCATACCGGCCGCGAACAGCATCGCGAACCAGCCGATATAGCCGTAATCGGGGCGCGCGTCCTTGCCGCCCAGCCGGACGGACCCCGCCGGAGTCACGATCAGCAGCAGGCAGAAGATGACAAAGATGTTGGCGGCGCCGATGAAGAACCAGTCGAACCCCTTGGTCACACTGTCAAAAAGCCAGGTGAACACCGATCCGGCCTGTTCGGGCAACGCCAGCGTGTAAAACACGAAGAGAACGATGGCGATGCCCGAGATCGCAAAAACCGGGTTGTGGATATCCAGCCCGAAGGGCCCGATCTTCCTTTCAATATTGTCCTGACCGATTTCGTAATCGGTCTCAATAAGCCCCGACGCCCCTTCTGGCGCCGGAATGCCCTGATCGTCGCTTGACTCACTCATTCACGATTGTCCCTATCCATTTTGTCGTTCCAGTCCAGAGGTCCGGCCCGGCACGCGGCCCGCCCGGGTCCGCCGGGCCAGGCCTGGCCCCAAGCTTCGCCGGCCCGCGCGATGCGCCCAGGCACACCGGCCCCCAATTCGATTGTGCCGGGGCTGGCCCGGCGGCCCCGAACAGGCGCGCAAGGCGGCGCAACGGGCACGCGCCTCACGATCCTGCCCGGCGTTCAGCGGTGCCCGGCAGGCCACCAGGGGCTCCTCTACGCTAGCCTCTTCCGGGCTGAAAGCAAAAGATGCGGCGCCGAAACGTCCAACAGAGCACGATCAGGATAACAAAAGGGGCGCGGAGCCCCTGCCCCGCACCCCCCCCAAAAAAACCGCTCAATCCACCCAAGATCGTCAGCCGTTGACGTCAACCACGACCCGCCCCTTGACCTGCCCGCTGAGGATGTCGGCCCCAAGCGCGGGCAGATCCGCCAACGCAGCCGGGTGGATCATCGCCTCCAGCTTGTCCAGAGGCAGATCCCGCGCGATCCGCTGCCAGGCGCGCTGGCGGTTGTCAAAGGGCTGCATGACGCTGTCGATGCCCAGCAAGCTGACCCCGCGCAACAGGAACGGGATCACTGTCGCGGGCAGTTGCGCGCCCCCCGCCAGCCCCACGGCGGCAACCGCGCCGCCGTATTTCATCTGCCCCAGCACGCGGGCCAGCATCGCGCCGCCGACCGCATCGACGCAGCCCGCCCAGCTTTCGCTTTCAAGCGGGCGCTTGACGGTTTCCGCCAGTTCCGCGCGGGGCACGATGCGCGATGCGCCCAGATCTCGCAAATACGCCTCTTGCCGAGGGCGCCCGGTCACCGCCGCGACCTCGTACCCGCGCGCGGCAAGAAGCGCAGTCGCCACCGACCCCACGCCCCCCGCAGCGCCCGTCACCAGGACGGGCCCGCGCGCTGGCACGACGCCGTGATCCTCAAGCGCCATCAGCGCAAGCATCGCCGTGAAACCGGCGGTGCCCACCGCCATCGCCTGGCGCGGACTCAACCCGTCGGGCAGCGGCACCAGCCAGTCGGCGCTGACCCGCGCCTTTTGCGCATACCCGCCCCAATGCGCCTCTCCGACACGCCAGCCGGTCAGCACCACTTTGTCACCGGGGCGGTAACGCGGATCGTCCGAGGCCTCGACCGTCCCGGCGAAATCAATGCCCGGCACATGCGGGTAGCGACGCACCAGCCCGCCCCCCGGCCCCAGACACAGGCCGTCCTTGTAGTTCAGCGTCGAATACTCCACCGCGACCGTCACATCGCCTTCGGGCAGATCGTCCAGCCCGATCTGGCGCACCGCCGCCGAGATTTCTCCGCTGTCCGTCTTGTCGACGATCAGCGCGTTAAACTTGGTCATCCGTTGGTGCTCCTTCTGTATCTTGCCCGTTCATCTTGCCGGATAAACTCCGGGGGGCCGCAACGCGGCGGGGGCAGCGCCCCCTCGGCGCGCACAACCCACGCCGGCGCCGGGGCACACGCCGCTCACAGTCACGGCCCGCCATCCGGCGTGAAAACCAGATCCGATGTCCAGCCCTGTGCCCCCTGCGCGGTGATCGCGGCGTGGATCTGCCCGCGATGATGCGCCTGATGGGTAAACAGGTGCAGCACGCATTGCGCCACCGGCTTGACCTGTTCGCGCCCCGTCACCGCCGAATACCAGCGCAGATCGCCATGCAGGCTGGCTGCGCGCAGCCCTTCGGCCCACACGATCAGTCTTGCATCCGCGCGGAACCGCTCGGGGGCCCAGACCGACAGGGTCGGCGTCAGATCGACGCTGCTTGCGATGCCGCCCTCGGGCCTCGGCCAGTCGGCAAGGCGGCTCATCCAGATCCGATCGGCCCACAGCAGGTGGTTCACCGTCGCAAGGATCGTGCCAAAGTGCAGACCGCAGGGCTTGTGCGGAACAGCGGTCGGCAGCGCCTCAAGCACGGCTTTCATCTCGCGGTTCTGCCAGGCGTTGTAACGCGCCAGCATCAGAACATCCTCGGGGGCTGGCATCGGTGCCTCCTTGCTTGCGGGGCGGGGACTCGGCGCTGGACAACCAATTGTCTGACAATTAAACAGCCCCTCATGCCGCCCGCAACCCCCCCTGTACCCGATCGCTCGTCCACCATCGCTTCGGCGTTGCGCAGCGCCATTGTCGACGGGCGGCTGATGGTGGGCGACCGTCTGCCATCGGAAACCGAACTGGCCGAACAGTACGGCGTGTCGCGCCCCACCGTGCGCGAGGCGCTCAAGCGGCTGGCGGCGCAGTCGTTGATCCGCACCCGGCGCGGCGCCAGCGGCGGGGCTTTTGTCAATCACCTCAGCTACGACGCCGCCCACGATCAGCAGATCACCACCGGCGTGCTGCTGCTGTCGATGAACGCCATCAGCTTCGATGTCGCCTGCGAGGCGCGCTTTGCCATGGAACGCGCCTGCGCGCCCCTGGCTTGCGCCCGGCGCAACGAAGCCCAGCTGAGATGCATGCGCACCGAGGTCGCCCGCCAGTCCGACCCCGGTCTGACGGACGAAGCCTTTTGCGCATCCGACGTGGCCTTTCACCGGGCGCTTGTCGATGCCGCGGGCAACCCGGTGCTGTCGTGGCAACTGGCGGGCGCGGTCGAGGCGATGCAGCCGCTGATGAACATGATCACCTTCACCGCCCGAAGCCGCGCGCGCATCGTCGCGTTGCATGGCCGGATCGTCGATGCCGCCGAGGCGATGGATGTCAGCACTTGCGATACCGCCCTGCGCGACCTTGAATCCTATACAGTCGAGGTGCACGCGGCGGTGATGGCGCAGCGCGCGGAAAAAGCCTGCTCTGTCAGATGAATCTACGCGGCAAAGACCGCAGGCGCGCCCCCGCGATCTGCCGGACGCCGAACCGCGCCGAAATGGCCTCCGTAAGGTCGGCGGCGAGGCGATCATCCGGTTCCACGCCGCCGGCACCGACACCCCGACCTCACGGCGGTACTGCCAGGTCAGCCGACGTTTCGGGGCGACGATGATTTCCGCGTTCTGCGTTGCCATGTGACCCCGCCCCGCCGCTGGTCCCGTACCATCACCGGCGCGCCGCGATGCGGTATGATGACGGCGCGTCGGGCGCGCCCTGGATGCGAATACCGCGGCCTCTTGCGCAGTATTGCGTATTCACAGCGCCGTGATCTCTCGCTAACCTGGTGCACCGGCGGAGTGGAGACCGCCATGGGCGCCCTTGGGAGGGGGCGCGCGACCTAAGGGAGCCCAGGGAGGACACCCATGAACAACGTATTCGCAGCCGCAGTCGCGGCCTCTTTTGTCGTGACCGGCGCCAACGCCCAGGAGATGTTCGAAATGACATCGGGCTATGCCGAGAACCTGCCGATCCTCGGCACCGCATCGGTGGCCTTTGTCGAAAAGATCAACGCGATCTCGACCGAGGTGGAGTTCGAACATTTCAACCCCGGCGAACTTGTGCCGGCGCTGGAAATGCTGGATGCCACGTCGAACGGGTCGGTGGACGCCGCCTATTCGACCAGCGGCTACTGGCAGGGCAAGATGGCCGCCGCCGGACTGTTCGCCGCGGTGCCCTTTGGCCCCGAACCGGGCGAGATGCTGGCCTGGATGCTTTACGATGACGGGCTGAAATACTTCCAGCAGATGTATGACGACAACGGCTACAACGTGAAGGTGCTGCTGTGCGGCATGTACGCGCCCGAAACCAGCGGTTGGTTCAAAAAGGAAATCAACTCGATGGACGACCTCAAGGGGCTGAACATGCGCTTCTTCGGTCTGGGCGCCGAGGTGATGGCCAAGCTCGGCGTGTCGACGTCGCTGCTGGCGGGGGGCGACATTTTCCCGGCGCTGGAACGCGGTGCGATTGATGCGACCGAATTTTCCATGCCGCTGGTCGATGCCAACCTCGGATTTTACAACATCGCTAAATACAACTATTTTCCCGGCTGGCACCAGCCCTCCACCATGTTCGAGCTGCTGATCAACAAGGACAAGTGGGAAGACCTGGACGAGATCGCGCAGAACCAGATCGAAATCGCCTGCATGGCCAATCTTGCGGACAACTTTGCCGAGGGCGAGGCCAAGAACTTCCCCGCGATGAAGGAAAACGTCGACGCGCACGGCGTGCAGATCAAGAACTGGTCCGAAGAGCAGCTTCAGGCCTTTGAGCGTGCCTGGCTTGAGGTCGCGGGCGAACTGGCGGCCGAAGACGCGTTTTTCTCCGAAGTGTGGGATGATCTTCAGGAATTTCGCGAAGGTTACAAGCTGTGGGGGCATAACATCTACCTGCCGCGCCCCTATATCTCGGTCGCCGATCAATAGGTCCTCCGACCGCAACAGACCCTACCGGGGCGGCATCGCTGCCCTGGCCTTTCTGACGTTTGCGCAAGGGAGGCAGGCACGATGAGCGAGCAGACAAAGGCGGCGGCCGCGATCAGCGACCCCGGAGAAAACGGCCGCGCCGAGCACAATCGCGGGGACCGCCTTACGGTGCAGCTTGGCAATGTCGCGGCCTGGCTGTTTCCGGTTCTGATGGTGGCGATCTGTGCGCAGGTGGTGCTGCGTCAGGCCGGGCACAATCAGGCCTGGCTGGACGACCTGCAATGGTGGCTTTACGGCGCCGCCGTCCTGGTCGGCATCGGCTATGCGGTGGTGACCGACAGCCATGTGCGCGTCGACATTCTGTATGACAATTTCGACCGGGCGAAACGCGTCCGGATCGACATTTTCGGCCTGGTCTGGCTGTTTTTGCCGTTCATCATCCTCTGCTGGGACGTGACGCTGGATTACGCGCTGACGTCGATCCGGGCCGGCGAAGGCTCGGACAGTCCCAACGGGCTGCACAACCTGTGGATCCTGAAAAGCTTCATGAACCTGGCGTTCGTGTTCATCGCCATCGCGGTCTGGTCGACTTATGTGCGCCTGCTGGGCGACCTGACGCGCCCGGTGCTGTGGAAACAGCTGTTCTGGGCGTTTCCGTCGGTGGCCTACGCGGTGAACCTGGCGCTGTATTACGCCCTGTTCGGCTTTTTCTATCTTACCCGTGGCGAAAACACGTCGTCGCGAGACGTCGGTCGCCTGCCGGTCTTTGGCGAGCTGGAATTCGGCGCGCATGACATGCGCTACACCGTGCTGGGCGCGCTGATCCTGACCGTCCTCCTTATCGCCGTCCTGCGCGCTGTCGCGCCAAGAGAGGCCTGAGCGATGGACTGGCTTACCCTCAACGAAATCGCTGTGGCCGCGATGTTCCTCACCTTCATCTTCATGCTTTTCCGAGGCATCCCGGTCGCCTTTGCACTGGTCGGCGTGTCACTGGTGTTCGTGCTGATCGCCGAAATCGCGCTGGACCCGTACCGCAGCCTGTTCCGCGGCGTGATCGACTTTGACAGCACCGGGATCGACTATCGCAAGTTGCGGGCGCTGTCGGGGCGGATCTTTGGCAACACCATCAAGAACCCGGTGCTCGTGGCGCTGCCGATGTTCATCTACATGGGCCTGATGCTGGACCAGTCGGGCGTCGCGCAGCGCATGATGCACGCGATGCAAAAGCTGTTCGGGGGGCTGCGCGGCGGCCTCTCGCTGACCGTGCTGCTGATCGGCATCATCCTTGCCGCATCCACCGGGGTGATCGGCGCGTCGGTGACCTTGCTGGGCGTGATGGCCCTGCCCGCGATGATGGCGCAGAACTATTCCAGGCCCATCGCGACGGGCACCATCGCCAGCGCTGGCACGCTGGGCATTCTGATCCCACCGTCGATCATGCTGGTCATCATGTCCGACCAACTGGCGATTTCGCTTGGCGATCTGTTCATGGGGGCGCTGTTTCCGGGACTGATCCTTGGGGCGCTCTATATCCTGTTCATCGTGATCTACGGGCTGATATCACCCGATTCCATGCCCGCCCCCGCCAAGGCACAACGCGCCGGAGTCGCCGAGCTGAAAGAGGTGGCCGTGGCCGTGGTGCCCCCAATGCTGCTGATCCTGCTGGTGCTGGGGTCGATCTTTGTCGGCCTTGCCACCCCGACCGAGGCGTCGGGTCTCGGCGCGATGGGCGCGACGTTACTGGCGCTGTTCGCGCGGAAACTGAACCGGAAGGTGTTCCGCGAGGTCGCACGATCCACGCTCAACACCTCGGGCTACATCGTCGGCATCTTTCTGGCGGCGAATTTCTTTGCCTATGTGTTGCGCCGCTACGGCGGCGACGAGATCGTGCAGGAACTGGTGCTGTCGGCGTTTGACAGCCCCTACATGACCGTCGGGTTCATCCTGTTCATCGTGTTCTGCCTTGGCTTCCTGCTGGACTGGATCGAAATCACCATCATCATCATGCCGCTGATGCTGCCGATCATCCAGGGGCTGGAGCTGGCGGTGCCGGGGTTCGATCAGGTGCGCGACCCGCAGGTGGTGTGGTTCGCGATCCTTGTGGCGGTGACGTTGCAGACCTCGTTCCTGACGCCGCCAGTGGGGTTTGCGCTGTTCTACCTCAAGGGGGTGTGCCCGCCGGGGGTTTCGCTGTCGCATATCTACAAGGGCATCATTCCATTCGTGCTCTTGCAACTCCTGGGCCTGTTCATCGTGTTCCGGTTCCCGGCGCTGACCACATGGCTGCCATCGGTCGCCTACGCGGACTGATCCGAACGGCCAAGCCGGCCGCTTTGCGGCAACTGCTGAAAGACCGCGCTCCTCAGAGGCGCGGATTTTCGCATTCCTCGGTCTCGCGGCGGGGTTTATCGCGTTTTGCCGATCACCCGACTGTGCCAGTTGATGAATGCCAGATCCGGGCACGATCGGCACGAGGGGCCTGCCGTCACAGAACTGCGCGACGTCTGAGAGGATTCACCCGGGCGTCGCAACACCTTCAATTATATTCTGTTTGGGCAGCTGTTCGAGAGCCTCTGCGGGCGTCCGCCAGCCAAGTATATTGCAAGGTCGTGTGTTTAAGGCGCGCCACGGCGCTCGGTTCATCCGCACTGCGTTGACTGAGATCGGCGCCCTTCGGAACGTACTGGCGCAACAAGCCATCGGTGTTTTCGTTGCCGCCGCATTGCCACGGGCTCGGAGGATCACAGAAGTAGATTTCCGGACCTGTGTCGATCCTTGTCTGTGCATATTGAGCCATCTCGGCCCCCTTATCCCAGGTCAGGGACCGGCGCGGATGGGCCGCCATCTCATGATGGCCTCGGGGATGGCATTGCGGACGGCTTGCGCGCCATGACCTGCAAGGGCCTGGCCAGTCTTGATCGCCTGGCGCTTCCCATGGCCCCCCATGCGCGGCAGATGTAGAAGCATGATCAACCGCGTGGAGGTTCAACCAGCGTGGCAACCTCAGCGCTCGGCCGAAGCGCAGGCATGCCGGGATCGCTCGCTTCAGGGTTCCACGTCCCTGAATGTGAAGCGCCTGACAAATCGCCTCGTGGCCGATACGCATGGTCGGGTTCTCGGGGAAGTCTATCTTCAGACGCGGCGCGATCTGTTCCGGGCTCCAGGCGGCAGACCAGCGTCGGCTTTGCCGATGAACGGCCCACCGTCTTTTTCCATACCACGGCAGGCCCATCGAAGGCGCCGCAAATCGCGGCTTGACGAACAGAAGAGCTGCAATGCCGCCGTCGAGGCCTTCGTCAACCTGCTCAAGCGCGAGAGGATCTGGCGGCGGACATACAGAACCCGCGAAAACGCTCCCCAGGGCATGTTCGACGACATCGAGATGTTCTACAGTCCGAAGCGCACGCGCGCCCGAACGGGCGGTGCATGGCCCGCAACTGCGACCGCCAGATCGCGAAAGCTCAAATCCGCGCCGCCGCGATGAACCGCTTCACTGGGCTCGCCACCCCGTCACGAACGCCGCGGGGCAAGTGTGTCCGGGAAAGCGGCGCTGTTGCCAGAATCCGATTTGCGCAACAGCGCTGTACAACGCCCGATATCCGGCCTGCGCACACTCCAACCGGCGTCAGCCTCGGCGGCTGCGCAAGAAATGGGTCAGCATTCCGTTCGGCGCCGGTAGAAAGCAGCAGGCCAGCACAAAGCGCAACGGGTTGATCATCATCATCGCCAGGCTCCTCGGTCTCATGATGCCGTGGGTTCGGGGGCGGCGTCTGCCGCTTTGCGCCCAGCGTGCCATCGTGAAACAGCGTTTCCGTGACGATATTGCAACGAATTCACAACAATCCACGCTGCACCCCCCGTGCGGGCGCCCCGGCTTAGCGGTTGCGCAGACCGTCCTCCAGAACGGTCAGGACGGTTTCACGCGGCACATCCGCGGTTACGAAAGCCTGACCGACGCCGCGCGCAAGGACGAACCGAATGGCCCCATCCACCACCTTTTTGTCCTGCCCCATCAATGCAAACAGCGCCTCGGCGTCTGGAAGATCGCCGGGAATATCCGCAAGATCGGCCTTCAATCCCATCGCACCAAGATGCGCCCGCAGGCGCGAGGGGTCTTCCTGCGCGCACAGCCCCAGCCGCGCCGACAGATCGAAGGCCAGCGCGCAGCCGATGGCCACGCCCTCGCCGTGCAGCAGACGCGCGGAATACCCCGTGGCCGATTCCAGCGCATGACAGAACGTATGCCCAAGGTTCAGCAGCGCCCGTTCACCCTGTTCCGTCTCGTCGCGCGCCACGATCCCGGCTTTCATCTCGACCGACCGGCCCACCGCATGGGCCAGCGCGGCCCGATCCCGGCGGCGAACCGAAGCGGCGTTGGCTTCGAGCCAGTCGAAAAACGCCGCATCCCCCAGCAACCCGTATTTCACCACCTCGCCGTAGCCAGCCAGGAAATCCCGGTCGGTCAGCGTGTCAAGCACCGCAATATCGGCCAGCACCAGCGAGGGCTGATGGAACGCACCCACCAGATTCTTGCCCGAGGGCGAATTGATCCCGGTCTTTCCGCCCACCGAACTGTCGACCTGCGCCAGCAGCGAGGTCGGAATCTGGACGAACCGCACGCCCCGCCGCAGGATCGCCGCGGCAAAGCCCACAAGGTCGCCGATGACGCCCCCCCCAAGCGCGACCACCACGTCGCGCCGTTCGACCTTTTTCGCCAGCAGCCATTCCACCACATGTTCAAGCTCGCGCCAGCATTTTGTCGCCTCGCCCGGCGGCAACAGCAGCGAGGTGCAGGTGATACCCTCGGCTTCGAGCGCGGTCTGAAGCGTGCCAAGATGAGCCTTGGCGACCGTGGCGTCGCTGACCACCACCACCCGGTTGCGCGGCAGCAGCGGCGCCAGTGCCGCGCCGGCGGTTTCCAGCAGGCCCGCACCGATGCGCACGTCATAGGCGCGTTCGCCAAGCGCGACATGTACCGTTTTCACCATCAAATCTCCTCGTCGGCCAATACATCCGGCCGCGCCTTCAGCATCTCGATCACACGCGCGGCCATGTCCTCGACGCTGCGCCCCGTTTCGGAGGTCACCGTGAGATCCGCCAGGCGATAGACGGGCACGCGGGCCTCGTAGATGTCGCGCAGGGTCGCGTGCGGATCGGGGGTGCGCAACAGCGGCCTTGTGCTTTTGTGGCGCACCCTGTTCCACAGCACCGGAAGCGCCGCGTCAAGCCAGACGGCCACGCCGCGCCGGGTGATCATGTCCCGGTTTTCGGCCCGCATGTAGGCCCCGCCTCCGGTCGACAGCACCGCCGGGGGGCCATCCAGAAGGCGCGAAATGATCTGGGTTTCGCGGGCCCGGAAAAACGGCTCGCCGTCGCGTTCGAAAATCTCGGCGATCGACATGTTGGCGGCAGATTCGATCTCGGCGTCCGAATCGCGAAACGGCACGCGCAACGCGGTGGCCAGCGCCTTGCCGACCGCCGTCTTGCCCGCCCCCATCATCCCGACCAGAACCACTGTCTTTTTCAGCGCAAGCGCCTGCGCCCTTGTATCTCGGCCATCCATCGCCAATTCTTCCTCCCGACGGGTGAATGACGTGAGTTTGCCCAAAAGGCCAGTTATAAGTTCCCGAAAAGATCACGAGGCAGGACGACCGACACTATGGGACGCATCATCAAATGGCTGTTTATCCTGCTGATCCTGGGCGCGATCGCGCTGGTAGGATACGTTTATGTGGGGCCGTTCTTCGGCGCCGATTTTTCACCGCCGCAGACCGAAATCCGGCAACCCGTGGAGCTAGATGCACAGTAAGATCACGCTCGCCGCACTTGTGAGCCTCGCCGCCAGCGGCGTCCTGGCCCAGAATGCGCCCGTAAACCGGCCTGCCGCGGCACCGGGTGCGCCGATGTCGGCCATCGGCTGGCTGGGCGAGGGCAGCGCGAATGTGCCGACGGTGTTGCGCCGACCGACCGGCCCGCTTGCACCGCCGCGGCTTGACGAGCCGCCCGTGGCCTCCAGCGGGGCCAGCCCCGAGGTCGAAGTCCTGCCGCTGGGCACGCCTTCCCCCGGATCGGCCGGATTGCTGCCGATGTCGGTGACCGGCTTGCCGCGCAGCCTGTGGACATCCAGCGATACCGAAACGCTGTCGTCGCTGCTGGCCGCCGTCGATCCGGGGGTGCCGGCGCTTTCGGCCTTGCTGTTCACACTGTTGCTCGCCGAGGCGGACGCGCCGGTCGCCAGCGACGGCGGCGCGCGCTTTCTGGTCGCGCGGCTTGACCGTCTGCTGGCCGAAGGGGCCGTCGACCCCGGCCTGGCCCTGATCGAACAGGCCGGGCGGGTCACCAGCCCCGCCCTGTTTTTGCGCTGGTTCGATCTGGCGCTGCTTGCCGGCCACGACGAGGCCCCCTGCACCGCGCTCAAGGCACAGCCCGAGCTTTCGGGCGATCTTGCGACCCGCATCTATTGCGACGCGCGTCAGGGCGACTGGACTCACGCGGCCACGGTGCTGACCACGGCGCAGGCGCTCGGGCAGATCCCGGAGCGCGACGGCGCATTGCTTCTGCGATTTCTCGACCCAGAGCTTGGCGATGGCAGCGCGCCCGTGCAGGTGCCCGCGCGCCCCACACCGCTGCAATTCCGCCTGTTCGAGGCGGTGGGCGAGGCGCTGCCGACGCAGCCCCTGCCCCGCGCCTTTGCCGCGACCGAATTGTCAGGCACCGCCGGGTGGCGCGCGCAGCTTCTGGCGGGCGAACGCCTGGCCCGGCGCGGCGCTCTGGCCGAGAACCGCCTGCTGGGGCTGTATTCCGACCGTCGGCCCGCCGCTTCAGGCGGAGTCTGGGACAGGGTGTCGGCGGTGCAATCGCTTGACGCGGCCCTCGCCACAGCGCGCGCGGATCTGATTGGCCCCGCTTTGGTCAAGGCCTGGCCGCAGATGCGCAGCGCGGGGCTGCTTGTGCCCTTCGCAAAGCTGTTTGGCCCCCGGTTGACGGATGTCCGCCTGACGGGCCGCGCGCGTACGCTGGCAGATCGCGCAGAGCTGCTGTCGGACGGCTACGAATCCGCGGCGCGCCGGCTTGGGGACCGTGACGGGCTGATGGCCACGGTCGCCGCCATCGCCACAGGCACCGCGCCCGATCCCGTGCCCGAAGGCGGCCCGCGGGCGGCGGTTGCGCGCGCATGGAGCGATGCGGCAACGCCCCCGGCGGTGCTGCAACAGATGCTGGCCCAAGGACGCCTTGGCGAGGTCATCCTGCGCTCCATCGCTCTGTTTTCTTCGGGCGCCGAGGGCAATCACGACGACCTTGCCGAGGCGTTGGCCACGCTGCGTGCGGTCGGGCTGGAGGACACCGCCCGGCGTGCGGCGATACAATTGCTCATTCTGTCCGACGAGGGCGCCCCCCTATGAGCGCAACAAACTGGATCGGCGCGTTTCTTGAGGCACAGGTGGCCGAACGCGGCGCCGCCGACAACACCACCGCCGCCTACGGGCGCGATCTTGCGGATTTCACCGGATGGCTCGCGGCACGCAACCGTGCGCTTGACAATGCGCACCGGCGCGACGTCGAAGACTATCTCGTGCATTGCGAAGCCCAGGGGCTCGCGCTCGCCACCCGCGCACGCCGCCTGTCGTCAATCAAACAGGTCTATCGCTTCGCGTTCGAAGAGGGGCTGCGGGACGACAATCCCGCCATCCAGATACCGGGGCCGGGCAAGTCGAAACGCCTGCCCAAGACCCTGAGCCTGCAAGAGGTCGACAGGCTGCTGGCCGCAGGCGCGGCGCATGGGCGCACCGAAGACGACCGGCTGCGCAATGCCTGCCTGATGCAATTGCTGTATGCCACGGGCATGCGGGTGACCGAACTGGTGACCCTGCCGATGTCCGCAGCGCGCGGTGATCCGCGCATGCTGCTGATCCGGGGCAAGGGCGGCAAGGAGCGCATGGTGCCACTGTCGCCCCCCGCCCGGACGGCGCTGAGCGCCTGGATCGCCAGGCGCGATGCCCAGGACGAGCTGCGGCGCAGTGATAGCAAGCCGTCGCAGACCCACCTGTTTCCGTCGCGTGGCAAGGCCGGCCACCTGTCAAGGCATTCGTTTTATGTGCTGATCAAGGAATTCGCGGTCGAGGCAGGGGTGTCTCCAGCCAAGGTGACGCCGCACACGCTGCGCCATGCCTTTGCGACGCACCTGCTGCAAAACGGCGCGGATCTGCGGGCAATCCAGACCTTTCTGGGCCATGCCGACGTGGCGACGACCGAAATCTACACCCATGTGCTTGAAGAGCGGCTGAAGGAGCTGGTGCTTGACCACCACCCGCTTGCCAGGGACTGACCCCGGCGCCCGAAAATTCTTCGACGAAGAATTTTCTCTTCGGCGTCACGGTTTGCGCGCCGTCGTCAGCGTCGCGTGGCAAATTCTTCGACGAAGAATTTGCGCGGGGATCCGCGCCCCGGGCCCTTGATCCGCCGCCTGCGCCGCCGCATAACCGGCATGATACCCTGAGACGAACGGATGACCATGGACGCTTCTTCCACCACCGATGCCGCCCTCTGGATCACGGCCGGCGCCATCTTGTTGCTCATTGTCATGTCGGCCTTTTTCTCCGGGTCGGAAACCGCGTTGACCGCCGCGTCGCGCGGCAAGCTGCGCGCGGCGCAGGACCGCGGATCCAGGGGGGCTGAAACCGCTCTGAAGATCACCGAGGACAGCGAGCGGCTGATCGGGTCGGTTCTGCTGGGCAACAACCTGGTGAACATTCTGGCGACATCGCTTGCGACAACGCTCTTCACCGGCCTTTTCGGCGACAGCGGCGTGGCGCTTGCTACGCTGATCATGACCCTGCTGGTGCTGATTTTTGCCGAGGTCCTTCCCAAGACCTATGCCATCACCAACCCTGAAACCGCCGCCGCCGGGGTTGCCCGCCCGATCCGCGTCATCATTCTGGTGTTTGCGCCCGTGGTCGGGGCCATCCGCGCGATTGTCCGACTTATCCTGCGACTTTTCGGCGTGCAGACCGACCCCGACAGCCAGATCCTTGCCGTGCGTGAAGAGATCGCCGGCGCGCTTCACCTTGGCCATTCCGAGGGTGTCGTCGAAAAGGAAGACCGGGACCGCATTCTGGGCGCGCTCGATCTGGCCGAGCGCACGGTCGAGGAAATCATGTTGCACCGGTCCAATATCGAAATGGTCGATGCGGACAACGAGCCGCGCGCGATCCTTCAGCAATGTCTTGAAAGCTCGTACACCCGCCTGCCGGTGTTCCGCGGCGAGCAGGAGAACATCATCGGCGTCGCCCACGCCAAGGACCTGATGCGCGCCATGTACGAAACCATGGACAAGGCGGGGGACCGCGCGCCCGAGGCGCTCGACGACTTTCGCATCACCGATGTGATGATGCATCCCTATTTCGTGCCCGACACCACGACACTGGCCGATCAGATGCGCAATTTCCTGCACAAGCATACGCATTTCGCGCTGGTGGTGGACGAATACGGCTCGCTGGAAGGGCTGATTACGCTTGAGGACATCCTTGAGGAAATCGTCGGCGAAATCACCGATGAACACGACCCCGATGCCGAGCATCAGGTCAGCGCGGGCGAAGACGGCTGGTATTGGCTGGACGGTGCGATGACCATTCGCGACTTGAACCGCGCGACCGAATGGGCGCTGCCAGACGACGAGGCGAACACCCTTGCCGGGCTGGTGATTCACGAGGCGCAGATGATCCCGACCCCCGGCCAGCGGTTCAGCTTTCACGGTTTTCGCTTCGAGGTGATGGAACGCGACAACAACCGGATCACTCGGCTGCGGGTGCGACCCCTCGTGCAGCGAACATCTTCGGACTGATCTGGCCAGATTCGGCCTCGGCCCCGGCGCCAAGGTTGATCGGCAGTTCCGCGCGCAGTTCGAATCCATCCGCCACCCGGCCTTCCGACAGGGTTCCGCTGACCTGTGCCGCCGCGGCTTCCATCAGCCGCGCCCCAAGCGAGGTCGAAGACAGTACGTCGACCTCTGTCGCGCCATGGCGGGCGATGCCGTTGTCGCGACAGACAAACTGCATCCGGTTCGGACCGACCCGCGTCAGTTCGAAGCGCACGATCAGCCCGTCCGGCGCCAGCGCGTATTTTGCACTGTTGGCCGCAAATTCGTTGGCGATCACGCCGAGCGCCGTTGCCACGCGACTGTCCACTTCGATGGGCGCGGCGTCGATTTCGAAACGGGCATCCGCTGGCGCGTTGCGTTGCAACAGTTGCGATACGCGGTCAAGATAGCTGTCCAGCCGCAGGTGATGCATCTTGGAGGTCAGGTTCAGTTCGGCGTGAAGCTGCGAAATGGCATCGACCCGGCGGGCGACCGCATCCAGCGCCTCGCGCGCGTCCTCGCTGCGTGTGCGCCCGCGATACAGCCGAATGGTCGATGCCACCGTTTGCAGCGAGTTCTTCACCCTGTGGTCGATTTCCTCGCGCAGGATTTCCTTGTTGCGCAGCGCGCGTTCCAGATCCAGCTGGCGCATCACCTGCCGCCCCATCACCTCCAGAAGCTGGCGCTGCGGTGGCGTCAGGCGGCGCGGGCGCGTGTCCAGCACGCACAGCGTGCCAATGCGGTGTCCGCTGCGGGTGATCAGCGGCGCGCCAGCATAAAAGCGCATGTTGTCAGTCAGACCACAGCACAGCGGATTGTCGGCGCTGCGCAGATCCAGCAGCGTATCCTCGATTTCCAGAATGCCGTCTTCAAGGATGGCATGCGAACAGATCGACTGGTTCAGCGGCGTTTCGGACGGGACAAAGCCATGCCGGGCGCGAAACCACTGGCGGTGCGCGTCAACGAGACTGATAAGCACGACGGGCACTTCAAGCATCGTCGCCAACAGATCGACGACCTCGTCGAACGCCGGATCGGGCGCGGCATCAAGCACGCCAAAGCTGTGCAGCTCGGACAGCCGTTCTTCTTCGTTCGAGGCCTTAGGTGCGACTGCCATTGGACCGCCCATCATTTTCACCCGGCCCCTGATTTTAAGGATCACGACGATCCCGTCAACCGCAGATACCGTTGGCACCGCGCGCGCGGCACGATCCCCCCTGCCGCGCCGCAGGCCCGGTCGCCGCCGAGACATCTGAAGACGTTGAATTGTTTTCGTTACCAAAAAATCCACCAAAGCACGAACCCCTGCGCTATAAGACCCGCATGGGAGGCATTGCGATTCTTATTCCCGCCGCCGGTGCAAGCCGGCGGATGCGCGGCACCGACAAGCTGCTGATCGACGTCGGCGGGAAACCGCTGCTGCGCCGGCAGGCCGAGGCGGCTTTGGCTGCCGCCAACCATGTGTGCGTCGCCATTCCGGGCCACGACCACCCCCGCGCTGCCACGCTCGCCGGCCTGCCGGTTCAGGTTGTCGAAGTGCCGGACGCCGCGCTGGGCATGTCCTCGTCGTTTCGCCGTGGCGTGGTGCTGATGCCGAACGGGCTTGAGGCGATCATGGTGCTGCCCGCGGACATGCCGGACATCGACGCCGACGATCTGCGTGTCGTGATCGACGGCTATCGCCGCTCGCCGCGCCCGGTGCTGGTTCAGGCCACCGCCGAAGACGGCAGCCCCGGACATCCGGTGCTGTTTCCGTCGGATTGCTTTCCCGCGCTTGTGGCGCTGACCGGGGACCACGGCGCCAAGGGCGTACTGACCGCCAACACGCACCGCCTGCGACAGGTCGCCCTGCCCGGCCAGCGCGCCCTGACCGATCTGGACACGCCCGAAGCCTGGGCGCGATGGCAGGCGCGCAGGAAGCAGGCGGCGGAATAACGCCCGGCCTCTGGCGCCGCCTATGGTTACCCTGCCGCGTCGTGGATCAGCACCGCCCGGAAATCGTTGACATTGGTGCCGGTCGGGCCGGGTACGAACAGCCCGCCCACCGCGTCGAAGGCGCCCCACGCATCGTTGCGCCCCAGCCGGGTCATGGCGTCCTCGCCGGTTGCGCGCAACGCCCCGGCGGTGCCGCCATCGGCAAAGGCGCCCGCGTTGTCCTCGGTTCCGTCGATGCCGTCGGTGTCCGCCGCAAGCGCATGGACCCCGGCGACCCCGTCGATGGCGTGGGCGAAGGCCAGCAGGAATTCGGTGTTGCGCCCGCCCCGCCCGGCGTCACCGCGCAGCGTGACCGTGGTTTCCCCCCCCGACAACAGCACGACCGGCGCGGCGAACGGCCTGCCACGGGCCGCGATTTCGCGCGCCATGGCAGCATGCATGAACCCGATGTCGCGGGCCTCGCCCTCGATGCTGTCCGACAGGATCGCCGCCGGGATGCCTTGCGCCCGAGCCGCCTGCGCCGCCGCCTCAAGCGACAGGCGCGCCGAGGCGACGACGCGCACCTCGTTGCGCGCGAAACAGGCGTCATCGGGATGCGGCGCGCGCGAGGCCTGCGAACGGATGTGGTCCAGCACGTTGCCGGGCAGCGCGATGTCCCAGGCCGCGATCATCCGCAAGGCGGCGGCGGCATCGACCGCGTCGGGCACCGTCGGCCCCGACGCGACCTGCGCGGGATCATCGCCAGGCACATCCGACACGATCAGGCTGACGACACGCGCGGGGGCGCAGGCGGCGGCCAGCCGTCCGCCCTTGATCCGGCTGGCGTGTTTGCGAATGGCGTTCATCACCCCGATCGGCGCGCCCGACGCCAGAAGGGCGCGGTTGAGCGCCTGTTCATCGTCCAGCGTCAGCCCGTCGGGCGGCGCGGGCAGCAGCGCCGAGCCACCACCGCAGACCAGCGCGACCACCAGATCGTCGGCGGTAAGGCCACCGACCGCGTCGAACAGCGCGTTGGTCGCCAAAAGGCCCGCAGCGTCGGGCACAGGATGCGCGGCTTCCATCACCGTCACATGGCGACAGGGCGTGGCATAGCCATAGCGGGTCACCACCACGCCGCTCAGCGGGCCGTCCCACAGATCCTCAAAGGCGGCGGCAAGCTGTGCCGCCCCCTTGCCAAGGCCGATGACCACCGTGCGCCCCTTCGGGTGGTCGGGAAGCGCCGGCGCCAGCGCGGTGCGCGGGTCGGCGGCGGCAACGGCGGTTTCGAACAGGCCGGTAAGGAAACTGCGGTGATCTTGCATCTGAATGCCCCTTGCTGTGGCGCGCTCTCCCGCCGTGGTCGCCCCCCTGACCCGGTCAGCGCCCGGCGGCACGGATGCGCAGACCCGACGCGTGCGGGGCGCCCTGATCCTGCCCCCGAAGCACCAGCTCAAGCTCGGCCAGCGCGCCATCCTGGGCGATGACGTAATCCTGCACCGACAGAAGCGCGGGAACAACCGCATCGACCTCGGCCCTGCGAACCCCGAGCGTCTCAAGCATGCCGCGCGCCTCGCCTTCACGCAGGGGGAGCAGCGCCGAAACCAGCCGCGCGCCCTGGCGCAGCGTCAGAACAGAACCAAAGGCGTCCCCGGCGGTCACAGCCACCTTGATCTCCGGCGCCTCGGGCGGCGCGTCGGTCGCGAGGACGGTCAGCCCCCGCGCCACCAGCATCGCCTGCGCCCCGGCCGGTTCCGCAAGCAAACCCGCCGCGCCCGGTACGGGCACAAAGACATCGTCGATGCGGCGTTGCGGACCGCCGAGTTCGACGCAGGCACGCAGGCCCTCCAGGGCCGAGGACAAGCCCGACAGCGGGATCAGCTTTTGCGCCATCAGCGCCTCGGCGCGCGCCTCGGGCATGCCCTCGGGCAGGGTCGACACCAGCGCCAGCGGCATCCCCACCTTGCGACGCGCGGCGGCGGCAGCCTGGACCAGCGTGTGCCAGTTGCCGTCGCTGCTGCGGTCCACGCGCGGGTGATCCATGGACAGCAGCGTCAGCACCGCCCTCCCGGACATCACCTCGGCGATGATGCGCGCCGCCCGCGCGGACGAGCCGGCAGCGGCAGAGCGCGCATCCAGCGGGTTGGCCAGCACCGCGTCCGGCGCGAGTTCGGCACCAAGCGCCGCCTTCTGCGGGTCGGTCAGCGCCGGGAAATGCAGCCCCGCCGCCGTTCCAAGATCGCGCAGCACCGCGCCCGAGGTTCCGCTGAAGGACAACGACGCAAAGGCATTGGTCGGCAACACCCCCAGAACGTGCAGGATCTTGAGCGCCTCAAGAAACCCCTCGGGGCTGCGCACCCGTGCCATCCCGGCCCGCGCGATCAGCGCGGCGGCTCCGGTTTCGTCGCCCGCGCGCAGAACCACCACGGACTTGCCCAATCGCTGCGCGCACCGCCCGAGGTCAAGAAACGTCTGCGGATCGCCCAGGTCTTCGGCCTGCACCCCCAAAGCGCTGATGCGTTCGTCCTCAAGCAGCGCCTGCGCAAGCGCGGCGATGCCGGTCTGTGCGGCGCCGGGCGTCTGCACGGCAATGCAGGCAATGGGCAGGCCACGCCGCTGCATCGACAGCGCCTCGCCGAATGCGGCGCTGCGGGTCACGATCGCCACGCCGCGCTTGAGCGGGCGCAGCCCATGGTCGCGCGACCAGACCGGCGCGCGTTCCAGCGCATTCACCAGCCCCGGACATTCGGGGCCAAGCAGGATCATGTCGCCCGCAGCCGATGCCAGCGCCGCCGCATCCGCGCGCCCCTGGCAGATCGCCGCGCCTGCGCCGCGCGCGGCCAGCAGCGCCACCGCGTCCACCGCCGCCTGCCCGTGCGCTTCGACCATCGCCAGATCGGGCGCTGCGGGCAGCGCGTCGATATTGGTGAAGCCGCGCACCCCCTTGACCAGACCGGCCGCGCCGGAGACGGGATTTCCTGTGGCAGGATCTCCGGTAACGGGCCTGTCGGCTACCGGCCAGATGTCCCAGACAAAGCCCATCTCGCGCAGGTTGCAGATGACGGAACCGCACCAGCCTTCGGACCCGACAAGGGCAACCGAGCGCGGTCTGAACAGGCGTGAAAAGTCTCGGGACATGTGGTCTTCTTATGGCTCACAGGGGCGCGGTGGTCAGGGCATTGGGGCGCGTTTTGCTTGAAGGTGCAAGAAGTTGCGACCCCTTTTCGACCGGTACGCCGCGATTGACGCAACAAAAGGCGCCCCGCTCATCGCTCAAGTTGCGAAAGGTCATAGCCGTACCACGTCAGGATCTCATGCGCGGCCCGCAGGCGTTCGCCGGGGGCGCCGTTGCGATCCATGATCCACACCCGGCCGCCGTTCGGACTCCCCAGCGCCGCCGTGCGGTTGTCGGCGTCCAGCCAGTGGACCCAAAGCGGGTCCCCCGACAGCCGAAAGCGTCCGGTGCCTTCGTCGGACAAGGGCTGCGGGCGCCCGTCGACGGTCATCAGACCGTTGTCGATGCGCAGCCGGGCGCCGGGGCGCAGGCCCGCCCCTTCGACCACCACCCAATCGCCAGCAAAACGCGCAAGCGATGCATTGGCCTGGCTGGCGACCGGCGCGGCCGGGTTGCGCACCGGCACCGAGGGGGGCAGCGGGTCGGCAGGCCGTGCGCAGGCGGCCAGCAGCACCAGAAGGGCGAGCCCCCTCATGCCTGCCGCTCCAGCGTCTGCGCGATCGCCCGTGCCATCGCGGCGCCGAATCGGCCGTGCGCGTCCGCGTCCCAATGCACACCGTCGCGCGGGGACACCGTCAGATGATCCCCGGCCGACACATAGGCACAGCCCAGCCGTGCCGCCATCGCCCGCATGTGGGGTTCCAGCCCGCTCTGGCGCGCCTCGGCCCCGGCGAAAACCTCGGACAGGGTGCCGGTTTCCCGCACCGGCGCCGGGCAGACGACCAGCGTGTCGCGCGCCACCTGTTCGGCGCGCACGCATATCACCAGCCGCTCGACCGAGCGCGCGATGTCCCATGCCCCGACCGAAAAGCGCGGTTTCAGATCATTGGTCCCCAGCATCAGCACCACCAGATCCAGCGGCTTGTGGCTGTGCAGGATCGCGGGCAGCACCGCCAACCCGTTGCGGCAGCCGCCTTCGACGGGATCGTCATGTACGGTGGTGCGCCCCGGCAGGCCCTCGGCGATCACGTCATGCGCGGGACCAAGCGCCAGCGCCGCGACCTCGGGCCAGCGGTCTCGCTTTGGCAGGCGCTCGGACAGCCCCGCAACGCGCATCGGCAGCGTGCCGTGTGTGTTGCTGTCCCCGTAGCAAAGGATCGCGCTCATGGTTTGTCCCCGCCCGTCGTTCCCACGCAAGGTGCGGCAGGAAAGAAATGGGAACAAGAGCAGTTCGTGCAAAGTTTAACGATTCAGAAAGTACCATCATGCAGGCTGTACGATGCCGAGAAGACAGCGAGGATGATGCCTTTGACCCACATCAGGAATGCGCGGCCGGGGTGCATGCCGCGGGTTGATGGGGCATCGCCGGATGCCGCGGACACGAGACCTTGCCGTCCTGTCGGAGACCTGGTCGATTTCGAAACGGCACCCCCGTTGCTTTTGCGTCCACAGCCCCGCTTTTCCAGCCCTCACCGGGCGCCCCGGTGCGACACCCCCGCCATGCCGCGATATCGCGACATCGACCCGAATTTCGAAGAGGTTCGGTTGCTGGCTCCCCATGTCGCGGCGGCTTTGCGCGCCACCGCGACAGCGTCTTTCAGGGTGCCTCCGCCAGTCTGACGCCCGGGGCCGTGCGGCCGGGTCGTCGCGGCGCGCCGCATCCGTGCGATGTGCGCTCGGCGTGCGCGGCCGGGTCGTCTGCGCTGCGGCCGAAACCGCGCCACGCCGGGTTTCAGTCCGCAGTCCCCCGAAACCCGGTGGCGACGACGAATTTTTCGGATGAATCCGACCGGCTCGCCGGGGGTTTCACATGCGCCACCTTTTCGAAGCGTTGCTTGAGCAGCGACTGAAGCCCGTGTTCCGCCCCGCCCGCGAGCACCTTGGCGACAAAGGTCCCGCCCGGCTCCAGCACGTCAAAGGCGAAATGCGCCGCCGCTTCGCACAGGGCAATGATGCGCAGGTGGTCTGTCTGCTTGTGCCCCGAGGACGAGGCTGCCATGTCCGACATCACCACCGTCGCCCCGCCGCCAAGCCATTCCTTTACCTTCTCGTCGGCGTCGTCTTCCATGAAATCCAGCTGGTGGATCTCGGCCCCCGCGATCGGCACCACCTCTTGCAGATCGACGCCCAGAACGTAGCCCTGTGCCTTGCCCGCCCGCTCGCCAAGCGCGTTGACCCGAGGCACGGCGACCTGACACCACCCCCCCGGCGCGCAGCCAAGGTCGACCACGCGCGCGCCCGGCACCAGAAAGCGGTATTTTTCGTCCAGCTCAAGGATCTTGTAGGCCGCGCGCCCGCGATAGCCATCGGTCTGGGCGCGCTTGACGTAGGGGTCGTTGAGTTGCCGCTGCAACCACATGGTCGAGCTCAGCTTGCGCCCGCGCGCCGTCTTGACCTTGACCTTGAGGTCGCGCTGGCCACGCCCGGAGGTGTTCTTTCCGGCCGGAGTCTTGCTGTTCGGAGTCTTGCTGTTCGGGGTCTTGCCACCGCCGCCGCCGGGTTTCTTCGCCATCACGCCACTCCGCACAGGTTTATCGGGTGCACATGCCCCTTTGCGGATCACTGTGCAACCGGATCAGCCCGGTTCCAACCCCGCTTGCGCCTCGCGCAGCAGCTTTGCCGCCCCCGATCCCTGAATTTTCGCGATGTCGTCCTGATATTTCAGAATCGCGCCCAGCGTATCCGAGATCACCTCGGGCGACAGATCCACCACGTCGAGCGCAAGCAGGCATTTCGCCCAGTCGATGGTTTCCGCGACGCCCGGTTTCTTGAAGATATCCTCGGTGCGCAGGCCCTGCACAAAGGCCACGATCTCATGGCTGAGACGGTCGGCGAGGGCCGGCTCGCGGGCGTGCAGGATTTCGACCTCACGGGCGAAATCGGGGTAGTCGACCCAATGATACAGACAGCGGCGCTTGAGCGCGTCATGCACTTCGCGGGTGCGGTTGGATGTCAGGATGACCACGGGCGGTTCGGGCGCCTTGATGGTGCCAAGCTCGGGGATGGTCACCTGGAAATCGCTCAGCGCCTCCAGCAGAAAGGCCTCGAACGGCTCGTCCGTGCGATCAATCTCGTCGATCAACAGCACCGGCGCGCCGTTTTCATCCGGGCGCATCGCCTGCAAAAGCGGGCGCTCCACCAGAAAATCCGGCCCGAACAGTTCCTGTTGCAGCGCGCCGCGATCGGCGCCGCCCTGCGCCTCTGCGGTGCGGATCGCGATCATCTGCGCCGGAAAGTTCCATTCGTAGACGGCCGAGGACGCATCCAGCCCCTCATAGCACTGCAACCGGATCAGGCGGCGGCCCAGCATCGACGCCAGCGCCTTGGCGATCTCGGTCTTGCCGACACCCGCCTCGCCCTCCAGAAACAACGGCCGTCCCAGCCGCAGCGACAAAAACACCACCGTGGCAAGCGCGCGCCCGCAAACATATCCTTGCTCGCCCAGCCGGGCCTGCACCTCGTCGATGGTCGCGGGGGTCTGCATTTGGCTTCTCCTCTTCCTGACTACCGAAGTGCCCCCTGCGCATGGTTCGGTCAATCCCCCGAAGATCGCGCCCCTGGATCGCAGCGATTGACGCGCGTTAACCCAGATGCGATGATTCTGCCCTAGGGACAGATCACGAAGGCACAACCTTCGGGCGTTCAGGCGGACCGGGCAGGCCCATGACAACATCCACGCGCATGCGCATCACCGCGGTGACCTGCGTCAAGAACGAAGGCCCGTTCATCCTGGAATGGATCGCCTTCAACCGGCTGATCGGGGTGACCGATTTCCTGATCTATTCCAACGATTGTACCGATGGCACCGATGCGCTGCTGGATGCGCTGGCCCCCTGGGGCGTGATCCACCTGCCCAACCCCGCGCGGGGGCGCAACTACCAGATGGAGGCACTGAAACACGCGGCCCGGCAGCCGGTGGTGCGCAATGCCGACTGGGTCTGGATCGCCGATGTGGACGAATTTCTGAACATCCATGCCGCCGGGCATGACATTCCCGCGCTGGTCGCGGCCTGCGGCACGCCCCAGGCGATCTCGGTCAGCTTCCAGTTCTTTGCCAACGATGGTGTGGATCGCTTTCAGGATGCCCCGGTGATCGGGCAATTCACCCGCTCGCATAATCCCGACCTGTGGTGCGCCGATACGACGCTTGAGGTCAAGACGCTGGTGCGCCGGGATTTTCCGCTGCGCTACTACGGCGCGCACCGCCCGTTTGCCAAGGCCACCGCTGCGGCATCGGCATGGACCGACGGGTCCGGTCGTGCCGTTCCGGCCAGGTTCGTCGAAGCGTCCACCCCGCAGTGGATCCGCCGCTTTCCCGTCGCGGGCGCGCGTGACCACGCGACGTTGAACCATTATGCGCTGCGCTCGCTTGAAAGCTATCTCGTCAAGATCGACCGGGGGGACGTGAACCGCGAAGGCCGCGCCTTCGACGATCGCTACTGGCGCGAACGCAACGACCCGGCATGGCAGGATCTGTCGATCCGGCGCTACCTGCCCGCGCTGGAAACCGCGCTGAGCGAGATGAAACAGGGCAGGCTTGCCCGGCTGCACGACGCCTGCGTCAGGGCTCACCGCCGCCGCGCCGCCGACGTGTTGCGCGACAATGCCACCGCCGCGCTGCGCGATCACCTGCGCGCGCTGCCTGCCTGGCCTCCGGGTGAACTGGACCTTGCGCGCGATCTGGGGCTGATGCCATGACGGTGCGCGTGATCAACCTCGGGCTTCCCAAGACGGGCACAACGACGCTTGGGGTGGCGCTTGACCGCGCCGGTCTGACGGTGGGCGATTTCAAGCTGAGGCGTGGCAGTTGCCCCGACAAGGCCATCGCCGGCAGCTTTGTCGCGCGTCAGCTTTATGACGGCTATTTCGGTTCGGGCGACCCGTTGCAGACGCTTGGCGCGCTTGACGCCCTGACCGAGGTTTCGGTGCTGAACCGCAGCTTGTGCCTTTGGCCGCAAACCGATTTCGGCCTGATCGAGGCACTGCGGGCGCGCCATCCGGATCTGCGGTTCGTCGCGTCATGGCGCGCGCCGGACGACGTGGCGCATTCGATGCTGCGCTGGTCCGATCTGGGCACCGACCGCCTGCCCGCGGGCAACGTGCCCGGATTGCCACGCGGCTATGGCGACACACGCTTGCAGCGCGCGCAATGGATCGCCCAGCATTACGCATTCCTGAACCGGGTGTTTGGCACCGACCCGCGATTCCTGCAATACGACACCGCCGATCCCGATGCGCCGCGACTGCTGGAGGCCCATCTTGGTCTGTCGCTGCCCTGGTGGGGCAAGGCCAACGAAAACCGGTCGACCGCGGGGCGCGTATGAGGATCCATGTCCATATCGGGCCCGACGCGCTGGCGGCTGACCGGCTGCAACGGGTGCTGGATGCCAAGCGGGATCATCTGCGCGGAAAGGGGGTGCTTTACGCCCGCAGCGTCGGCGCGCGCAACCATACGCGGCTGTTCATGGCGACAAGCGGTCCGGTCGATGCGCTGCGGTTCAGTCGCGGCTATGCCGCGCCTGACCGGCAAGAGGCGCTGCGGGACGAGGTCGCGGCCCAGCTGGCCAAAGAGGTGGCGCAGGCCCGCCCCGATGTGCTGATCCTGTCCGCGCACCAATTGGGAACGTCGCTGACATCTTTCCGTGAAATCAGCCGATTAAAAGATATTCTTCAGCCAATTTCGAACAATATTCGCATCAACGCGCAAATCGACGATCCCGCCCGGATGCTGGTACGCCGCTACGCCGCCCAATTGCTCGAAGGCCGCACAGGCTCGCTTGCGCAAGAACTGGCGCTTGTGTCCCGTCCGGACTGGTGGCAGGCGGCGCTTGAAACCCACGCCGCGCCCGTGCCCCATCGGGGGCTTTTCCCCGAGGCGCAAGGCGCGGTGTTCTGGCTGGATTACAACCGGTTATGCGCGGAATGGGAGGCGGTCTTCGGACCCGGATCGGTGTCCTTCCACCCGCTTGACCTGCCCCGCCTATACGGCCCCGCCGCGACCGAAATCCTGCGCGAGATCTTTGACATCGTGCCGCCCATCGGCAAGGCGGACAGCGATACAGCGCCCGCGGCGCCGTCTGCGGCCTGGCTGACACGGTGCCGCCTGATGAACGACGCGCTGTCGCGGCTGCTTGCGCTGCGCGAACACACTCTTCCGCGTCAGGTGTGGCGGCGATTGCTGATACAAATCAAGGTACAAGGCCCCGAAATTGATCCTGGAGAACTGGCCTGCATTTCACAGCGGTTCGCCAGCGGCCTTGACGGACTGGCCACGCGGCACCCGGCGCTGGACAGGGCGCGCCTTGAGCCGGACAGACCTTGCGGCGACTGGACCGAGGCCGATCCCACGCGCGGTTTTCGCGCCACGCAGTATTTGATGGCAATGGACAGCCGTATCGCCAAGGCCGCAGAAAAGGCTCAGACGGTCACGGACGCGCCCCCCTTCGACCCCGCCAAGCTGCCCCCACAGGGGGTGGCGCAAAGCGCCGCGCCGGGGCGGTCGCCCTTTGCCCCGCACAACCGGCTTGGCGATGTCGACGAAACGGCACCGGCCCCCGCCTATCCGGTGATTCCGCGACCGCCCCTGCCGTCTGGCAGCAGCGGCCGCGTCATTGTCGGCTGCATGAAGAACGAAGCCCCCTATATTCTGGAGTGGATCGCCTATCACCGTGCCATCGGGTTTGACAATTTCCTCATCTATACAAACGGGTGCGACGACGGGACGACGCAAATCCTGTCACGGCTCGACCAGTTGGGGCTGGCGGTCCATCGCGGCAACGACGACTGGACGGGGAAGTCTCCGCAGCAGCACGCGCTTGATGCCTCGCTCTGCGAGCCGGTGATGCAAAACGCTGACTGGATCGCCCATATCGACGTGGACGAATTCGTCAACATCCGCTGCGGAAACGGCACGCTGGACGATCTGTTCGACCAATGCCAGGATGCCACCAACATTGCCATGACCTGGCGCCTGTTCGGTCATGGCGGCGTCACGCGGGTGCTGAATCGCCCTGTCATAGACCAGTTCGTCCGATGCGCGCCCAGCTACTGCCCCAAACCGCACACCGCATGGGGGTTCAAGACGCTGTTCCGCAACCTTGGCGCCTATGAAAAGATCTCGTGCCACCGTCCGAACAAATTGCGGCAAGGGTTTGAAGACAGGGTAAAATGGGTCAACGGGTCGGGCCGCGACATGACTGCGGATGCGCTGCGCAACGGCTGGCGCAATTCGCGCAAGACCATCGGCTACGATCTTGTGCAGTTGAACCATTACGCGCTGCGCAGCGCCGACAGCTTTCTGGTCAAGCGTCAGCGCGGGCGGGCCCTGCATGTGGACCGCTCGATCGGATACAACTATTGGGTGCGGATGGACTGGTCGGGCGCGCGCGATGTAACAATACGACGTAACCTTCCAAGATTGCGTGAAGAAATGACAAAGCTCATGTCGGATGACACGCTGCGCCACTGGCATGACCACGGGCTGGCCTGGCACCGCGCCAAGGCCGAAGAACTGCGCGCCACCGCGGAATTCGCGCAGCTTTACCGCCGGATCCTGAGCCTCAAGCTGACCGATGCCGAGCGTGTCGCCCGCGCGCTTGCCCTGGATATGGAGAGTTGACGATGGATGCCCCCGCCAAAAGCCCGTTCATCCGCTCGCGCGGGATGAACATTCCCAAACATCCCGACATCACCACCGGACGCATCCGCGGCGCGCTGCGCGACGGGCTTTATGAGCGCAAGGAATGCGACGCGGTGATGCGCGTGGTCCGGAAAGGCGATCGGGTGCTCGAACTGGGGGGCGGCATCGGGTATATGTCGACGCTGCTGTCTGTGAAGAAAAACGTCGCCTCCGTCGTGAGTTACGAGGCAAACCCAATGCTGGCTCCCTACATCCGCAGCGTGCACGCCGCCAATGGCGTGACAAATGTGGATCTGCGCACCGCGCTGCTGTCGCCCCAGGACGGACCGCCGGTCGAGTTTCATCTGCGGCGCAACTTCCTCAGCTCATCGCTGGACCGCGCTTCGGACCCCGAAAGTATCACGAATACCGTGCAGATCCCGCGCCACGGGCTGCGCCGCGTGCTGGACGAAACGGCCCCCGATGTGCTTGTCTGCGACATAGAAGGCGCCGAGGCGGATCTGCTTCCCGCCGCAGACTGGACCGGGTTGCGGGTGGCGGTCATCGAACTGCACCCGCAGTGGATCGGACAGAACGGCGTGCAGGCGGTGTTTGACGCCATGCATCGCGCGGGGCTGACCTATTTCCCCAAAGCCTCGGAAGCCAAGGTCGTGACGTTCGGGAAAGGCTGGTAACCAGTGAATATCGTTGCCGTTCTTTGTGTCAGAAACGAAGCCGCCTTTGTTCTGGACTGGCTCGCGCATCATCTGGCTTCGGGCGTCAGCCATGTGGTCGCGATGTCCAACGACTGCGAAGACGGCACCGACCTGATGCTGCAACGATTGCAGCAGCTGGGCCATGTCACGCATATCCGCAACGATGGCCTGCATGAAGGCGGGGTGCAGTTCGCCGCGCTGAAGCTGGCGGATGACTGCGCCGCCGTGCGGGGGGCGGATTGGCTGCTGGCGCTGGATATCGACGAATACGTCAATGTCCATGTGGGGGACCGGACCCTGCCGGCGTTGATCGCGGCGCTGCCGCAGGCGGATGCGATCACCCTGACCTGGCGGTTGTTCGGCAATGCCGGCGTGCTGTCCTATCGCGACAAGCCGGTCCCGCAGCAATTCCTGCGCGCCGCCCCCGAGGTGATGGCCTGGCCCTGGCGCGCCGCGATGTTCAAGACCCTGTTTCGCAACGACGGCACCTATCGCAAGCTTGGGGTGCACCGGCCACGCGATCCCGACGAGGCCCGCGTCGACGCCGCCCGCTGGTACGATGGCGAAGGCCGCGCGCTGGAGCCGCAATTTCGCACGCGCCGCGTTTTTTCCACCTATGGCCGATCGAATTACAAGCTGGCACAACTGAACCATTACCCGCTCGGCGCTATGGAAAGCTTCATCCTCAAGGCCGACCGGGGGCGCGCGGTGCATTCGGACCAGGCGCTGGGGCTGGATTACTGGACCGACCGCAATTTCGGCACGGTCGAGGACCGCTCGATCCTGGCCCTGTCGGACAAGACGGCGGCGTTGCGCCGGGAGCTGGACCGGGACGAACCGCTTGCAAGCCTGCATCGCGCGGCGGTGGCCTGGCGGCGCAATCGCTACGACCGGCTGATGCTTCAGGAACCCTATCGCGCGCTTATGGGCCGGCTGATGATGACGCCCCCCAGCCAGCCGCTGTCCCCCGGCATCGCGCGCATTCTGCACACCCACGCGAGCCGCGCCCAGGGTCAGGACAGCGCCGACCGCTAGAATTTTCCCCTATTCGAGCACAATTTCGCCCAATCCACCGGGCATTGTTTCCCGAACACAAATGGGTGCGGCCCGCCGGTCGCGTCAGATGACAAGAGGCCCGACGGGGCGAAACATGGCGGCGAACGCCCGGAACGGCAGGCTGAAATGCAGGACCACACTGATCTTTCGACGGTCGATCTGACCGGGCTGCGCAGGGGTCAGTGGATCTCTGCCATATCGCGGATCGGCGAGGCCGACGGCTTTTCCGAACCGCTCGGGCGGCGCCATCACGGCGTGTTCGTGGAACGCGGCCACACCTTGCTGGTCAGTTTCGAAACCCTGCCCGGAATCGAGGTGCTGTCGGAAACCGCGACACCTCTGGGCTGGAGCATGGCGCTGGATGAGGGCTGGTCGTCGCTGGCGGTGATCTCGTCCCGCGACACCTGGTTTCGCGACGAGCGGATCTATGCGTTTTTCGACCAGCTGATGGATGACGGGTTCTTTGACGAATTCGAGCAGGTGATCTTTTACGGCGCGGGCCCGTGCGGTTATGCTGCGGCGGCGTTTTCCGTCGCCGCGCCGGGCGCGCGGGTGGTGATTCTGCAACCCCAGGCCACGCTTGATCCGCGCGTCACCGAATGGGACGATCGCTTTGCCGAAGCCCGGCGCGTCGATTTCACCTCGCGCTATGGCTATGCGCCCGACATGCTGGACGCGGCGGACCACGCCTGGGTGCTGTACGATCCGCGCGAACGGCTGGATGCAATGCATTCGGCCCTGTTCGAACGGCCCAATGTGACGCGGTTCAGGATGCCCTTCATGGGCGGTGCGCTTCAGGGCGACCTGATCGAACTTGGGCTGATCGGTCCGTTGCTGACCGCCGCCGCCTCGGGCGATCTGGGCACCCTGGATTTCGCCCGGCTGATACGCGCCCGGCGCGATCACACGCCCTATCTGCGCAAGCTTTTGGCCAAGCTGGAAAAGGACGGGCGCAGGAACCTTGCCAAGATGCTGTGCCGCAACGTGTCGTTGCGACTGGACGCGCCGCGCTTTCGGCGCCGCCTCGAAGCGTTGCAGGCGCTGCGCTAGGACGACAGCGCCCGCAGGGCCCGCGCGCGCGCAGGGGGAATCAACGCGACCTCAACCCCGGTAAAGACGTGCAGCGTGCCCATCGCATGGTCGCACACCGCGTGATCGCTGACCCAGCCGCCCATGGACAAATAGGTTCTGAGCAGCGGCGGCATCAGCTTCAGCCCGGCACGGGTCTCGCCGCCGGGCACCAACGCCACTGTTTCGGGGGCCTTGCGACCGATCCGCCAGCGCGCGGGCGCGCCTCGGTGCGCGAGATGCGCAAAAGCCGGGGCATAAGGCACGGGATTGGTGCCCTGAAAACTGGCGCAGCCAAACAGCATCCCCGCGCCGCCCCGGTCCACCAGTCCGGCGATCGCCGCCCAGCCCAGGCGTAGGATGTCCGGGTCGGTTTTGCCCGGACGGATACAGAATCGCCCCAATTCAAGCATTGGTTGCGCAAACTCCGTCAGCCGCGTCAGGTCGTAATATTGCGCCGAATAGCTTGTGCCGATGAAACTGCCGCTGTCCAGCCAGAGGTAGCGAAAGCAGGCCAGCGGCGCGCCCCCCGCCACTGATTCGACCAGCACATGCCGGCACAGCGGGTCCATCGGGTCCACATCCGCCCCCCCCCGGCCGAAGGCACGCCCCCGCAACGCCTGCGCCGCCGCGATGTCGGCGCCCGGCCGCGCGTGCCGCACCAGGTAGCGCCCCCGCCGCAACAATGGCTCCGCTTCGACGATGTCGCCCTTCCGGCAGCCAATCCGGGGCGAGGACACGCCCCGCGCCCTACAGATCGTCGGTGAACGAGCCGAGGCTCAGCCCGCCGATATTGCCGAACAGCCTGCGGATAAAGCTGATCTCGCCGTCCGAGGTGCGGGTGATGCGGCGCGACAGCGGCACGACGTTGCCGTGTTCCAGCCCGTAGCGGGTGATGTTCTCGACCACGCCGGCGCTGTCAAAGGTGATCGCGACGATCTCGCGGTCGACCTCTTCGGGGGCTTGCCAGGCGAATTGCCGGACCTCGGACGAGATGTAATAGAAACCGCCCTCGTTTAGCACGCCCGATGTTGTGGGCACCCCGATCACACCCTCGACCGTGGCGCGCGTGTCCACACCGGGGACGATCTGCTGCAGATCCTCTTCGGTCGGGGTATAGCCGTGCGTTCGATACTGCGATGTGCAGGCCGCCAGGCTGAACGCGGCTGCGAATGTCACCGCTGCCAATCTTCCGGAAATCGCCATGGACTGCGCCCTGCTCTCTGTCTATCTATTTGTCCCTTGCGGGGGTTCTATCCCCGATTACATAACCGAGCCAAGCCGTTCAAGCAAAGGAAAGGCCCCGGATGAACAGCACGACCCCGATCCCCGAGCGGCTGCGCGTCGCGGGCTTGCGCACCGGCACCCCGACCGTCTTCGATCTGCGCCCCGACGACAAGGCGCGCGCCGCCATTGCGGCGCGGCTTGGCCTGCTGTCGCTGCGCAAGCTGCGCTTCAGCGGCGCGCTGATTCCCGAAGGCCGCGATGCCTGGCGCCTGGACGCAACGCTTGGCGCCACCGTCGCGCAGCCCTGCGTCGTCACGCTGGAACCGGTGACGACACGCATCGACGAGCCGGTCGAACGGGTGTGGCGCCCCATTGCGGCGCCTTCCGACCGCACCGACGGCGCCGAGATCGAAATTTCGGGCGACGACATCGACCCCCTGCCCGAGGTCATCGACCTGCGCGCCGTCCTGACCGAGGCGCTGGCACTGGCGCTGCCGCTTTATCCCCACGCGCCGGGCGCAAGGGAGGTGACCAAATCGCTGGACGCGGCCGCCGCCCCCGATCCCGAAGACGAGCGTCCGAATCCCTTTGCCGCGCTGGAAGGGCTGAAATCAAAGCTTGGCGCCGGGTCTGATGACGGCGAAAGCGACGGCGATACCGATGGCGATACCGGCAAGGCGACGCCCTAGCGGGCGAATCGTCCTTGCGTTTTGGCGCAAAATCCCTATTTTCGCGCCTTCATCGGAATTCCGGGTTGCCACGGCCCCAGCCTTGAGATTATGAGGCCGGGCACGCCCGAACGGAACCGGGCAATGATTTGCCCCCTGAACGCGAAAAGGTTGAGACATGGCCGTCCAACAGAACAAAGTATCCAAATCGCGCCGCAACAACCGTCGCGCGCATGACGCTCTTGTCGCCGGTAACCCGAACGAGTGCACGAACTGCGGCGAACTGAAGCGCCCGCACCACGTGTGCCCGTCCTGCGGTCACTATGCCGACCGCGAGGTGGTGGCATCGGTCGACGAGATCGAGCTGGAAGAAGACGCGGCCTGAATCGACCCCAGGGCACGCACCGCATGACATCCGCTTCGGAAAAAACGCAGGCTGCCAAGCCCCTGGTGCTTTCCATCGACGCCATGGGCGGAGACCGTGGGCCGGCAACCATCGTTGCCGGTCTTGCCTTGTTTGCGAAACGCAACAAGCAGGCCAAATTCATCCTGCACGGCCCCGCAGCCGAGCTTGAAACGCTCGTGGACAAGCGCCAGCTTGGCAAACGGGTCGAAATCCGCGACGCCACCGGCGTCGTGTCGATGCATGACAAGCCCAGCTCGGTCATGCGCACCGGGCAGAACACGTCGATGTGGTCCGCGCTCGATTCGGTACGCGACGGCAAGGCCGCCGTGGCGGTGTCCTGCGGCAACACCGGCGCGCTGATGCTGCTGTCGATGGTGCGGCTGCGCAAGCTGCCGGGCGTCAACCGCCCCGCCATCGCCGTGCTCTGGCCATCGCGCAACCCGCAGGGGTTCAACGTGATGCTGGACGTAGGCGCCGATATTCGCGCCGATGCGCAGGATCTGTTGAAATACGCGCTGATGGGGGCCTCGTATGCCCGCAACGGGCTGTCGCTGCCAACGCCCCGCGTCGGTCTGCTGAACGTCGGCACCGAGGAACACAAGGGCCGCGCCGAGCTGAAGCAGGCGCATGAGCTTATCACCGCGCAGGCCGATGCCAACGGGTTCGAATTCGTCGGTTTCGTCGAAGGCGGCGACATTTCCGGCAGCCGCTGCGACGTCATCGTCACCGACGGGTTCACCGGCAACATCGCGCTCAAGACCGGCGAAGGCACCGCCTCGCTGATCGGTCAGTTCCTGCGCGAGGCCTTTGCCTACTCCCCGCTGTCGCGCGTGGCCGCGCTGCTGTCGCTGACATCGCTCAAGCGGCTTCAGGCCCGCATCGACCCGCGCCGCAAGAACGGCGGTGTGTTTCTGGGTCTCAATGGCACGGTGGTGAAAAGCCATGGCGCCGCGGATGCAACAGGTGTGGCCGCCGCGGTCGAACTGGCCTACGATCTGGCGCAATCGGGTTTTGGCGACAGGCTGGCCGCCCGCATCGCCTCTGCGGCGAACGCCGCCGGGATGGCCGCCACGACCGAACCCACCGATCAGAAGAAAGACGGAACAAATTCATGACCATACGGGCGCAGGTGGCGGGGGTCGGGCACTATCTGCCAGAGCGTGTCGTTCCCAACTCCGAGTTGGAAAAGACCCTCGATACCACGGATGAATGGATCCGCACCCGATCCGGGATCGAACAGCGCCACATCGCTGCCGACGGTGAAACCACCTCTGAGATCGCCGCCCATGCTGCCCAGCGGGCGCTGGACGACGCGGGCCTCGGCCCCAACGATCTGGATGCGCTGATCGTCGCGACATCGACCCCCGACCTGACGTTTCCGTCCGCCGCGACGATGGTGCAGGCCCGCATCGGCATGGAACGCGGCTTTGCCTTTGACGTGCAGGCGGTCTGCGCCGGGTTCGTCTATGCGCTGGCCAATGCCAACGCGCTGATCACCTCGGGAACAGCGCGGCGGGTGATGATCATCGGGGCGGAAACCTTTTCGCGAATCCTCGACTGGACCGACCGCTCGACGGCGGTGCTGTTCGGCGATGGCGCCGGTGCGCTGATCCTTGAATCCGGGACCGGCGACGGCAGCGCAGATGACCGGGGCGTGCTGTCGGTCGATTTGAATTCCGACGGGCGCTTTCGCGACCTGCTTTACGTCGATGGCGGCGTCAGCACCAATTCCGTCGGCCACCTGCGGATGGAGGGCAAGGAGGTGTTCCGCCACGCGGTCGCCAAGCTTGCGGCCTCGGCTGTAGCGGCCATGGAAAAGGCCGGTGTCACCCCTGAGCAGGTCGACTGGGTCGTGCCGCATCAGGCCAATATCCGCATCATTCAGGGCACCGCGAAAAAGCTGGGCCTGCCGATGGACAAGGTCGTGGTGACCGTTCAGGATCATGGCAACACCTCTGCCGCGTCGATTCCCCTGGCGCTGTCGGTTGCCGTCACGCGTGGCCAGATCAAGCGCGGCGATCTGCTGGTCACCGAAGCGATCGGCGGCGGGCTGGCCTGGGGCGCGGTGGTTATCCGCTGGTAGCCCCGTTCAGGGTCTTTTCAGCATCTTGCGGCTGCGATCCAAGTCCCTGATATTGACTCGGAAAATTCCGCGCGCCTATGCTGCTTCAAACTCCGGGAGGGACGGTCATGAGTGAAAAGACACTGACACGGATGGATCTGAGCGAAGCGGTGTTCCGCGAAGTCGGATTATCGCGCAACGAAAGCGCCGAGCTGGTCGAGGCCGTGCTTCAGCAGATGTCCGATGCGCTGGTGCGTGGCGAACAGGTCAAGATCTCGTCCTTTGGCACGTTTTCCGTGCGCGACAAGGCGGCGCGGGTCGGGCGCAACCCCAAGACCGGCGAAGAAGTGCCGATCCAGCCGCGCCGGGTTCTGACCTTCCGCCCGTCGCACCTGATGAAAGACCGCGTGGCCTCCGGCAACAAAAGCTGAAACCGGGGCGCGACCTGCGCCGCCGGCCCGTCCCCGCGCACCGGCAGGCCTCACAAGGACCAGAACACATGAGCAAGTCCCGCGATGCCTTCCGCACCATATCCGAAGTGGCGGAGCTGCTGGACACGCCGGCGCATGTTCTGCGCTTCTGGGAAAGCAAGTTCACCCAGGTCAAGCCGGTCAAACGCGCCGGAGGGCGGCGCTATTATCGCCCCGGTGACATCGCCTTGCTGGCCGGCATCAAGAAGCTGCTGCACGAGGATGGCCTGACCATCAAGGGCGCGCAAAAAGTGCTGCGCGAACAAGGGGTCAAGCATGTCTCCAGCCTGGTCCCCCTGCCCATAGACACCAATGCCGAAGAAATCGAAGATGCGCCCTTTGCCGAGGTCGCGCCGGAAACCGGAACGGTTCTGCCTTTTGCGCCCGGCGACACGCCTGCGCCGACGGACCCCGCAGATCCCGACGATCAGGCCGATCTTTTCGGCGAAGCCGCCGCTGATCCCGCAGCGGAAGCGGCCACCGGGGCAGATTGTGAAACGGCCCCCGACACCGCGCCGCCCCTGCCCGACTTCGTGACCCACTCGCTGGACGAACGCCACGACGCCCCGGCGGTTGCGGACAAAGGCCCTGTGCCTGACGACACCGATGCCGAAGATACCGGCCCCCAGGACACCGCCCCCAAAGGCGCCGACCTGGCGGACATCAATTCCGAAAACACCACCCCAAAAGACACCGCCCCAAAAGATACAGCGACCGAAGACGCCACGTTCCCCACCGCGCCGGCCCGTCTGGAAACCGACGATGCGACCGACAACGCAGATCCGGCCGCCGCGCCGGATGCAGAGCCGGAGTTGGGCGAGACGCTCATCGACGGCAGCGCCCTTCGCGACGACGCGGATACCATTCCACACGAAGCTGTCAGCCCGCCCGCGACCGAAGCCCCTGTTCCCGCAGAAACCGCCCGCGACGCCCCGGAGACCGGCCCGACGGCCGCCGGAACGGACGAAACGCCCGACGCCTCCGAAAGCGTTTTCGAAACCACCGGCATCGTCCCGCAAGGCGATCCGGCCTCGGCCGATGCGGACTCGCCGGGCGAGGAAATCGCGATCCCTGCCGATGCCCCCGACGCCGCAGAGCCCGTCAGGGATGGCGATTCGCCCCCCCCCGAAACCCAAGAGCCGCAGGCCGCGCGCGATGCGGCGGAAGAACCGCAGACGCCCTGCGGCTTCGAACTCTTTGAATCGAACGTCCCTGAATCCGCGCCCCCCGACGCGCACGACAGACCGGCCAACGAGTCCCCCGCCCCCGTTGATGCGGACGCTCGCATCAAAGCGCCTGCCCCCGCCGCTCCGCCAACCCTGCCCGACATCCCGGCGCCCGAGGATATGCCGACGGCCCGGCCCGGAACCCTGGCGCATCTTGCCGGCACAGACCGGCTGAGCCCGGCCCAGAGCCGGCGGATCGCACCGCATGTCGCGGCACTTCGGTTGTGGTTTGACGGTCACGGCGGACGCAGCCGCACATGATCTGCGACTTCGGTGAAAAAACACGCGGATCGGGGGTTGCCCCCGCCCGGAAAACAAGTATGAAACGGCTCCACAAGTCGGGCTATAGCGCAGCCTGGTAGCGCGTCCGTCTGGGGGACGGAAGGTCGCAGGTTCGAGTCCTGCTAGCCCGACCAAAATACCCCGCAGCGACTTATCACCGCCCCGCAGCCCCAGGCGCGGGGCGGTGCTGTTTTTGGCACGTTCCCTTCCCCGCGCCGGCTTGCTATGGACGGTCCAAGTACAGGAGTCAGGCATGACAGGCGTTCTTGCCAGCCAGCAGATCGAACAGCTAATCGCGCGGGGCGCCATCCGCTGCGCCGCCCCCCCGGTCGATGGGCAGATCCAGCCGGCCAGTCTTGACCTGCGGCTTGGCACCGAAGCGATCCGGGTGCGCGCCTCGTTCCTGGCGGGCGCCGGACGTCCCGTCGCCGAACGGCTGCGCGAATTCGAGATGCATCGCGTCGATCTGACCCAGGGGGCGGTTTTGGAAAAGGGCTGCGTCTATGTGGTGCCGCTGATGGAATCGCTGGCGTTGCCGCAGGACATGACCGCGGTTGCCAATGCCAAAAGCTCGACCGGGCGCCTGGATCTTCTGACCAGAACCATCACCGACGGCGGAACCGAATTCGACCGTGTGCCGGGGGGCTACACCGGCCCGCTTTATGCCGAAATCTGCCCGCGCAGCTTTTCCGTCCTGGCGCGCACCGGCATGCGCCTGAACCAGATCCGTTTTCGCAGGGGGCAGTCGGTGCTCGGCGACAGCGATCTGCAAGCCCTGCACGCGGCCGAGACACTGGTCACCGGCGGGCCGGCGGTGATCGACCACGGGTTGGGCTTCTCGGTCGACCTGCGCCCCGACGCGGGCACGCTGGTGGGCTGGCGCGCCAAGCCGCATACCGGGGTCATCGACCTGGACCGCATCGCGCATTACGATCCGGCGGACTTCTGGGATCAACTGCATTCGGACAAGGGCCAACTGATCCTTGATCCGGACGCGTTCTATATTCTCGTCAGCCGCGAAGCGGTGCATATCCCGCCCACCTATGCCGCCGAGATGGCCCCTTATCTGGCGATGGTGGGGGAGTTCCGCGTGCACTATGCCGGATTTTTCGATCCGGGTTTCGGCCATGCCGGGGCGGGCGGCACCGGGTCGCGCGGCGTGCTTGAGGTGCGCTGCCACGAGGCGCCCTTTGTGCTCGAGCATGGTCAGATCGTCGGGCGGCTGGTGTATGAACACATGGACGCCCTGCCCGCCCAGCTTTACGGCGCCGGTATCGCGTCGAACTATCAGGGGCAGGGTTTGAAGCTGTCCAAGCATTTTCGCGCCTGACACGCGGTGGTCAGCCGGAACCGGGGTGCGCCACGTCCGGAAAACCGGCTGAGTCTTTCGCATATGACATGTCGGGCCCGCCGGTCTTTGCGCGCTCGGCGTTGCGTACGGCGGCAAGCGCCATACTGACCGCCGGTTCCAGCGCGAATTCTCCGGCCCGTCCCACCGCCGTTCCGACCGACGCGGAATATTCGGACATCCACGTCCCGGTCGCGCCAGACTGATTGACCAGACCGCACAACCGATCGGCCTTGCGTGCAAGCGCGGCCCCGACCGTGCCATGCGACAGCACGAGGAAACGCCGGTCGTCGTAACGCAGAACCATGTCTCGGCGCCCGGCCGCGCGACCGATCACCGTGCTCATCCGCCGCAGGATCAGTTCGGCGTTTTCCCGCCCGCCTTCACGCACGATCCAGTCCCAGTTGTCGACTCCGATCATCATCATTCCCACCGGCCCGACGCGCGCATGGCAGCGCAGGTAAAGCTTTCCAAGACCGCTATAGGGCAGCCCCGTCACCGGATCGCGTTCCATCAAGGCCCCCAGCGCAACCGCATCACGGTTGCGCAGCTCGCGCCGATTTTCCGCGATCATCGCCAGCAGCAGCACGACGGCCAGCCCCCCAAGCCCCGAGACCGCGACAAAGATAAAGACCGCGCTGTCCTGTAGATCCGCCGGGGCAGTCCAGTTCAGCGCCGCCCCAAGCAGGATCCAGGCAATCCAGCCCATCACCGCCAGACGCGCAGCCTCTCCCACCTCGGAACCGGCAAGCAGCCCGCGCAGCACGGGCCGTCGGGCATAGCGCGCGGCGCTGGCGATCCCCAGTGCCACCAGCACAAAACCGGTTTGCAGCGACATCGCCCCGAACAGTTCGGTGCGTCCGAACAGATAGCCCACGATCCCGATGAACGGCAGCACCATGGATCCCATCGTCAGCACGAATGGCAGCGTTTGCATCCGGGCGAACAATATCTGCCCCGTCCCCAGGCAGACAAAGGACAGGCCGGTGTTCAGCCCCATTTCGCCCTCGCCGATGCTGTTCCCCAGAAGCTGCATGACCGGGACGACACCGCAAATCACAATCACCATGCCCCAGAGCGCGGCTTCGCACCGCGACACCCCGCGCAGGGCGCGCTGCAGCAGCAACGCCGCACAGCACAACGCCGTAGCCGTGATCGTCGGCAGCGACAGCACCGCGTCGCCGGACAGGGAATAGAACGCGGGAACGCTGTAAACATGGCCTTCGATCGCCATCAGGCAGATCAAGACCACGATTCCAAGACAGCCCTGGCGCATCCACATCAGCGCGCGCAGCGAGACTGGCGTAACCACCCCCGAATCCCCTGCCCGCAGGTTTGCGACTGACACAAAACGCCGTTTCTGCTCTGGCAATTTGCCGACCCCTCGCACAGCGGTCGGAAAACGAACAAACATGTCGACCGCGTGCCGAACTGTAGGAAAGCGGCATTGAAGATCTGTTAAACCGGCCACGCGCGGCCAGCGGACGTCAGTCTTCGAACAATTCGCTCTGTCCGGGCGCCTCGTCTTCGTCATCCGCCGCTGTGGCACCGGGCAACGCGCCAAATGCGGGCCGGCTTTCCAGCAGCCCCGCCGCGCGCAGCTCCTTCAGCCCCGGCAGATCTCGGGCGTTTTCCAGCCCGAAATGGTCCAGAAAGACCTGCGTGACGACAAAGGTCACGGGCCGCCCCGGCGTCATCTTGCGCCGCCCGAAGCGGATCCATTCCATTTCCAGCAGCTGATCCACCGTGCCGCGCGACACCGACACGCCGCGGATCTCCTCGATTTCGGCGCGGGTGACCGGCTGGTGATAGGCGATGATCGCCAGCGTTTCGATGGCGGCGCGCGAAAGCTTGCGGGTTTCCACCGTTTCCTTTTGCATCAGCCAGCCCAGATCGGGTGCCGTGCGCATCGCCCAGGCGTCACCCACGCGCACGATGCGCACGCCGCGTCCTTCGTAGCGGGCGCGCAGATTCATCAGCGCCTCGGCCGGATCGCAACCATGCGGCAGGCGCTGTTCCAGGTCGCGCACGGTGACCGGCCCGGCAGACGCGAACAGAACCGCCTCGACCATGCGTTCCTGTTCGGCCATGGGCGGTGCGGCGAAAAGGCTGTCGTTGTCGGTCATTCCCGTCCATCCCGTTTGCGCAGCTCGATCGGCGCGAAGGTTTCGGACTGCCTTATCTCGGCATGGCCCTCCTTGACCAGTTCCAGCGAGGCGGCAAAGGTCGCCGCGGTGGCCGAGCGCCATTTCACCGGGTCCGCATCCCAGCCATCGGGCAGCCAGGCCGCGATGTCCGTCCATTGCCCGGCAAAGCCGAGCAGGCCGCGCATCCGCCCCAGCGCCTCTTCCATGGTATAGACACTGTCGCGGTCCATCACGAAGGGGCGAAATTCATCGCGGGTGCGCAGGCGGGCATAGCCCTGCATCAGGTCGAGCAGCGTGGCGGTGTAGCGCACCTTGCGCACCCGTTCGACCGTCTGCACCTGGCCGCGCGCGAAGAAATCGCGCCCCAGCCGGTCGCGGGCCATCAGCCGGGCCGCGACGTCGCGCATCGCCTGCAAGCGTTCCAGCTGAAACGCCAGATGCGCCGCCAGTTCCTCGCCCGAGGGGCCGTCCTCGGCGGGATCGGGGGGCAGCAGCAGGCGCGATTTCAGATAGGCCAGCCACGCCGCCATCACGAGGTAATCAGCGGCAAGTTCGATGCGCAGCGCCTTGGCCTGTTGCACAAAGCCCAGATACTGGCGCGCCAGATCCAGCACCGAGATCTTGCGCAGGTCGACCTTTTGCGTGCGCGACAGCGACAGCAGCAGGTCAAGCGGGCCTTCGAAGCCGTCGACATCGACGATCAGCGCCTCTGCGGCAAGCCGGTCAGCAACGCCGAGCGTGTCCTCGATCGGGTCGAAATCGTTGTCGTCCATCAGGGGCGTCCATCAGGGCCGGCCATCATGGGCGACCGGACAAAAGCGCCTCGCGCTCGGCCTGTAGCGCCTCGATGTCAACCTCGGCGGGCACGGTACGGGCGGCCAGCGCGGCCTCGGCACGCACCTGTGCCTGCCCCGTCATCCCCCCCGCGGCGTCCGCCAGCGCCAGCATTTCAGCAAAGTCGCCGTTGCAGTGCAATACGCAATCACAGCCCGCCGCCAGCGCCGCCGCGCCCCGCGTCGCCACGCTGCCCGACAGCGCGTGCATCGAAATGTCATCGGTCATCAGCAGCCCGGTAAAGCCGATCTCGCGCCGGATCAGGCCGATCATGGCCGGGTCGATGGTGGCGGGCTGCGTGTTCAGCCGCTTGAACACCAGATGCGCGGTCATCCCCAGGGGCGCGTCGTGAAAGGGGCGGAACGCTTCGAAATCCACGCGGTCAAGTTCGCTGCGCGAAGCGTCGATGCAGGGCAGATCCTTGTGGCTGTCAAGCTGTGCCAAGCCGTGCCCCGGCAAGTGCTTTATCACCGGCAGAACGCCGCCCTGCATAAGTCCCTGCGCCACGGCGATGCCGATTTCCTGCACCTGGACGGCGGTTTCGCCGTAACAGCGGTTGCGCAGGAAAGGATGCGTGTCCGGGCGCGCCACATCCAGCATCGGCGCGCAATTGCCATCAATGCCATAGCGCATCAGTTCGGCGGCTGTGATGCGATAGCGCAGGCGCATCGCCTGCGCGGCATTCGGGCCAAAGCGCGCCACGTCATCCAGCGGCGGCAGCCAGTCGGAGGCCAGCGGCGGGCGCAGGCGTTGCACGCGCCCGCCTTCCTGGTCGATGAACACCGGCGCGCGCCGTCCCACCGCATCGCGCAGATCGGCGGTCAGCGCGCGGATCTGGTCGCCATCCGCAAGGTTGCGCGCGAACAGAATGAACCCGAACGGGTCCGCATCCGCAAAGAACCGGCTTTCGCGGTCGGTCAGCACCGGGCCTTCGGGGGCCAGTATTGTGGCGCCGAACCGAAGACTCACCGCGTGGTCACCGGGATGCAATCGGTGTTTTCCGCAACCAGCGCGGCGCAAAAGCGGCGCGCATCCGACAGGTCCTGGAACCCGGCGGCGCGCAGACGATAGAACACCCGCCCGCCCGATGTCGCGCGTTCGATCACCCGGTCCTTGCCCGCCATGAACTCGCCGAACCGGGTCGAGAACCTGTCCCATTCCTTGCGCGCGGTTTCGGGGCTGTCGTAGGCGCCAAGCTGCGCCAGACGCGTGCCGGCGGGCAGCGTGTCGGGGTCGAGATCGGTCGGCCCCGCCGATTCCGCTGCCACCAGCGCCGCCACCTGATCGGCCATCGGCGCCCGCGTCAGCACTGCGGGCCGGTCCCTGGGACGCAGCGACCGTGTAAGCGCGCCCGGCGGCGGCGCCTTGTAAACCGCATCGCTGCTGTCCTCGTTTTCGGGAAAAAGATCGGAGCCGTCGGTGACGATCTCGGGCATTTGCCTTTCGATGGCCGGCATGTCGGGGTCTTCGCCGTCTTCAAGCTCGCCCAGCGGCGCGGCGCCCGCGGCGATCTGGTCGGCCAGCGCCAGAATGTCGATCTCGCCGGTTTCGGTCACCGGCACCGCACGCGGCGGATCGGTTTCGGAGAGCTGCGGCGCCTCGGCGCTGCCGGTTGTGCCGCGGGCCGGTACCGCGGCGGGCATCGTGGCGGGCATCGTGACGGGCACCGGCAGTTCGGCATGCGGCAGATCCTCATCCGAAAGGCCGGGCTGCGCGGGCGCCAGCATCAGCCGGTCGGGCACGGGCGTGGCAAGGCCGGTGGCCGCGACATCGTTGACCGCCAGACCCTGGTGATCGGCCAGCGTGCCGCCCGGATCCTTGGGGGTGACGCGCATCGGCCCTTCCATTGCCATCACAACCGGAACCCCGGCCACGTCGCGCACCAACAGCTTGTAGCCCCAGACCCCGACGCCAGCGACAAGCGCAAGCGACACCGCAGCCCCCGCCCAATTGGCCAGGTTCGCCATCTTGCGCCCCCGTGGCGCCTGCGCCTTGTCCGGCGCGGGCCCGTCATAGGTGAAATCCGCCATGTCTGCCTCTTGCCCTGCACAGGGCATCCCCTGCGGCAGTCTGATCTGCGCATTCGTCTGCCCGTTCGTCTGCTCGTCGGACCCCGAGGCGGCGCGGCGTTGCTGGCTCAGCGCATTTCTTCCATCGGGGTCACGCCAAGGATACCAAGCCCCGCCGAAATGACAACCGCGACGGCCCGCGCCAGCGCGATTTTGCTCTGGCTGGTGGCCGGATCGTCCTGAAGAAAACGCAACGTCGGGTCGTCATGGCCGCGGTTCCACAGCCCGTGCAGATCCGACGCCAGCTCGTTGAGCCAGATCGCCACCTTGTGCGGCTCGTGCCCCTTGGCGGCGATCTCGATCAGACGCGGCCATTCGGCGAGCTTTTTCATCAGACCCAGTTCCGCCTCGTGCGACAGCACCGACAGATCCGCCGCCGACAGCGCCGCGTCGGAGACATCGACCCCCGCCTGCGCCGCCTTGCGCATCACCGAACAGACCCGTGCGTGGGCGTATTGCACATAAAACACCGGGTTGTCGCGGCTTTGTTCGATCGCCTTGTCGAAATCGAAATCCAGCGGGGCATCGTTCTTGCGGGTCAGCATGACGAAGCGGGTGACATCGGGGCCGACCTCTTCGACCACGTCGCGCAGGGTGACGAAGGTGCCCGCGCGTTTGGACATCTTGAACGGCTCGCCGTTCTTGAACAGCTTCACCAGCTGGATCAGCTTGACATCGAGCGGGGTCTGGCCGTCCGACAGCGCCGAAACCGCCGCCTTCATCCGCTTGACATAGCCGCCGTGATCGGCACCGAACACGTCGATCAGCTGGTCATAGCCACGCTGCACCTTGTCGTAGTGATAGGCGATGTCGGGCGAGAAATAGGTCCAGGCTCCGTCGGATTTCATGATCGGACGGTCGACATCGTCGCCGTGCTCGGTCGACTTGAACAGGGTCTGTTCGCGCGGCTCCCAGTCTTCGGGGGTCTTGCCCTTGGGCGGCTCCAGCACGCCGCGATAGATCAGTCCCTTGTCTTTCAGCGACTCGATGGCCGCTTCGATCCTGCCCGTCCCATACAGCGATTTTTCCGAAAAGAACCGGTCCATCCGGACGCCGAGCATCGCCAGATCCTCGCGGATCAGATCCATCATCTCGGCAGTGGCGAAATCGCGCACCTCCTCCAGCCAGACCTGCTCGCCGGTGTTCAGGAACCTGTCGCCGACCCGCTCTTTCAGCTTTTCGCCGACCGCGATCAGGTATTCGCCCGGATAGGTGCCATCGGCGAATTCGACCGCTTGCCCATGCGCTTCGAGATAGCGCAGGTACACCGACCGCGCGAGCACATCGACCTGGGCGCCGCCGTCGTTGATGTAATATTCGCGCGTCACCTCATAGCCGGCGAAATCCAGCAGGCTGGCCAGCGCATCGCCGAACACCGCGCCACGCGTATGCCCCACATGCAGCGGGCCGGTCGGGTTGGCGGACACATATTCGACATTGACCTTCGCGCCCTGCCCCATCCCCGAGCGTCCGAAATCCGCGCCCCGATCCAGCACCGCGCGCGGCAGCGCCTGCCACAGCGACGGCGCCAGCCGCAGGTTCAGGAACCCCGGCCCCGCCACTTCGGCAGAGCTCACCCGCGGATCCGAGGCGATGCGGGTGGCCAGCGCCTCGGCGATGTCGCGCGGTTTCAGTCTGGCGGGCTTGGCCAGCACCATGGCGGCGTTGGTGGCCATGTCGCCATGCAGGGGGTCTCGGGGGGGTTCCACCGTCACGGGCGCGGTGTTCAGCCCCTCGGGCAGCGTGCCCTCGGCCTGAAGCGCTCCGATCGCGGAAAGCACGAGCGCGCGAATGTCGGTGAAGAGGTTCATCGGTCTTGTCTCCTTGGCATCGGCGTTCCTTATCACGCCGGTCTGCAAGGTCAAACACCGCACCGGAAAAGGCGGAAAACCCGCCCCGCGCGGTCAGCCCGGGCGGCGCAACGCTGCCGCCGCCAGCACGGCCCCGGCCAGCAGCGGCAGCGCCGCCGGCAGCGGCACCGGCGTGGCGTCCGGGGTCGGGTCGGTGATCCGGGGCATATAGCTGTAAACCTCAAGCGCGTCGACCGACCAGGCGTCGTAACCATAGCCCGAATTGCCCCATCCCGACCCGCTGTCGCCAACCAGCGCGATCTGGCCCTGCCCCGGATCGTAGCTGTAGGCATAGCTGTACCCGTCCTGCTGGACATTGCTGCCGCGCACCGCGACGCCCAGCGTGCCGATCCCGCCAATCAGGTCGTGCCCCCCGCCAAAGGTGGGGAAATACGCCGGGTCGACATAGATGGCCTGCGCGCCCGTCACGCCGGAATGCGGGCGCTGGATCTCGGTCGCGGTCAGGTTGAACACAAAAGCGTCGGGGTCCGCATGAAAGCCGCTCGCCGTGCCCCAGTCTATGGTCGAATGCCCACCGATCAGGGAAGCGCTGCCGTCGTGCAGCGTGATCCGAAAGATCGACACCGTCGGCCCGGCCCCGTCGACCGCAGCGTGAAAGCCGGCGGCGGTCGCAACCCCGGCCTCGCCCTGCCAGATCCGGGTAAAGCCCTGATCGCCAAGGCCGATCCAGTCCTGTAGCTGCGCAGATCCCGCCGGATCAAGCAACTGCGCCACGGGCGAAACGGTTACGGCCTGCGCCGTTCCGGACAGCGCCAGCACGAGCACGGCGGCGTATTGGGCCCACACCATGCGTCTTACGTCCTGTCGACAGCGACGGCTTGTGTGCCGCGCAGGCTGCTGGCGGAGACCGGATCGCCCGGCAAGGACCGGTCCATGGATCGTGGCGACAGTTAGCACGGCCAATCAACACACCCCTTTGTGACGTCAGGAACCCTGATATTCGATTAAAATGGTAATTGCTCTGATTTCAAGCACTTTTCAGCGTGTCCTGCCCATTCTCATCGCGCCGGTCCTCCTTGCGTTCCTCGCGTTTGGGACCCAGGAACAGCAGACGGGTGCCATCGGTGGATTTCACCTTGGTGTCGGGACCCAGCAGCCTCAGCGTGCCGCCGGGCCCAAGATCTGCGACGGGCACCGCGTCGGGGTGCCTGTCGCGCCATTGCTCCAGCGTGAATTCATCCGAAAGCTTGGTGACGCGGAATTCCCAGCCGTCGGCAAGCCGGGCATTGGCCTCGAAATAGGTCTCGTCGGCGGCGATGGCCTGCCCGCCCAGGGTGGATGGCAGCGCATGGCGCGACGACTGGCGCAGACGCCTGAGCTGGAACACATGCTCGCGCCCGAATTCCGGCGCAAGGTCGGTGGCGACAAGCGTGTTGTAGGCGTCGTTGTCGGATGCCGCGATGACCTTGTCATAGGTCACAAGGTCCAGCTTGTGCTCGGCCACCTCGGACAGGATGTCACCCCAGAACGTGTCCAGACCCGCGTCGCGCGCGCTGCGCAGATGCGCAAGATTGGGATCGGCCACCATCACCGGCAGGTCGAGCTTGGCAAAAGCCAGCCCCAGCGCCGTTGCCCAGCGCGATCCCCCCACGATCAGCACGCCGGGCGTTTCGGTCGCGGTCAGCCCCAGCCAGCGCGCCATCGGCGTCAGCGTGAATCCGTGCAGCACCACGGTCGCGGCCACCAGCGCAAAGGCCAGCATGGTGACCTGCGCCCCGTCCTCGACCCCGACATCGACCAGCAGGTCGCCGAACAGACCAGCCACGGCGACCAACACGACCCCGCGCGGGCCGGTAAAGGCCACCAGCAGCCGTTCACGCAACGGGATGTCGGAAAAGGCCAGCGCGACAAGAACCGGCAGGGGCCGCGCGATCAGGATCACCGTCACCACGAAAGCCAGCGTACGCCAGTCCATCGCCAGCAGCGTGGCGCGATCCATGTTGGCGGCGAGCAGGATGAACACGCCCGACACCAGCAGGATCGTCGCGTGTTCCTTGAACCGGCGCAGCTCGGCGTAGCTGGGCAGATCGGCGTTGGCGATCCACAGCCCCATGACCGTGACCGCCAGCAGGCCGGATTCGTGCAGGATCGCATCCGATACCGCGAACACCACCAGCAGCAGGGTGAACAGCACCGGCACCTTCATGTATTCCGGCACCAGCGCGTTGCGAAACGCCTGTGCCAGCCCCCAGCCCCCCGCCGCGCCAAGCGCGGCGGCGATGGCGATGCCCGTCACCATGTCGAATATCGCGCCCCCCGCCGAGGCGCCGTTGCCGAACACCACGACCACCTCGAACGCCAGAACGGCGGCCAGCGCGCCGACCGGGTCGTTGACGATGGCTTCCCATTGCAGCAGGGCCGCGGGCCGCTTGCGCAGCCGTGCCTGACGCAGCAGCGGCGCGATGACGGTGGGGCCGGTGACAATCATGATGCCGCCGAACACCGCCGAGGTCTGCCAGCTGAGCCCCGCCGCCCAATGCAGCGCCGCCGCCGAGGCGGCCCATCCCAACGGGCCGCCGATGAACACCAGCCGCCGCACGCCGACAGCGGCATCCGACAACGACCGCACATTCAGCGTCATGCCGCCTTCGAACAGGATGATGGCGACGGCGATGGCCAGCATCGGCTGCATCAGATCGCCGAACTGTTCGGACGGGGCCAGCACGCCCAGGCCCGGCCCGACCGCCAGCCCCGCGGCCAGCATCAGCACGATCGCCGGCATCCGCAGCCTCCACGCCAGCCACTGCGACCCCACGCCAAGCGCGCCCACCAAAGCAAATCCAAGCACGGGGTCCAGCCCCGCGGTTTCAGCAACCGCCATCGTCGTCCTTTCCAGTGGCCTCGGCCCAGGCGCCATCCTTCATCACGACGCCCCCGGCAAGAGCGCGCGTGACCGGGTGCGACAGCGCCAGCATCAGGTCACCAGATGATGTGAGACGCGCCGCTGTCCAGTGCTTCGTCGCCCCGGAAATCGTCACGCCGTGCAATTTCGCCGGGGCAAGGGCCGCATTCCACTGGCGCACCATGGCGGCGAGCATCCCCGACACCGCGCCGTCCTCGTCGTCGGGCAGCCCGACGATGGCCCGGCCCGGCCCGGCCCGAAGCCCCCGGGCGATGGATGTCAGCAGGCCGTCGCTGCGCGCGGCCACCTGCCCGATGCCGCCCTTGCCCGCGTTCAGCGCCGAGAAATCGTAGACCAGGTGCAACGGTTCGCCCCCCCAGCTTTCGCCAAGGATCATGCAGGCCTCGGGGTCGGTCAGGTCCAGCGCCAGCGGTTCGATGCGGTCGGGCCGGTGCGCGGCCAGCCGGTGCATCGCCTGGGCCTCGGTATCGATGGCGACAATGCGGGCGCCAAAACCGGACAGGCGGCGCACCATGGCGCGGCCCAGCGGGTGCCCCGCCCCCGACACGAGCACGACCTTGCCCGTAAACACCGACACTCCGAAAAGGCGCGTCACCCCTGCTCCCTTGCCTGCCCTGACGACCCCTTGACCGGGAGCCCCGGCGCCAGAGGCTGCATGTTTCGCCCCCCCGCGCAAGAGCACGGTGCGGGCAGGACACGAATTAGCCCGGCACTGGCGCGGCGGGGGGCAGCGCCCGCCCGGGCATGACGCGAAATCACGCCGCGGGCTCCAGACCGGGCCGTCAATGGCGGTCGTGCAGCACGTCGGTTCCGGTCAGCCGGGCGTGGGCCTGCAAGGCGTAGCGGTCGGTCATCCCGGCGATGTAATCCGCGACGATCCGCGCCAGCGCCGCCTGCCCCGCACAGGCGGCGATGTCGGCTTGCCATCGCTGGGGCAGCAGCAACGGGTCGGCCATGTATAGCGGAAACAGCTCGTCCACCGCCTGCGTCACCTTCTGGCGTACCTCCATCACCGACGGGGCGCGGTACATGCGGGTGAACAGGAACTGCCGGATTTCACGGATCTTGCCCCGCATGCCGTCGGAAAAGGCGATCACCGGATGCCCGAGGGTGCGGATGGCGTCCGGCCCGTCCGGCGCCGCCGCCGCGAGGCGCGCCGCCGATGTGTCGATCACGTCGGACACCATATAGCCGAACACCCGCCGCAGCGCCTCGTGACGGCGGCGATAGGGATCAAGCCCGACGTAAAGCCGGTCGACCTGCGCATAGGCGGGACCGATCAGGGCCAGTTCGGCGATCTCGTCTTCGGTGAACAGCCCGGCGCGCAGCCCGTCCTGAAGGTCGTGGTTGTTGTAGGCAATGTCGTCAGACAGCGCCGCCACCTGTGCTTCTGCGCTGGCATGGGTGTGCAGTTCCAGATCGTGCAGCGCGTTGTAATCGGCCAGCGCCGCCGGCAGCACCGCCCCCGGCGTCAGCGGCAGCACCGGGCCGTTGTGCTTGGCGATGCCTTCCAGCGTGTCCCAGGTCAGATTCAGCCCGTCGAATTGCGCATAGTGGCGTTCCAGCGAGGTCACGATGCGCAGCGCCTGCGCGTTGTGATCGAACCCGCCGTAAGGGGCCATCAGCGCGGCCAGCGCATCCTCTCCGGTGTGGCCGAACGGCGTGTGGCCCAGATCATGCGCCAGCGCCACCGCTTCGGTCAGGTCCGTGTTCAGCCCCAAAGCGCCACACATGGTGCGCGCCACCTGCGCCACCTCGATCGTGTGGGTCAGGCGCGTACGGTAGAAATCACCCTCGTGTTCGACAAACACCTGCGTCTTGTGCTTGAGCCGTCTGAACGCCGAGGAATGGATGATCCGGTCGCGGTCACGTTGAAAGCACGACCGAAAGGCGCTTTCCTCTTCCGGCACGCGCCGTCCGCGCGCCTGTTGCGGATCGCAAGCGTAGATCGCCATGATATGCCCTTTCCTGACAGCACGACCGAAGACGCCCGGTTGCCGCGTGCTGCGCGCATCCCTATATTGCCATTACGTCAGGAATTAAACACTTGCGAGACTGGCCATGAACCTTCCTCCTACCGTTACGGAACGCGCCTATGCGCGGCTAGAAGAAATCGGCGCCGGCGCCCAGGGCAAGGCCCTGCGGGTCGCGGTCGAGGGCGGCGGCTGTTCGGGCTTTCAGTACGAAATCAAGCTCGACGACAGCGCGTCGGACGACCTTGTCCTGTCCCGGGGCGACCAGCGCGTGGTGATCGACGAGGTGTCGCTGCCCTTTCTCACCGGCGCGGTGATTGATTTCACCGATGAGCTGATCGGCGCGCGGTTCGTGATCGAGAACCCGAACGCCACCAGCTCTTGTGGCTGCGGCACCAGCTTTTCGATGTAGGCCGCGCTTTCGGCGCCGCCCCGACGTCGGGGCGGCGTTTTCATCTGTGTCGCGCGTTACGCCACCACGTCCTGGCGCTGTTCGCCAAGGCCCTCGACCCGCAGCGCCATGGTGTCGCCCGCGCGCAGGAAGCGCGGCGGCTTCATGCCCAGCCCCACGCCCGACGGCGTCCCGGTGGAAATCAGGTCTCCGGGCAGCAGTTCCATGAATTTGCTCAGGTACGATACGATCTGCGCCACGCCAAAGATCATGTCCGAGGTGTCGCTGTCCTGCACCCGCGCCCCGTTCAGATCCAGCGACAGGGCCAGCGCCTGCGGATCGGGCACATCGTCCGCCGTCACCAGCCACGGCCCGCAGGGGCCAAAACCCGGCGCGGATTTGCCCTTGATCCACTGGCCGCCGCGTTCCATCTGCCATTCACGTTCCGACAGGTCGTTGACCACGCAATAGCCCGCCACGCGCGACAGCGCGTCAGCCTCGGACAGCTGCCAGCAGGGCGCGCCGATCACCACGCCCAGTTCGACCTCCCAATCGGATTTCGTCGACCCCGGCGGGATGCTGACCGCGTCATTCGGCCCGGACAGCGACGACACCGCCTTGGTGAACAGGATCGGTTCGGCAGGAATCCGCGCGCCGGTTTCGGCGGCGTGCCTGGCATAGTTCAGCCCGATGCAGTAGAAATTCGGCACCCCCGCCAGGCAGGACCCGATGCGCGCACCCGCGGGCAGTTCGGGCAGCGTGGTGAGGTCCAGCGCGCGGATCGCGTCGATCGCGGCCAGCGACACGCCGGCCCCGGCGAAATCGGGCACCACGCCCGACAGATCGCGCAGCCCGCCGTTCGCGTCCATCACCACGGGCCGTTCCTGCCCCTTGGGGCCGATGCGCATCAGTTTCATGTCTCGTTCTCCTTGCCTTGATCTTGGTTCTCGGCGCGCAACGCCGTGACGATGTCGTCTTCCATGCCGGCCAGATGGGCCTGGGCGGCGGCCACCGCGGCGGCCTCGTCCCGGGCCAGCAGCGCGGTCAGCAAGTCGCTGTGGTTGCCCACCACCCGCGCGCGGTTGCGGCGCATCCGGGCAGACAGATAGCGCGCGCGCCACAGCCGGGCCAGATACGCGTCGTGGGTTTCGGCCAGCGCCGCATTGCCCGAGGCCTGAGCGATGCGCCGGTGAAACCCCATGTCCAGCTCGAAGGCATCCAGCGCATCCAGTGCGTCGCAGTTTTCGGCCAGCGCGCGGTGCAGCCGGGCGATGTCGGCCAGATCGTCCCCGGTCGCCGCCGCGCAGGCCAGACGGGCCGACAGCGTTTCCAGCGTGCGCAGGACGACGATCTGGTCGCACACCTCCTTGATGGTGGGCCGGGCTATGATGGGACTGCGCGCGGGGCGCAGCACCACCAGCCCTTCCTGCGCCAGGACGCGGATCGCCTCGCGCATCGGCGTGCGGCTGACCCCCATCGCGGCGGCGGTATCACGTTCCTTCAGCGGCGCCCCCGGCGGCAGCGTGCCGCGCAGGATCGACCGGCGCAACCGCGCGGCGATCTGCTGGGCAAGGACCGGCGCGTCGTTCACGTTTCAGCCGCGCCCGATGTACGGCATCGCCGTCGCCATCACCGTGACGAACTGCACATTGGCATCCGGGGGCAGCGACGCCATGTGCAGCACGGTCGACGCGACGTGTTCCACGTCCATCACCGCTTCGGGCGCGGTGTCGCCGTTGGCCTGCGTGACGCCCGTCGCCATGGGGGCGGCCATGTCCGTCATCGCGTTGCCCACATCGATCTGCCCGCAGGCGATGCCAAAGGGCCGCCCGTCAAGACTGAGCGACTTGGTCAGCCCGGTGGCCGCATGTTTCGACATGGTATAGGGGGCCGATCCGGGGCGCGGAACATGGGCCGAGATCGACCCGTTGTTGATGATCCGCCCACCCTGTGGGCTTTGCCGCCGCATTTGGCCGAACGCGGCGCGCGCGCACAGGAACATCCCCGAGATATTCACGCCGCACAGCGCCAGCCAGTCGTCCACCGCGATCTCATCAATCGGCGCGCCCTTGTTGAAAATGCCCGCGTTGTTGAACAACGCATCAATGCGCCCCCAGTTGTCGGTGATGCTGGCGAACCCCGCATCCACCGCGCCCGGATCGGCCACATCGAACGGCACGATCAGCGCATTGGCATCCGCGTTCGCCGTCTCGCGCAGGTTGGCCTCGCGCCGCCCCACCAGCGCCACACGCCAGCCCGCCCCCAGGAATGCCTGCGCGCAGGCCCGCCCGATGCCGCTGCCCGCCCCCGTGATCACGATGCCCTGCGCCATGTTCTGCGCAACCCTCTGCGCCATGCCTTATCCCCTCCGCCTGCTTGCACCACTCTTCGGGCTTGGTATACCCGATTGCAAGACCCCTTCCCAACGGCCCCGGAGGCCCCCATGTCCGCTTTCGAGGCCCTCGCCCAGCTGCTTGGCCCGCGCTTTACCACCGCCGATGCCGCGCGCTGCCAGAACGGCCAGAACGATGGCCACTACCCCGAAATCCTGCCCGACGCGGTCGCCTTTCCCCAAGACACCCAGGAGGTTGCGCAGATCGTGCGCATCTGCGCCGCCCACTCAGTGCCGATCGTCGCCTTCGGCGCTGGCACCTCGCTGGAGGGACAGCACCTTGCGACACAAGGCGGCGTCAGCGTCGATTTCGCCCGCATGAACAAGCTGCTTGAGGTCCGCCCCGAGGACATGAACGTGGTGATCCAGCCGGGCCTGACCCGCAAGCAACTGAACCAGGGCCTGCGCGCCACGGGTCTGTTCTTTCCCATCGACCCCGGCGCCGATGCGTCGCTGGGCGGCATGGCGGCGACGCGCGCCAGCGGCACCACCGCCGTGCGCTACGGCACCATGCGCGACAATGTGCTGGCGCTAGAGGCGGTGATGGCCGACGGGTCGGTCATCCGTACCGGCACGGCGGCGCGCAAATCGTCAGCGGGCTATGATCTGACCCATCTGCTGGTGGGGTCCGAGGGCACGCTGGGCCTGATCACCGAACTGACCCTGAAACTGCACGGCATCCCCGAGGCCATCGCCAGCGCCACCTGCCATTTCGAAACCGTGGCGGATGCGGTGGATTGCGTGATCCTGACCATTCAAAGCGGCCTGCCCCTTGCCCGCATCGAGCTGGTGGACGAAATGATGGTGCGCGGGTTCAACCTGGCTCAAGACGCCGGACTGCCGGAAAAGCCGCATCTGTTCCTGGAATTTCACGGCGCCCCCGAGGCGGTGCGCGGTCAGGTCACCCGCTTTCGCGAGATTGCCGCCGACAGCGGGGCGGGCAACTGGCAAGAGGCCGACACCCCCGAGGCCCGCACCGCACTCTGGGCCCTGCGCCACAGCGCCCTGCCCGCGATATCCGCGCTTGATCCCGGCGCAGGCAAAAAGACCCTGTCCACGGATGTCTGCGTGCCGATCTCGCGCCTGGCCGAGGCAGTCAGCGTCGCGCGCGCGCAAGCGGCGGCGCGCGGTCTGCTGTGCACCATCGTGGGCCATGTGGGCGATGGCAATTTTCATTGCGGGCTGCGCTACGATCCCGCCGATGCGGCAATGGTGGCAAAGGTCATGGACTATTCCGGCATCCTCGCGCAAACCGCCCTGCGGCTTGGCGGCACGGTCACCGGCGAGCATGGCATCGGCATCGGCAAGCAGAAATACATGTCGGCCGAACACGGGCCCGCGCTTGACTGGATGGCACGGATCAAGGAAGCCTTTGACCCTGCCGGCATCCTCAACCCCGGAAAGATGCTGCCAGAAACGATTGCGCCTTCGGGCAAGAACGGAGACTGACGAATGAGCGCCTTTCTGGCCCTTGGCGAATGCATGGTGGAACTGTCCAATGCGGGCGACGGGCTGTACCGCCGGGGTTTCGCGGGCGATACGTTCAACACCGCGTGGTACATGCGGCGGCTGCTGCCGCAGGACTGGACGGTGGGCTATGCCACCTGCGTCGGCACCGACGCGATTTCGGATGCGATGCTGGCGTTCCTTGCGGGCGAAGGCATCGACGTGTCCGCCATTCGCCGGGTGCCCGACCGGACGGTCGGCCTGTACATGATCACCACCGAGAACGGCGAGCGCAGCTTTTCCTATTGGCGCGGCGAGTCCGCCGCGCGCACGCTTGGCGACGATCTGAAATGGCTCGACGGGGCGCTCAGGGGGCGCGACGTGATCCATTTCTCGGCCATCACCCTGGCCATCCTGCCCCCCAAAAGCCGCGAGGTGTTCTGCGGGGCGCTGGCCAAGGCCCGCAAGCGCGGCGCCATCGTCGTGTTCGACACCAACCTGCGCCCCAAGCTGTGGGAAAGCCCCGAGGCGATGCGCGCGGGGCTGACCATGGGCGCGCGCACCGCAGACATCGTGCTGCCGTCGTTCGACGAGGAACAGATCCTGTTCGGCGACACCGACCCCGCGCAGACACTTCGGCGCTACCGGGACCACGGCGCGGATCTGGTCGCGGTAAAGCAGGGCGGCGGAGACCTGGTGCTCTGGCAGGCGCAGGCGGGCGAATCGCGGGTGCGGGCGCATCCGGTCGACCCCATCGTCGACACCACGGCGGCGGGCGACAGTTTCGCCGCCGGGCTGCTGGCGGGCCTTGCGACGGGCAAGACGCTGTCCGATTCGGCAGTGCAGGCGATGCGGCTGGCGTCGCGGGTGATCCAGTCGCCGGGGGCGTTGGTGCCCTCTGCCCCCGAGGGACTTTGACGCGCACGCAGCACCGGCAGCCAGCCCGGCCCGTCGGCGGTGGTGCGACGGTGCAGCCCGACACCGGCCTTTCGACGCTGGCGACAAACACCACGCCGGGCGATCCGGACGCCCATCCGGTCGGGCTTGCCGCGCGGCGCCTTGCCGTCCGCAGGGGCGCGACGCCATCGCGCGCGGTGGATCATGCGCCAGCCACCGGGGCCGGACGGATCCACCTTACGCCGGACGCAATAACGGGGATTCCGGTGCCGAGGACGCGTTGCGCGGCAACCTCGCCCTGCCCCGCGACCCGAGCTGCGATCTGGCGGCGCGCGACGCCATCGCCATCCGGATTGAACCGATACCCCCCGCGATCTGTCCGGCTATCATCTTGGCCGCGTCGAACAGGCCGAGACCCCGCCGCCCGCGGGTGTTTGACCGAACCCCGGAATCCCGTTCGATCGCGATCATGTGTCGTTCATGCAAGGCGACCTGCTGCGCCGCGTCACCGACCATGCGCCGCTGATCGCGCAAGTGCGGATCGCCGACCGCCCGGACCGTGGCGCGCCGGACACCGGAGACCCGAATTGCCCGTGGCTGCCCCGCGCGTCTCTTGCGGCGTGGGGCGGCGCAAGTCCCTGGTGCGATGCGCACCGGGGCAGCCTTCCTTTGTATCCCTCCGGCGGGGGCCGTCTGACGGGGCGTTGGAGGCGATGATAAGTCCGACGTTATGGTCGACCTTACGGTCACACCCCGGATCGAGATCCTGTCCACCGAGGAT
>NZ_QLMG01000005.1 GCF_003259905.1 Salipiger aestuarii | reverse complement strand
GATCAAGGGTCTCAGTTCTCCTCCTTCGCCTGGACGGACCGCTTGCGCCGGACCGGCGTGCGCATCTCGATGGATGGGAAAGGCCGGTTCCTCGACAATATCTTCATCGAGCGGCTGTGGCGGACCCTGAAATACGAGTGCGTCTACCTGCATGCCTGGGAGACCGGGGCGGAAGCAAAGGCGGGCATTCGAAAATGGATGACCTTCTACAACCACCAACGCCCACACTCCGCCCTTGGCGGCAGACCGCCAGCCGTGGTCTATTGGCAGAGAAATGAAACAACCAACCCCGATCAGCAGGTGCAACGAGTAGCTTGAATTACGCCAGATCCTGTCCAACCGATGGGGAGTAGCTCAGTCTTCTAAGGCGGATGCGAGCGAAGCCTATGTCTGGATTTGGTTGCCGGGAGAAACCGAACCGGTTGTGGCCGGACGGCTCACGCAGGATGGTAACCGCCTGCTCTTCACCTATGGCGCCAGCTATCGGGAGCGCCAAGACGCGATTCCAATCTATGAGCCAGAACTCCCGCTTCAGCGCGGCACAATTGCCCCGAAGCCAGGGCTTTCGATGCCAAGCTGCATTCGGGACGGCTCGCCGGATGCCTGGGGGCGGCGCGTTATCATCAACCGCCTGACCGGCGCCAAACCTGATGCGGCGAGCGTGCCGGACATCAGCGAACTCACCTATCTGCTTCAATCCGGCTCCGACCGGATCGGCGCTCTCGATTTTCAGACCTCGTCGAAAGACTACGAGCCGCGCCTTGCTGCAGAAGCATCCTTCGAGGAATTGCTAGCGGCAGCCGAGCGTATCGAAAAAGGCTCGCCGCTCACCCCTGCACTCGACCAGGCGCTGAACCATGGCACCTCGATTGGCGGGGCGCGCCCCAGAGCGCTGATCGATGGTGAAGAGCACAAATTCATTGCCAAGTTCTCGTCTAGCGCCGACACGCATAGCGTCGTGAAGGCTGAATTCATCGCCATGAAACTGGCGGCAGCCTGCGGCCTGAACGCAGCGCCAGTATCGCTCACCAATGCCGCTGGCAAAGATGTCCTGCTTATCGAGCGCTTTGACCGCGAAAAGAGCGCGGCAGGCTGGACCCGCCGCGCGATGGTCTCAGCGTTGACCATGCTCGGCCTTGATTAAATGATGGCACGCTACGCATCATACGAAGACCTCGCGGAGCTCATCCGCCATCGTTTCACAGATCCTCGACCATCCTTGGACTGGTGGGCGCGGGCGGCATCGGGGTCGAACTCAAGGTCGGGTTCGACCTGTTCGATTATCCCACCGCAATGACGGTGATCCTGATGATTGCCGTCGTGGTTATCGCCGTGGAACAGCTAGGCGCCGTACTGCGCCGCAAGGTCATCGGGACGGACAGATGAAGACGGACACCGTGCATGACCACTGGAACGTCCGTTGGGTCGCGCAGGATGCGAAATGGCCGAGGCCCGCCCCCGGCGTGACCGCATGCACCGCGACGCCGGGCCCCGGCGCGCGCATTCAGGATCCGGGCGCGGGCACCCGCACCCGCATCCGCATCTGACGATGGAGAGGCTTGGATGGCATTTGTGATCAAGGGCGCGGATGTGCTGCTGCCCGACGGGGTCGCCCGCGTGTCCGTCAGGGTCGAGGACGGTCGCATCACCGGGCTGGATGTCCCGGACGACGGCGCGCGCGGTATCGACGCGGGCGGGCTGACGCTTGCGCCCGCGCTGGTGGACATTCACGGCGATGGGTTCGAACGGCAGATGATGCCACGCCCGGGCGTCTTGTTTCCGCTGGATACCGCCCTGCTGGAAACCGACCGTCAGTTGGCCGGCAATGGCATCGCCACCGCCTATCACGCCCTTACGCTCAGCTGGGAACCGGGCTTGCGGTCGGTCGAAACAGCCGGCCGGATCATGGATCTGCTGGGGGGCATGGCGGGGCGGCTTTCGGTCGAAAGCCGCCTGCAACTGCGGTGGGAGACGTTCTGCTTCGAGGCCCGGCCCCTGATCGAGCGCGCGCTCGCGGCACCGCTGACCCCGGCGCTGGCGTTCAACGACCACACCTCGATGGCGGTGCTTGACCCCATGGTGCCGCTGCAGGGCCGGCCCTTTGATCTGGATCCCGACTATCCGGTCGCCGATCTGGCCGGGGCCGCCTTTGCCCGGAAGATGGCAAGCCGCGCCAAACGCTCCGGCCTCGGCACGGACGCGTTTGTCGACAGGATCGCGGGCATCTGGGAACGGCGCCCGCAGGTCGAAGCCGTGATCGCAGAGGTTGCGGCGCATGGCCGTGCCCGGTCAGCCCCGATGCTGAGCCATGACGACAGCCAGCCGCGCACCCGCGCCTATTACCGCGACCAGGGCGCGCGGATCGCCGAATTTCCGATGAACACAGAGGTTGCACAGGGCGCGCGCGATGCCGGTGACTGGATCGTTTTCGGTGCGCCGAACGTGGTGCGCGGCGGCAGCCATATCGGCAGTCCGGACGCCGGCGACATGGTGGCGCGCGGGCTGTGCGACATCCTTGCCTCGGACTATTTCTATCCAGCGATGCTGGCGGCGGTCGCGCGGCTGCACGCCGACGGGGTGGCGCCGCTGCACCGGCTCTGGCCGCTGGTGTCGGGCAATCCCGCGCGGGCCTGCGGATTGCCGGACCGGGGGCAGATCGCGGCGGGCAAACGCGCCGATCTGGTGCTGCTGGACTGGCCCGAGGGGCGTGCCCCCGCCCCGGTCCTGACGCTCGGCAACGGGCGCACCGCCTTTGCCGCACGGGATTTCGGGCTGTAGCCATGCGCGAGACGTCCGAGCGTTTCGAGGGATTGGCCGAGGCCTACAACCTCTATCGCCCGGGCTATCCGGATGCGGCCTTTGACACTCTGGTCGCGGCCTGCGCCACACCCGCCCGCATCGCGCTGGATCTGGGGGCGGGGCCGGGAAATTCGACAACGGCGCTGCGCCGCGCCCTGCCCGACGACTGGCTGGTGTTCGCGGCGGAGCCGGGCCGCGACATGCGGCGCGTGCTGTCGCGCCGTTTTGCCACCCAGACCGGCGTGCAGGTGATCGACGCCTGCGCCGAAGCCGTGCCGCTGCCCGGTGCCAGCGCCGGGCTGATCGTCGCCTGCACCGCCTTTCACTGGTTCGACCGCACCCGCTTTTTCGCCGAGGCCCGGCGGGTTCTGGCCCCCGGTGGTGTGCTGGCGCTGGTGCGCAACCGGCGCGAGGCCACGCCTTTGATCGCCGCCTTTGACGGTTATATCGCCGAGCACTCCGTCACCATCTACGACTATGCCCGCCGGGAAAAGACCAAGGAGCCGTCGGTTCGCGACCTGGCGGCCCAGGACGGCTTTCATGCCGCCAGGTCGCGAACCTATCGCTGGACGCAAGAACTGGAATGCCGTGGTCTGATCGACCTCTACCTGATGCGATCGACCCTCGCGGCGGTCGTGCGCCGGGTCGGTCTGGGGCAGGTGATGACCGATCTGGCGGCGCTCTATGACCGGCATGCCCGAGGGCCGGCGGTGCTGAACTGGGAGACCACGGCCAAATGGACGCAGCGCCGGGCCTGAAGCCCGCGGAGGCCAGCGCGCGCCGGGAACGCGGCCTTCCAGGCCCCGATCCATCTTGGCCGGAGAAGACGCTTGTCCCGTGGCCGGTCCGACGGCTGGCCATAGCCCTGCACGGTGGTTACTGCCCCAGGCCGTGTGCCTCCAGCCAGCGCATCGACGGGCGGACATCGGCCACGTCGCGCAGTTCCAGAACCAGATGCGGGCGCTGCGGCAAGTCCGCCAGCGCCCGAAACACTTCATGCCAGCGGATCGTGCCGCGTCCGATGGCCCAGTGACGGTCGGCATAGCCATCGGCATCCTGAAGGTGGACATGCGCAAGGCCGGCCCCGGCCGCGCGGACAAAGTGATCGACCGGTCCGGCCCGCGTGATGCCGTGGGCGTAGTGGGCATGGCCGGTGTCGATGGACAGCTTCAGCGCGTCGGAGCCAAAGCTGTCGACCAGCCGCAACCGCTCGGCGGGGTCCACATCCTCGATATTCTCCATCACGAGGGTGACGCCCTGATCCTCGGCCCGCCTGACCACCGACGCCAGAGTGGCGTGGACCTGCGCGATCACGTCGTCGCGTACACCCGGATGACCGTCCAGATTGTGGTGGTCCCAGGTTGTGTACGGCGAATGAACGACCATCTGACGCGCGTCCAGTACGCCGCAGGCGTCCAGACCCGTCATCAGTCGCCTGGTGACAATGGCCCGGACGTCCGGATCGGGCGCGTTCAGCGACAGGCCGACAAAGGGGCCGTGGATGCCCAGCCGCCCGTTGAATCCGGCAAGCAGGTCGCGCGCCCGTTCCGCGACATCGCGCCAGCCATCGCCGCGCAGCAATTCGGGGTCGTGAAAGCTCTGGACTTCCAGATCGCGGTCCTTGTCGAAGAGCCAGTCGCGGTATTCGGGCAGCGCGTCGACCGGCAGGGCCGCGCCGATTACGGGAAGGGTCATCGTCGTCATGCTGGTGCCTTTCGCGGACCGGGCAGCGACCGGCTGCCGTTGGAATAGATGATTTGACCGGCGCGCATCGCCGCATGCACATGCCCGATGCCATCGTCATCTGCGATCACCAGATCGGCGCGCAGGCCAGGGGCGATTTCGCCCCGGTCCCGCAGACCAAGGGCGCGCGCAGGGTTGGCGGTCGCCAGACGCACGGCCCCGGCCAGCCCCTCGGGGTCGTCCCGCCCGAGGATCAGCAGCGCCGGCAGGATCGCCGAGGGATGATAATCCGCGGCAAGGATGTCCAGCAGGCCCAGCGCATGCGCCTCTCGGGCTGACAGGTTGCCCGAATAGCTGAGGCCGCGCAGCGCATTCGGCGCCCCCATCACGGTCATCAGGCCCTGTTCGCGGGCCGCACGGGCGGCGGCAAGAGTCACCGGGAATTCGCTGACGGTGGCCCCCAGACCCCGCATCAGCGCGACCTTTTCCGGCGTGTCGTCGTCGTGGCTGGCCAGCGCGATGCCATGCGTCGCACAGACCGCGGAAATCGCGCGCAACGTCGCGGCCGCATCCCCAGCGTGGCGCTGTTTTGCCGCGATGCGGTCCCGCACCGCCAGTTCCGCGTCTGCGCGGCTGAGCCCCTGTTCGGCCTGCGTGCGCCGGGTCAGACGCTCAAGATCGCGGTACTGGCCCTGCCCCGGAGTGTGATCGGTCAGTGACACCAGATCCACCGTGCCTTCGGCGATCAGGTCCTCGACCACGCCCAGCGCCTCTGGGTGGCCGATCTCGAACCGGGCGTGAACCCGGTGATCGACCTGCAACACCCCCCGCATGGTCCTGAGCGCGCGCAGCATGGATTGGGAATGGTCATAGCTGCGCAGGTGGCCATAAGCGGATTTGGGGTTGAAACTGACGGCGGCGTAGCCCGTGGTCACGCCCGCCACCTTGAGCCTGCGGTCCAGATCGCGCAGGCCCAGTTCCATCGGCATGCGGACATTCGGGCGCGGTTCGACCTCACGCTCGATCATGTCGCCGTGCATGTCGATGAAACCGGGCATCAGCAGCAGGCCGTCGCCGCTCAGATCCGCGCCTGGCACGGGGGTTTCACAGATCTCGGCGACAACGCCGTTTTCGACCAGCAGCGCGCCGCGCGGCAGAATGCGGTCATTCAGGACGATGCGGAAATCACTCAGCCACATGGGCCACCTCGCTTGGGGTCAGGTCTATGGTACGGTTGATCAGGCGCGTCACGTCACCGGGGCGGTGGGACACGCCGATCGTCGCGACGCCCCGGGTTTTCAAGGCGGCCGGCCGCTGCGCCGGCGCGGCACGGGCCTGGGCATCCAGCGTCGCGGTCGGCGCGTCCGGCAGCAACAGCCGTGGCGGGCGGATCAGCGCGCGGGCCAGATCGACCCTTTGTTTCTCGGCCCCCGAAAAGGTGCCGGGAACGGCGCGCCAAAGCGCCTCGCGCAGGCCACAGGCAGCCAGCCGGTGCCGCGCCTCGCCTATCGCCCGGTCAGCGCTTGCGCCGGCGACACGCAGGGGGGCGAAGCGCTGGGGGGCGGCGGCGATGTCCTCGGCGGCGACGCGCGGGCGGGCGGTCGGGAACTGGGTGACGAGGCCGATGTCGGACCGGCGCAGATGAAAGGTCTTGGCCAGCCCTTCGACGATCAGCCGTTCGACGGTCAGTAACGGCATGACGGCCCCCTCTGAATTTGGCATGAACGAACGACTGGCTGTAGGCGGGCTGCGGGCCCTGAAAGGTCTGGTCGGCAAGACCGGTCTCGCCGGCCCGAGCGCGCCACATCACCATGGTGATCGTCAGCCACGATCTGGGGGTCATCCGCATCTGGGTTCGGGGTGTCCAGCATCACAACGTCTGTGCCTCGACCCTGGTCGGGTTGATGCGGCTCAGGGTATCGGAATCCGTCTGCGTCTGTGCCGCAGCCCTGCGCGCCGCAAACGCGGTCACCCGGCCGCGCGCGACATCGGCCAACCCGGCGGCATCCGGCAGTGCCATCGGCATCGCGCGTTCCAGATCGCGTCCGACAGTCATGCCGTAGCCATCGCCCCCGGCAGCGCGGACATGCGCCCCGGCCACCAGCACGTCGCCCAGATCAAAATCTCCGCCCTGAACCGTGTCACGCATTGGCAGCATCCCCAGGCCAGTGCGCGATCGGATCACCCCCACCGCGCCCAGATCGGGCGAAAGCGCCGCCGCCTTGCGCACCTCTGGCGCGGCGCGGGCCAGACCTGACAGCATCCCGGAATCTCCGGGGATGTCCGACCCGCGTTCCACCCCGGCGGCAATCGTCTCGCGCATCACTGATCCTCCAGCAGGAAACGGACGCGACCGGCGCCCCACAGGGCCTCGCCAAAGCCCAGCACCAGGCCGTCCGGCGCAGCATCCGTCTTGCTAACCACCATGACGGGCTGTTCCGGGCGCTGATCCAGAAGCCGTGCCTCGGGCCGGGTGGGCAGGCGCGCGAAAAGCTCGGTCTCGCGGCGGTGATAGTCGGTGATTCCGTGGCTGCGGTATATTTCGGAGACGCTGTCGCCCAAGGTGCGCCGCGCCCCCAGATCCGGGAACCGGTCCGCGCAATGATAGCTTCGCGTCAGGCTGATCGGGATGCCGTCGGCCAGCCCCCGGCGCAGGATGCGATGGACCGGCGCGCCCTCGGGCACCGCCAACGCTCGCGCAATGTCGGCGTCCGCAGCGATCAGATCGACCCCCAAAGCCTCGCTGCCCGGCGCGACCCCTGCCCGCCGCAGGTTCTCGCGGAAGCGCGTGTGCCGCCCGATCCGGTAAAGCAGCGCGGGGCGTATCCGCACGAACGTGCCCCGCCCCTGCTCGATGCTCAGGACGCCCTCGACCGCGAGCGCGGCGGTGGCACGGCGCACAGAATGGCGCCCGACACCGCAGATTGCCGCGATGTGCTGTTCGGGGGGCACCCGGTCGCCCTCGCGCAGATCGCGCGTCGCGATGCCCTGCACGATCCAGTCGCGCACCGCTTCCCAGTTCCGGTATTCCGTCATCCGCCCACGCTACCTGAAGTCATTCGAATGACTTCCGACGTAAAAAGGCGCCGATACAGGCCGGTGACAATGCCATGACGTTTCCGCGACATCGCCCCCGATCCGAACGGCTTGCGCCTTGCCACCGCATGGTGCTGCGCACAGGTCGAAAACGCGCGTCGCCCTGACCTGCGGCGCAAGCGACTGAAAAGACATCCGAATGTTTTCCACAGTCATAAAATCGTCACCAACGGCGAAAGAAAAATTCACCAGACCGCAACATTGCGGTCATCCATTGGGCGCAGGTCGGCACCGCGTTCATTCCCATCACCCGGAGACCTTTCATGCTGACCCGCCTAAAGACCGGCCTTGCCGCCATGGCGCTGTCGCTGCTTGCGACATTGCCCGTGGCCGCGCAGGACGGTCGGCCCGATCTGACCGTGGCCGTGAACAACCTGCCCGACAGCCTTGAAAGCATCGAAGAGATGGGCAACGTCGCCGTGCGCATCACCTATTCGATGTTCGACAGCCTGATCCGCCGGGACTTTCTGGCCGACGGAAGCGGCACCGCGTCGAGGCTGGTGCCCGGCCTGGCCGAAAGCTGGACCCGCATCGACGACCGAACGCTTGAGCTGAAGCTGCGCGAAGGTGTGCTGTTTCACGACGGGTCCGAAGTGACCTCGGACGATGTGGCGTTTTCCTTCAACCCCGGTCGCGGGCATGGCTACGCCCCGCTGATCGGCGCGGCCAAGCGGTTCATGCTGACCATCAGCCACGTCGTGCCGGTGGACAAATACACCATCCGCGTCGTGTCCAGAAAGCCAGACGTGCTGCTCGAACAGCGGCTCGCCGGCTATGCCTTCTGGGTGGTCAACCACAATGCCTACATGACGATGGGCAAGGATGCGTTCGCGCGCAATCCGGTCGGCACCGGCCCCTACAGGATGGATGAATGGGTGGATGGCGAATACATCCGCCTTGTCGCCCATGACGATTACTTTGGCGGCAAACCGACCGCGAAATCAGTGACCTTCCGGCAGGTGCCCGAAGTGTCGGCGCGGATCGCCGGCCTGGTGTCGGGCGAATACGATATCTCGGTCAACATTCCGCCCGACCAGATCCCCACCATCGAGCGTTATGACGACCTCAAGGTCGAACGCATCGTGCTCGACAACACCCATATGCTGGTGTTTTACACAAATGGCCCGCTTGAGGACAAACGCGTGCGTCAGGCGCTGTCTCTGTCCATCGACCGCGCATTGCTGCGCAAGGCGCTGTGGGCCGATCAGAACTACACCCCGAACGGCCACCAGCTGCCATCCTACGAAATGTGGATCGAGGACTACCCCGAGTTCGCCTACGATCCCGGGAAGGCCCGCGTACTGTTGCAGGAGGCCGGCTACGATGGCGAAGAAATCGTCTACAAATTCCCGCTGAACTATTATTTGCTGTCCACCGAGGCCGCGCAGGCCATGCAGCAGATGTGGCAACAGGTCGGCCTGAACGTCACCCTGCAACCGGTCGAGAACTGGAGCCAGGTGACCGATGCCGATGCCACCGTCAACATCCGCCCCTGGTCCAACACCCACCGCATGCCCGACCCGCTGGGCAGCTTCGTGCCGCAGTGGGGCGCCGAAAGCGACGTACAGAACAACGCGCAATCCGACGACCGCTCCTGGAAGGCTCCGGCCGAATTCAACCGCTTGCAACAGATCATCACCACCGCGACCGATTGGGACGCCCGCAAGCGCGCCTATCGTGGCGCGCTGGACATCTGGATGGACGAGGCACCGGGCACGATGCTGTACAACCCGCTGGAAACCTACGCCATGCGGGCCGATATCGGCTGGAAGCCCTACGGCCTCTACTACATGGATCTGCGCCCCTACAACCTGACCTTTGGCGCCGGCCATTAGGCCGCTCCGGCCCGGCGCGGCACGTCCTGCGCCGGGGCTTTCTCATCTCAGCGAGCCCCTTCATGGTACTATCCGTCAACGACGTCACCGTCACCATCGACCGTCCCCGCCGCACTGCGGTCCATCCGGTGCGCGGCGTGTCGCTGTCGCTGAAGGCGGGTGAGACGCTGGCGCTGGTCGGTGAATCCGGCTGCGGCAAGTCGATGACCTGCCTGGCACTGGCCGGTCTGTTACCGAACCGCGCCGCGATCGCGTCGGGCACATTGGTGCTGGACGGGACCGATCTTGGCACCCTTTCGCCGCGGGATGCCCGCGATCTGCGCCGCCGCAAGATGGCCAGCGTGTTCCAGGATGCGACCGGCGGGCTCAACCCCGTTCGGTCCATCGGCTGGCAGGTGGCCCAGGCCGTCCGGATGCGCGGCGGCGCGACCCGTCATGCAGCACAGCAAGAGGCGGTGCGCCTGCTGGGCCGCGTCGGCCTACCCGACCCCGAACGGCGCGCCCGCGAATTCCCGCATCAGTTTTCCGGCGGCATGAACCAGCGCGCGATGATCGCGCTGGCGATTGCCGGCAATCCGAAGCTGCTGATCGCGGACGAGGCAACAACCGCGCTGGACGTGACGCTTCAGGCCCAGATCCTTGAGCTGATTGCCGATCTGCGCCGCGCACTCGGCATGGGCGTGCTGTTCGTAACCCATGACCTGGGCCTTGTCGCGCAGCATGCCGACAGCGTCGCCGTCATGTATGCCGGCCGGATCGTTGAAAGGGCGTCGACGGACAGCCTGTTCGCCAATCCGCGCCATCCCTACACCCAAGGCCTGCTGGCCGCGCTGCCCGATGCGATGGGCGCCAGCGCGCGCCTGGCCTCGATCGACGGCACCGTGCCCCCGATCGACGCGCTGCCGGCGGGCTGCGCGTTTGCCCCACGCTGCGTCCGCGCCTCGGCCATCTGCACCAGCACGGTGCCCGACACGGTGCGTGGGCTGGCCTGCCATCACCCCGGCCCGCGCGTCAGACCCGCGGTTCCCGCCATGCAAAAGGAATACTCATGACCGCCCTGCTGCGTGCCACCGGACTGCGCAAATCCTATGCCACGGGGCGCGCGGGGCTGTTTCGCCCCTCGGCGCGGTTCAATGCGGTCGATGGTGTGACCCTGCATATCAAGCCAGGCGAGACGCTGGGGGTCGTCGGTGAATCCGGCTGCGGAAAATCCACCCTGTCGCGGCTGGTGCTGGGTCTGGCCCAGGCCGATGCCGGAGAGATCCTGTTCGACGGCGCCCCCCTGCCCCGCGCGGACACCGACGACTGGCGCCGGATGCGGATACGGATGCAACTGGTCCATCAGAACGCTGCGGGGGCGCTGGACCCGCGCCTGCCGGTCCGGGCGCAGGTCGAAGAGGCGCTGCGCATCCACAAACGCGCCCCAGAGCGCGCGGCACGGGCGCTGTCCGATGTGGGTCTGCCGCCGGCGATGGCGGCGCGCTATCCGCACGAGATGTCCGGCGGACAGTTGCAACGCGTGGTGATCGCCCGTGCGCTGGCGCTGGACCCCGATCTTCTGGTGCTGGACGAGCCGGTATCGGCGCTGGATGTGTCGATCCAGGCGCAGATCGTCAACCTGATCCGGGATTTGCAGGCGGCGCGCGGTCTGGCCTATCTGTTCGTCAGCCACGATGTCGCCGTGGTGCGCCATGTCGCCGACCGGATCGCGGTGATGTACCTCGGCCGCGTTGTCGAGGAGGGACCAACCGCCGCCTTTCGCACCGGCGCCCTGCACCCCTATACCCGCGCGCTGCTTGATGCGGTGCCGGTGCCCGACCCCGGGTGTCGTGGCGGCGCGGTCCCCCGCATCGGCGATCCGCCCAACCCGGCTGCCCCGCCGCCGGGTTGCCGGTTCCATCCGCGCTGCCCGTTTGCCGTGCACCGCTGCCGCGCCGAGCCGCCCGTCTTGCGCGAATTCGCGGCCCGCCACCACGCCGCCTGTCACCGGATAGAGGAGATCGCCTGATGCGCTGGTTCGCGATCAAGAGCCTGCGGGCCTTTGTGACGCTTTGGCTTGTCGTCACCTTCGTTTTCTTCGTGCTGCGCCTGTCGGGCGATCCCACGATGATCCTTTTGCCGGATGACACCGACGCGGCAACGCGCAGTTTCTACCGCGCCCTCTGGGGACTGGACCGGCCGATCTGGGATCAGTACCTGCGCTATGTCGCCGGCCTGATGCAGGGCGATTTCGGCATCTCGTTCCGCAACAACATGGACGCCTTTCAACTGGTCCGGGACCGGGTGCCAAAGACCGCATTGCTCGGCTGGACCGCGCTGAGCATCGCGCTGGTGCTTGGCATCCCCCTGGGGATCCTTGCGGCGCTTTATCGCGACAGCTGGATTGATCGCGTGGTGATGGGGCTTGCGGTCTTCGGTTTTTCCATGCCGAACTTTTTTCTGGGCATCCTGCTGATCCTGATCTTTTCGCTGCAACTGCGCTGGCTGCCATCGTCGGGGTCGGACACATGGTGGCACCTGATCATGCCGGCCTTTACGCTGGGCACCGGCTTTGCCGCGCAGATCGCGCGCTACACGCGGTCGTCGATGATCGACGTGCTGGCCAAACCCTATATGCGCACCGCGCGATCCACCGGCGCAGGTCCGGCGCGGCGGGTCATATCGCACGCCTTGCCCAATGCCGCCGTGCCGGTGGTGACGATCCTGGGGTTCCAGATCGGTCAGTTGCTGGGCTGGGCCGTGGTCACGGAAACCGTCTTTGCCTGGCCCGGCATCGGGCGGCTGCTGACCACCGCCGTGGCCACCCGGGATCTGGCGGTGGTGCAATGCATCATGATCCTGCTCGCGATCACCATGATCGCCGCCAACATGTTCGTCGATTTCCTCTATGGCTGGCTTGACCCTCGGGTGCGCGTCGGCGCGGGGGCCCGGACGGCATGAGCACGCTTGACCAGGACCTGAAAACCGCTGCCCGCTGGAAACCGCTGGCCCTGCTGGCCCGCACGCCCGCAGCCGTCACGCTGGCGGTGGGTTTCATGGCGCTGATGCTGTGCGTGATGTGTTTCGCGCAGGTGATCCAGCCCCATGCCTTCGACCATGTCGACCTGCTGAACCGGATGACACCGCCGCAACCGCTGGACGGGGCGAGCTGGGCGCATCCGCTGGGCACAGACACGCTGGGGCGGGATCTGCTTTCGCGGCTGCTTGTGGCGGCGCAAACCTCGATGCTGCTGTCGTTGCTGGGCACGGTGCTGGGTGCCGCAATGGGCATCGCGCTGGGGTTTCTGGCCGCCCACAAAGGCGGGTTCCGGGACGAGATCATCATGGCGCTGGTCGATTTTCAGGCCGCCATGCCGTGGTTCATCGTGGCCCTCGCCGTGCTCGCCTTCATGGGCAATTCCATGGTGATCTTTATCCTGATCATGGGGCTTTACGGCTGGGAGACCTACGCGCGCATCACCCGCGGCCTTGTGCTGTCGGCGCGCGAACAGGGCTATGCCCAGGCGGTGCGCGGGCTGGGCGCGACACCGGCGTGGATCTACACGCGCCACATCCTGCCCAACATCGCGGGTCCGCTGCTGGTGCAGCTGACCATCAACTTTCCCTCGACCATCCTGTTCGAGACATCGCTGTCGTTTCTGGGGCTTGGCATTCGCCCGCCGATGACCTCGCTGGGCCAGATGCTGGGCGAAGGGCGCGATTATCTGATCAGCGCCTGGTGGCTGGCGGTGATCCCCGGCTTCACGATCTTTCTGACGACACTCAGCATGTCGATCCTTGGCGACTGGCTGCGCGCCCGGCTCGACCCCTCACTGGAGACCTGACACATGACCGACCGCATCATCGCCACCGGCTTCAACACCGGGGCCGACAGCGATCTGGACCGGCTGGCCGCGCGCCTTGCGCATATGGAGCAGATCGGCTGCACCGGGGCCGAGATCACGGCGACGGGTCTGGACGCCGTTGTCTCCTGCCGCCTGATCGGCGACCGCGTGGCGCAGCTGCGCGCGATCATGGCCCGCCACGCGCTGGCCTATTCCATGCATGCGCCGATCGCCATCAACCTGATGGACGAGGATCACGCCGACCTGATGCAACGGGCCGCGTTGGCGTCGATGGATCTGGCGTCCGAGATCGGTGCAAGGGTCGTGGTGATCCACCCCGGCCGCTGCCACCCCAAGGACCATGTGAACCGGCAGGCAGAGCTGTTGCAATTCGAACTGGACCGGCTTGGCCCCGTCGCGGACCGCGCCGCCACGCTGGGCCTTAAGATCGCTTGCGAGAACATCTCGCCCAATCGCCGCGTCATCGCGGGCGAAGAGACGTCCTATTCGCTGGACCCGCGCCTGCTGGCGCATCAGCTGGCCCGCCTGAACCATGATGCGGTCGTGGCCTGCCTGGACATCAGCCATGCCCGGCAGGGCGCGGATTTCTGGGGGTTCGACATGATCGACGCCTGCGAGGCGCTCGCGCCCCATGTGGGCCATATCCATTTCTCGGATTCCACCGGGGTGCCGTCGACCTTTCCCTGTACCCATGAAGGCGAGCGGCACTTCTTCGGTGTCGGCGACATGCACGCCCCCGGCGGATATGGCGCGGTCGATTTCGAAACGCTCGCCACCCGCCTGCCCCTGCGCCAGAGCACCCGCCTGGTGATCGAGATCAAGCGCAATTTCCTTGGCCACGCCGAGACGCGCACCCTTGCCGACGCACGGACCTTTGCCGCCGCCGTGAATGGAGCCCACCCATGAGCCTCCCACGCATCGACAAGGTCGTCATCGTGCTCTTTGACGGGTTGCGCCCCGACATGGTCGATGGCGCCATGCCCACCCTCGCCGGCTTTCGCGATGGCGGGCTGTGGTTTCGCAACGCCCGGTCTGTGTTTCCATCGCTGACGCGGGTCTGCACCACCAGCCTGGCCACCGGCAGCTGGCCCGGACGGCACGGCATCGTCAGCAACGGCTTTCACCTGCCGAACGTGCTGCAAGGCGCCCAGATCGACACGTCGGACGTCGGCCATCTGAAGCTGATGCGCAAGAAGCTGGGTCATGTGGTCGCCGTGGATTCTCTGGGGCAGGCGCTGGCGCGCAAGGGCAAACGCATGGCAACGGTGCATGGCGGATCCGCCGGATCGGCGTTTCTGGTCAATCACGATGTAGTCGCCAACGGACACTGGACCGTGTCTGTCCATGGCGAAGAGGCGACACAGACGCCCGACGCCATCGCCCGCGCGGTGCGCGCCTGCGGCCCCCTGCCCGGCGCGGATATCCCCAAGGTCGATGCTGTCGCCTATGCGGGCCGGGTTCTGCGCGCGCTCGCGCTGGCCGGCGATGCCGCCGCCGATGTGTCGGTTGTCTGGCTGCCCGAACCCGACACCAGCTTTCATTACCGCGAGATCGGATCACAGGGCAGTCGTGTCGCCATGGCCGCTGCCGATGCCGCATTCGCCGACATCCTCGATCACGTTCGCGGCGGGCCATTCGCCGAAACCACCGCCATCGTCGCCCTGTCCGACCACGGCCAGATCTCGACCGTCGAAGAAGTGGATTTGATGGCAAAGCTCAACGCCGCCGGCTTTGCCGCCGCGACCCGACCGACGGACACGACAACTTTGGCGATGACCAACGGCGCGGCAGGGGAATTGCGCAACCTGACCGCCGATCCGGGCCTGCTGCCCGCGGTCGTGGACTGGCTGCTGGACCAGCCCTCGGTCGGAGCGGTCATTGCGCGCGATGCGCTGCCGGGCACAGTGCCGATGGACCTGCTGCATCACACCCACGCCCACCGCCCCGATCTGTTCTATGTGATGCGCGCGGATGAGGGCGCGGATCCCTATGGCCTGCCCGGTCGGCGTGCCTTTACCGGCGGTGTACCGCTCGGGGGCGGGATGCACGGCGGGCTGAACAGGCAAGAGATGTCGACGGTCATGATCTGGGACGTCCCCGGTGGACGGCGCGGCGTCGAGGAGGCGCCCACGGCGCTGGTCGACGTGGCGCCAACGCTTGCGGCTATGCTTGGGCTGGATCTGGAGTGTCAGGGCCGGGACTTGCCGCTCTGGCAACAAGAAAAGCACGATGTCGAACATCTGGCGACGCAAGGACGCGGCGGCGCCGGTTCATTCACCCTGTATCGTACCCGCGTCGGTCCCAGAATTTACATCGACCATCTCGTGTAAGCGCCATCATGGGCTTTGTCGAACGCGGGCGGCCGATGCCCGGTATGGCCGCGCCCCGGTTCACCCACCGTGACGGATGCGATGCCGGTGACGGTTTGCGGGGGCCGTGCCGGGCGCAGTACTGAAGCGCCGCGCGCCGGCACAGCGGATGCGGAGGGAACTGACGGCGCGTTCGGGCGATAAAGAAAGCACGCGTGCGCCTCCCGTTCATGCCGACCTGCCGCGCGCTGTTGTCTGGCGCATGGACCTGCTTTCGCCGCATGACAAGGGCCCGGCACGGGCGCTGCGGTGTTGCCTGTCCATGTGCGGGGTGCGGATACATCGCCTTCCAACCCGCCTCGACCGATAAGGATGCCGGTACCGACCCAGCGCGATCGGCCCTTGACGGGCAAGGTTCGCCTTCGCCTGTTCGAGGCGCGCACCCTTGCGGGCTTCGGCGATGGACACCCGTGCCGGGATCGGCTCGGGCCATTGATCCGGAAGCCCCTGTGGCGGTGAAACCCCGGCACAAGCGTGTCGCGATCACCGGCGCAAGGCACCGTGGATGCGCGGACCAGAAGCATCTCGACAAACCGGGCCCGGTGGCGCCAGCACAACCGCTGCTTTGTTCAATCCGCGTTCGGCCCCTGCCGCGCGTCCCATCGCGCGCTCGTTGGGGCGGGGATTGAAATCATGCGCGCCTCGCAATCTCATGCCGGATGATCGACCCTGATCCTGTCGAACATCAGGACCTGCCCGACGTGACGGCTTGCAGCGATCCCCGGCGCCGTGGCTCGACCGGAGTTTTCATGGGCATCGCTGCAAAGCGGCCTTTCCATGCGCCGGACGAACCGCTACTCTTCGCGGCAACGCCGCAGGATATGTCTGCCGCAGCGATCCGGAATGCTCGCGGCACAACCTTTGTGACGAAACGCAATCACGCGGCAGACCAAACCGGCGCCGGGGCCAGCCGATACCGGCAGCGAACAGGGCATGAAGACCCGCAAGACAGGCAGGGGACGGAACATGGGCAAGGTTTTCTCCATTCGGCGGCGCGCAGGGCGTCGAACCGCATGGTTTCTGGCGGGTGTGACAATTCTGGGGGCCTGTGACGACATGCAGATGCCTGGCTTCATGCAGCCCAAGGCCGACGTCGCGGGCGGCGTGGATGACGTCGCCTCACGCTCGGGGGGCACCGCGGAGCGGGACATCGAGGCGCCCGAGATCTTTCATGCCACCGAAGCCGGTCTTTGGGACGGGCGCCCGTCGCTTGGCGGTGTCTGGGTCGCGCATCCCGACGTCACGGACCCCGAGCGGGTCATCATCCGCAACCAGAAGAACGGCCAGTTCGTGATCGGGGCGTTGTTCCGGCGCGAACGGCAGTCGCCCGGGCCCCGGCTGCAAGTCTCTTCCGATGCGGCGGCAGCACTTGAGATGCTGGCGGGCAGCCCGACCAACCTTGACGTGATCGCGCTGCGCCGCGAGACCGTCGAACTGGCCCCCGAAGCGGCCCCCGAAAACGCCCCGGTCGATGAGATGGCCTCGGTGCCCAAGGCGTCCGAGGTCACCGCAACCACGCTTGACCCGGTGGCTGGTGCCGCGGCCGCGGCCATCGACGCGGCGCCCCCCGCGGTCGCTGCCACCCCGGCACCTGCGCCGAAACCGGCCGCCCCCGCGCCGAAGCCCGCGTCGAAACTGGATAAACCCTATTTGCAGATCGGCATCTTCAGCGTCGAGCAGAACGCCGAAAACACCGCCACCGCCATGCGTCAGCAAGGCATGGTTCCGACGGTGCGCAAGCAATCCAGTTCGGGCAAGACCTTCTGGCGGGTCATCGTCGGCCCGGCCCAAAGCACGTCGGAACGCGCCGATCTGCTGGCGAAAATCAAGGCGGCTGGCTTCACCGACGCCTATGCCGTAAGCAACTGACGAGGCCGGGCCACCCATGCCCGGCTGACCACAGGACGAGGATAAGACCGATGCTCCTTTCCCGCCCGCTTCGCAGACTCTTTGCCGCCGCCTCTGTGGTCGCAATTGTCGGGGGCCAGGCCAGCGCATTCGACACGTCGGCCCGCGCCGCCTTTGTGCTGGATCATACCACCGGCACGGTCCTGATGGCCAAGAACGCCGATGAATCGCTGCCGCCCGCGTCGATGTCGAAACTGATGACGCTGTACATGGCCTTCGAGGCGATCCGCGACGGCCGGCTGCAACTGGACGAACGCCTGCCCGTCAGCGAACATGCCATGTCCTACGGCGGCTCGACCATGTTCCTGAACACGCAGGACCGCCCCGCAGTCGAAGACCTGCTGCGCGGCATCATCGTGCTGTCGGGCAACGACGCCTGCGCGGTGATCGCCGAGGCGCTCAGCCCGGATGGCTCCGAGGCGGGCTTTGCCGATCTGATGACGCGGCGCGCCCAGCAGATGGGGATGACGGGGTCGCAATTCGCCAATGCCAGCGGCTGGCCCGACCCGAACCAGCGCATGTCGATGCGCGACCTGTCCTTGCTTGCCAGCCACATCATCGACGATTTTCCCCAGTTCTATCCGATTTTCGCCGAACGGCAGTTTGCTTTCGACGGGCGCGCGCCGTCCAACGTCAACAACCGCAACCCGTTGTTGCGACTTGATATCGGGGCTGACGGGCTCAAGACCGGGCACACCGCCGAAGCGGGGTACGGGCTTGTCGGGTCTGCCAAGCAGGGCGACCGACGGGTGATCTTTGCGATCACCGGCATGGACAGCGAACGCGCCCGCGCCGAGCAAAGCGAGGCTATCGTCAACTGGGCCTTCCGCCAGTTCGCCGAGCGCACCCTGGCTGAGGCCGACACCGAAATCGCCCGCGCCGACGTCTGGCTGGGATCCGAAGACAGCGTCGCGCTGGTGGCCAGAAAAGACGTTACCCTGCTGGTTCCCGTCACCCCCGGAACCACCCTTGACGCCGAGGTGGTCTATACCGGCCCGCTCAAGGCGCCGATCGCCGCCGGGCAGCAACTGGCCGAACTGATTATCCGACCAGAGGGCCTGCCGGAACATCGCGTGCCGCTGTTCGCCGCCCGGGAAGTCGCCAGCGGCGGCTTTGGCAAACGCATGATGACCGTCAGCCAGGTGCTTTTCAAACGCCTTCAGGAAGGCGGCGCGTCCGGGACCGGAGAGGCGATGTGACAACGCGGCCCGGGCTGTTCATCAGCTTCGAAGGCATTGACGGCTCTGGAAAATCCACCCAGGCGCGCCTGCTCGCCGAGCGCCTGCGCGGGGCGGGTCGCGACGTGGTGCTGACCCGCGAGCCCGGCGGTTCGCCCGGTGCCGAGGAAATTCGCGCGCTGGTGCTGCGGGGCGATCCCGATCGCTGGTCGGCGGAAACCGAACTGCTGCTGTTTACCGCCGCGCGCCGTGACCATCTGGAACGCACCATCCGCCCGGCGCTCGACCGGGGCGCCATCGTGATCTGCGACCGCTTCGCCGACAGCACGCGGATGTATCAGGGCCTGTCGCGCGGCAACCTTCGCGCCGCGGTCGACACGCTGCACGCCCTGATGATCGGCGTCGAACCGGATCTGACGCTGCTGATCGACATGGACCCACAGGCCGCACTCGCCCGCGCCAAGGCCCGCGCCACGGCCGAGGAACGGTTCGAGGATTTCGGCCTGCCGCTTCAGGAACGCATGCGCGCGGGCTTCCTTGCGCTGGCCCGCGACTACCCCGACCGCATGCGCGTCATCGACGGCGCGCATCCGCTGCTGTCCGTCGCGCACGACATCGACACAACGCTCGCCGAACACCTATGACCGACACCGACATCCCCCAGCCCGACCAGGTGGACGGCGCGCCGCATCCCCGTGAAACCACGCGCCTTTTCGGCCAGGACACCGCCGAGACCAGCTTTCTCGCCGCCTACAACTCGGGCAGGCTGCACCACGGCTGGCTGCTGAGCGGCCCCAAGGGGCTTGGCAAGGCGACCCTGGCCTGGCGCATCGCACGATTCCTCCTGGCAACGCCCGCGCCCGACGCCGACGGCCTGTTCGGCGCCCCGCCCCCCCCTGAAACGCTGGACATCGCCACCGATCACCCGGTGGCACGACGCGTGCTGGCGTTGTCCGAACCGGGGCTGTTCCTGCTGCGCCGGTCCTGGGACGACAAGGCCAAACGGCTCAAGACCCAGTTAACCGTCGATGAGGTGCGCAGGCTCAAAGGCTACTTCTCGCTCAGCTCCGCCGAAGGCGGCCGCCGCGTGGTCATCGTCGATGCGATGGACGAGCTGAACACAAGCGCAGCCAACGCCATCCTCAAACTGCTCGAAGAACCCCCCGCGCGCACCACCCTGCTCATGGTCGCCCATCAACCCTCGCGGTTGCTGCCCACCATCCGGTCGCGCTGCCGCGAACTGCGCCTCGCCCCGCTTGGCCCGGATGACATGGCCCGCGCGCTGGGTCAGGCCGGCGCCGAGGTAAACCCCGCCGATGCACATGCCCTGGCCGCGCTCTCTTCCGGCTCGGTCGGTGCGGCCATGCGCCTGCTGAACCACGACGGGCTGCGGCTTTACGCCGATATCGTTTCACTGCTTGGCACCGCCCCCCGCCTTGACCGCGCCCGCGCCATCGCGCTCGGCGAAAGCACCGCCGGAAAAGCAAACGAGGCACGCCTCGATCTCGCCCTGACGCTGATCGACACGCTGATGGCCCGCCTCGCCCGCACCGGCGTCACCGGTCACGCCCCCGCACCCGAAGCCGCGCCGAACGAATCCGCGATCCTTTCCCGCCTTGCCCCCACGCCGCAAAGCGGGCTGCACTGGGCCGAACTGGCCCAGCAGGCCGGAGACCGCGCCCGCCACGCCCGCGCCGTCAATGTCGACCCCGCCGCGCTGGTTCTCGACCTCATCCTGCAAATATCCCGTACCGACTGACCCTCCGCCGGCCAATAGCGCCGCGCCCCGGCTTCAACTTGCCCGTTAAACTCCGGGGGGCCCGCAGGGCGGGGGCAGCGCCCCCTCTGCCGGTGCCTCCCTCATCGCGGTTTCCGTCAAGGTTCCATCCCGCGCAGCATCCCGACCACCTGCCGAAGATCCGACAAGAACTCCGCCTCGGCAACCGCGCGGCCGGCCTGGGGCAATCGCAACAGATACGACGGATGCCACGTCACCAGCACCGGCGTCCCATCGCCCAGCCGCTCTATCGCACCTCGCCTCTGTCGCAGCGCCGCGCGGCTGCCCGTCAGGCTTTCTGCTGCGGTTCCGCCCATGGCAAGGATCAGCTTGGGCGCCACCCGCGCGCGTTCGACATCCAACCACCACCGACAATGCGAGATCTCGCCCGCGTTCGCCGCCTGGTGAATCCGGCGCTTGCCGCGCGGGGTGAACTTGAAATGCTTGACCGCATTGGTGACATAGGCCCGCGCCCGGTCGAGCCTCGCCCGCGCGGCAACGGCGTCGAACATCTGCCCCGCCGGTCCGACAAAGGGGCGCCCCTCCAGGTCTTCGCGGTCTCCCGGCTGTTCACCCACAATCATCAGCGGCGCGTCCATTGGCCCTTCGCCGGGCACCGCCTGCGTGGCGCCATCCCACAGCGGGCAGCGGCGGCATTCGCCTAGCCCCTGCAGCGGATCATCGCCCGTCACCGGCATGTCCATTTCCGCCCGGCCAAGGATGCGCTTTGCGCGTACGGGCGCCAGCGTGGGCGCCGCCTCGGCCATGGCCTGCGCACGGGCCTGCGCGCCTGCGATCATCTGCGGGATCAGCCGGGCCTCGGGCAGGTTGTGCCAGTATTTGCGCGGCATCTCGGCCTGCATCGCCTTTATCTTCAGCCGGGCGGGGTTGAAAATATTCTGGAAATAGGTACGCCACAGATCCTCGGTCGCATCGTCGGGCAGATCCGGGCGCGGCGCGGCCGGGGCGAAGCGCAGCGCACCGCCTTCGAAATGCGCCGTCAGATCGGGGGTAAAGATCGACCAGTCCATATCCCCGAACCGCCCGGCGAAGAACGGCGCGACCGGCTCCATGATGTAGTGCGAGGGCTCGAACCACGCCGCGAAACGCCGGCGGTTCGTCTCTGGCGTGCCGATATCGCGAAACCGCACAAAAGCGGTCATCTTGTGTCGGTCGCGGCTGACCTCCTTGGCCATCTTGCGCAGGCGATCCACCCGCGCGTCGCCCTGATCTTCCAGCAGCCGCCGATTGCGCCCCAGCGCCCAAAGCAGCGCGTAAAGCCGGGCGAACCGTTCCGGATCGCGGTGCCAGACGACGCGCCGTGCCAGATCGACAAAGCCCCTGGGCACGGTGGCGGCTGCGCCCACGGGCATCGGCAGATCCCGCGCGAACAGATCCGCCTCGGCCTGTCCACGCGCCCACAACACCTGTTCGGGCGGCACGCCCGCGCCCAGCAGCGCGCGCGCCTGGCTGCGCCAGGCATCGAAGGTGCCGATTTCGGGCAGGCTGACCCGGTGCATCAGATCAGCTGCAACTGCTCGGGCGGCGGCGCGAACCGCGACCGCAGATCCTGCGAGTCAAGCCCGCGCGGACGCCAGTCCAGCGCCGTCAGGAAGGCCCGCGCCTGTTTCAGGTTCACCCCCATGCGGCGCAGATCCTCATACCGCAGACCGCGATGGCGGCGCGTCGTCAGAATGCGCCCGACGCTTTTCGTGCCAACACCCGGAATGCGCAGCAGCCCTTCACGATCCGCCCGGTTCACATCGACCGGAAAACGGTGACGATTGGCCAGCGCCCAGGCCAGCTTCGGGTCAACCTCCAGATCAAGGTTGCCGTCCGGCGCCGCCCCGGCGATCTCATCCAGTTCAAAGCCGTAAAAGCGCAGCAGCCAGTCCGCCTGATACAGCCGGTGTTCGCGCATCAAGGGCGGGCGGATCAGCGGCAGCGCGGCGGTGCTGTCGGGAATCGGCGAAAACGCCGAATAATACACCCGCCGCAGCCCGTAACCGGAATAGAGCCGTGTCGAGGTGGTCAGGATCTGCGTATCGCTCGCCCCGTCCGCGCCGACGATCATCTGCGTCGATTGCCCCGCTGGCGCAAAGCGTGGCGGACGCTTGCCGCTGTGGCTGCGATCCTTGCGTTCCTCGCGTTTCAGCCGCACGTCCGCCATGGCCTTGCGGATCTGCGCTGGCTTTTTCTCGGGCGCGTAGCGCGCCACCGATGCGTCGGTCGGCAGTTCCACGTTGATCGACAGGCGGTCCGCGTGCAGCCCCGCCTCTTCGATCAGCTTCGGATCGGCGTCGGGAATGGTCTTGAGGTGGATGTAGCCGCGAAAGTGATGATCCAGCCGCAGGGACCGCGCGATTCGCACCATGTCGCCCATGGTCTCGTCCGGGCTGCGGATGATCCCCGACGACAGGAACAGCCCCTCGATATAGTTGCGCCGGTAAAATTCCAGCGTCAGCTCGACCGCCTCTTCGGGGGTAAAGCGGGCGCGCTGTACGTTGCTGCTGACCCGGTTCACGCAATAGGCGCAGTCATAGATGCAGAAATTGGTCATCAGGATCTTGAGAAGGCTGATGCACCGGCCGTCCGGCGCATAGGCGTGGCAAATCCCCGATCCGGTCGTCGACCCCAGCCCGCCGCCATCGCGCGAATTGCGCCGTTGCCCGCCGCTTGACGCGCAGGACGCATCGTATTTCGCCGCATCCGACAGGATCGCCAGTTTCTGGTCCAGGGTCATCTTTGCCATTTGTTCATGATATGTTCCATAGCGACCACGAACAAGCCCCTTCCTCTTTTCTTGATCGGTTTCGCCGGGTAAAGCCTCGTGCATGAGCCGCTTCCTGATCCTGCAACTGCGTCCTGAAACCGATGCCGGCGACGATGAATTCGCCGCCTTTCTCGGCAAGGGCGGGCTGTCCCCCGCGCAGGTGCATCGCATCCAGCTGGATCGCGAAGACCTGCCGCCGTCGCTGGACCCGTGCGATTACGCCGGCGTGATCGTGGGCGGAGGCCCCGGCTGCGTGTCGGACAGCGCGGCGCAGAAATCCGCCGTCGAGGCGCGGATCGAATCCGCCTGCCTGTCGCTGATGCCACGCATCACCGCGCAGGACGTGCCGTTTCTGGGCTGCTGTTACGGCATCGGCATCCTGGGCGCGCATCTGGGCGCGCGGGTGGCCAAGGGGCGCTATGGCGAGCCGGTCGGCGCCGCGCATTGCGTGGTCACGCGCGACGGCGCGCGCGATCCGCTGCTGGACGGGCTGCCGGACAGGTTCGACGCTTTTGTCGGCCACAAGGAAGCCCTGGAAGATCTGGCGCCAGGCATGGTGCATCTGGTGCGCGGCAGCGCCTGCCCGTTTCAGATGGTGCGCCACGGCGCGCATGTCTACGCCACCCAGTTTCATCCCGAAGCCGACGCGGCGGGCTTTGAAACCCGCATTCGCATCTACCGCCACAAGGGCTATTTCCCCCCCGAAGAAGCGGAGGCGCTCATCGCCATGTGCCGCGCGGCAGACGTGCGCTGGCCGGCGCGCATCCTGCGGAACTTCGTGCGCCGGTTCAGCCAGGACCAAGAATTTTAGATAAAATTCTTTGCCCCCTGCGCACCCTCACGGCGTCAGGGGCCAGATCAGCGGGATCAGCAGCGACGCCAGTACCCCGACGCTGAGATTGAGCGGCACGCCCACCTTCAGGAAATCGGAAAACCGGTACCCCCCCGGCCCGTAAACCAGCGTGTTGGTCTGGTAACCGATGGGCGTGGCAAAGCTGCACGAGGCGGCGACCATCACCGCCACCACCAACGGGCGCGGGTCGATCCCCAGTTCCAGCGCAAGGCTGATCGCGATGGGCGTCACCACCACGGCGACGGCATTGTTGCTGACCGCCTCGGTCAGCACCGAAGTCAGCAGGAACACGGCCCAGATCAGCAACGGCCCCGGCAGCGTTTCCAGCACCGGCGCCACCGCGCCCACGATCAGTTCCACCGCGCCCGAACTTTCCAGCGCGGCGCCGATGGCGAGCATGGCAAAGATCAGCGCCAGAAGCTGGCCCTCGACAAAGGAAAACGCCTCGTCCGCGTCGATGCAGCGGGCCAGCAGCACCACCGCCACCGCGATCACCGACAGCGCCAGGATCGGCGCCACCCCAAGCGCGGCAAGGATCACGATCCCCGCCATCGCGCCGATCGCCACGGGCGCATGACCGCGCCGGAACGCGCGCGCCGACGGGTGCGACACGTCGACCAGCTCCATCTCTTCGGCCAGGCGCTTGACGTCTTCGGGGGCGCCTTCCAGCAGCAGCGTGTCGCCCACCCGAACGACCAGATCGTCCAGCTTGCGCCCGATGTTCTGGTTGCGCCGGTGCACCGCCAGCGGATAGACGCCGTAGCGCCGCCGCAACCGCAGCGCCCCCAGCGACCGCCCCACCATCTTGCAGCCCGGAGTGATCAGCACCTCGACCGTGGTGGTTTCCGTGGCCGATATCTGATCCACCCGTTTCAGCGACTTGTTGCGCTGAAGGCTCAGCAGTTCGGTCATCTGGGTACGCAGCACCACGCGGTCACCGACCTCAAGCGTCACGTCCTGAAGTTCGCGGCGCAGAGAATGGTCGCCCCGCACCACGTCCACCAGCCGCACGCCTTCGCGTTTGAACAGCTGCACCCCAAGCACCTCGCGCCCGACAAGGTTGCTTTCGGGGGGGATGACCGCCTCGGTAAAGAACTTCATACGCGAGCGATCCGACAGCATCCCCGCCATCGACACCCGCTCGGGCAGCAGGAACCGCCCCGCCAGCACAAGATACAGCATGCCCCAGGCCGCAAGGATCAGCGCCAGCGGCGTCACCTCGAAAATCCCGAACGGCGCCAGCCCCGCGCTGCGCGCCACCCCGTCGACCAGCAGGTTGGTCGAGGTGCCGATCAGCGTCGTGGTGCCCCCAAGGATCGCCGCGTAACTCAGCGGGATCAGCAGCTTCGACGGCTGCACCCCCAGGGAATGCGAAATCTGCACGAAGAGCGGCAGCATCATCACCACCACCGGCGTGTTGTTCATGAAGGCCGAGGCCACGATCACCACCAGCATGATCACCGCCACGCCGCGGCGTGGCCGGCGCGCCACCTGCGTCTGCGCAAAGGTGGCAAAGGCATCCAGCGCGCCCGTGCGCACCATCGCCCCCATCACGATGAACATCGCGGTGATGGTCCAGGGAGCCGGGTTCGACAGCACGCTCAGTGCCGCGTCATAAGGCAAGACCCCCAGTGCAAGCAGCACCGCGACACCACCGATGGCCACCACCTCGGTCGGATATTGTTCGCGCACGAAAAGAACGAACATTGCCACCACAGTGGCAATCGTCACCCAGGCCTGAGTGGTCTGGCCGAGCTCTATGAACTGCATGAAGGTCTGGCCCATCCCTGATCAACCCGCCGCATTCTGGCGACCCGAAGGCCCCGGCGCAAGCGCGCTTCGTACTTCGTGGCGCCGCCGCCGGGCCGCCCTTAAACGGCTGTGGGCCCACAGGGTTCCAGGCGTCCGCCCTGGCGCACCATCCTGACCTGAACCGCCTTGCCGGTCTTGTCGTCGGTTTCCACGAACAGCCCGCACAGCGTGGCCTCGCCCTGGGCCGGCTGAAACCGCCCCTTGCTCATGCCGGTGACGAACCGGCGTAGCGGCTCGGTCTTGTCCATGCCGATGACGCTGTCGTAGTCGCCGCACATGCCCGCATCAGACAGAAACCCGGTGCCCCTGGGCAACACCTGCGCGTCGCCCGTCGGCACATGGGTATGCGTGCCCACCACCATGCTGGCACGCCCGTCGCAAAAGTGCCCCATCGCCATCTTTTCCGACGTCGCCTCGCAATGCACATCCACCAGGATCGCCTGCGCCTGCCCGCCCAGCGGGTGACGGCGCAGCACCTCGTCCATCGCCGAAAACGGGTCCGCGAAGGGCCGTTTCATGAACACCTGCCCCAGCACCTGGGTCACCAGAACCTTGCGCCCCCGCCGGTCGGCGAACAGCCCCGCCCCGCGTCCCGGCGCCTGCTTGGCAAAGTTCAGCGGACGGATGACCCGAGGCTCGCTCTCGACAAAGCCCAGCATGTCCTTCTGGTCGAACGCGTGATCGCCCAGCGTCACCACATCGGCGCCCGCATCCAGAATGCCGCGCGCATGCTCGCCCGTCAGCCCCATCCCGTTCGACGCATTTTCGCCGTTCACCACGACAAAGTCCAGGCGCCAGTCGGTCCGAAGGCGCGGCAGGTTCTCCGTGATGGCGGCGCGCCCCGCGCGGCCCATCACATCCCCAAGAAACAGCAATCTCATGGTGTTCTGACTAGTCCGGCGCGCGCGGAAAGCAAAGACCCAACTTCACCCGTTACGCCCGGTATCACGATCGGCCCGGTCATTGGCAACGCAGGGCGCGGTCCAGCGCCCCCGCGTCATAAGGCCCGAGCGTGGCAACCGTCAGCGACTCCTGAACCAGTCGAACCGCCATCACATGTTCCCAGTCGCCGTCGGGCAGCACCATCTCGGGGCCGGCGCCGCAGTCGCGCAGCCCGCCCGCAATCCGGTCCCGGCCGATGCGATGATTGGCAAACCCCGACGCGTCCGCAACCGGCTGCAACGCAGACTGGCCCGGCACATAGCGCAAGACCCTCAGCACGCGCGCCAGGTGCGGGCGGTCGACATAGGCGACCTCGATCCGCCCGTCGCCGTCTAGATCCGCCGCCCCCACAGGCGCCAGCCAGCGATGCCGCCGACCGATGAATGGACCCGCCGCGATCAACCCGTCCGGCCCGTACAGCGCCACCCTCGCCCCAAGCGACACATCCGTCTCGACCACCATCGCCGCCACCCGATCACCCAGATCGACCAGACGGGGGGCCAAGTCTTCGAACACCCGCGTCTTGGAAAGCCGCACGGCAATCATACGCCCGTCCGTGAGGCCCAGCCGCAACGTGCCCCATTCGATCGCATCCCCAAGAACGCCATGATCGTAGCGCGAGACCGGCTCGTCATAGCTGGCCGAAACGACGGTCTGCGCCGCGGCAGCCCCCGCCAGCCACAGGCCCGACATCAGCCACGCGCCGCGGGCAAGCCCGGCCCACCCGCGAAACGGCAGGCGCGGCGCCCGGTTCAGATCTGTTTCTCGGGCATTTGCACGACCAGGCCGTCCAGCGCATCCGTCACCTTGACCTGGCAGGTCAGGCGCGACCGTACGGCGTCCGGTTCATAGGCGAAATCCAGCATGTCCACTTCCATGTCGTCCTTGGCGGGCAGCTTGTCGACCCAGTCGGGATGCACATACACATGACAGGTCGAACAGGCGCAGGCCCCGCCGCAATCGGCGTCGATACCGGGAATGTCGTTGTCGCGCGCACCTTCCATCACGGTCATCCCCGTGGCCACGTCGACAACGTGTTCGGTGCCGTCATGCTCGATATAGGTGATCTTGGCCATGGCTGGATCGTCTCCTTCTAGCGGTTCTGCGCAGAGTCCTAGTCAGCCGCGCCGTCCGGCGCCAGCCCCCGCCGCCCCGCCGCGCATATTTCCCCCGTTTCCCGCCGCCTGCCGCCCATGATCCGACCGCTTCCCCCCCGGCGCCAAACCCGCTACCCTGCTTGCAAAACCGCCACCAGACGCGCAGTTCACCCGAAGGCCCGAGCAGATGACCCGCCTGCCCCTCCTCGCCGCCGCCCTGGCGCTAAGCCTCGCTGCCTGCGAGACCCCCCTGCCCGACGACAATCCCTGGCCCGACATCGACGCCCCCCGCCCCGAAAGGCTCGCCGACGGGACATGCCAGGCGCGAGAGGTCACGCCGGCGGTCTATGAACACGTCATGGGCGAAGTGCAGGTCATTCAGGCCGAGATCGCCGAGGATGGCACGGTCATCCGCCCCCCCATATACCGCCGCGCGCCCGTGCCGCGGGTCGTCACACCGCGCGAAGAGCTGATCTTTGCCAGCCCCTGCCCCGAGCAGTTCACCGCCGAAATGGTCGCCACCCTGCAACGCGCCCTCGCGGCGCGCGGCTACTTCGATGCGGCGATCAGCGCCAGGCTGGATGCTCCCACCACCGCCGCCATCCGCACATGGCAGGCACAGCGCGGTCTTCCCAGCGGTCAGCTGTCGCTGGAAACCGCGCGCGCGCTTGGCATCCTCGCCACCCCTGTCGATCAGATCGACGAGGTCTGAGTCCCATCCTGGCGCGCCGTTAACAGGTTCCATGGCATCCTTGGGGATCGGTCCCCGTGCCCGGTACCCGCCATGTCCACCGTATCCAGCCTTGCCGTTTCCGCCTGATCCGGGGCATCGTTTGCCAGCCAGTCCAGCTGGCGCGCGGGTCAGGGTGACGGTCGTCACCTGCCGCGAAGAATACGACCACTTTGCATCGGCGTCCGTATCCCTTGCCGCAGGTACGCTGTTTCAGACAACGCTCGGGCGGATCTGACGGGCCGGCGACGGGCCGGCCCTGGCTGGTTGGATCCGACTGCTTGAATCTGGCGGGGCCGATCCGCAGGGCCGGACTCCACAGGCCTGCCCCTTTGCCCTGCCGGCTCGATTTCCCTCCATGGTAAAGGGGCGCGTCCTCGCCCATGGCAAAGGGGCGCGTCCCTCGCGGTCGCGCCCCCCGGTCCAGACGTGCGGTACGCCGGGTCAGTTGTCTTCGAGCGTCAGCGCCACAAAGCGCGGATCGCCCCCGCGGCGCACCAGCAGCAGAATCGACTTGCGGCCCGCTTCGCGCGCCTCGTCGATCTTGCTTTCAAGATCAGAGATGCTGAGCACCTGGGCCTGACCGGCTTCGGTGATCACGTCCCCGCCGCGCAGACCCTTTTCAAAGGCCTCGGAGTTCTCGTCCACGGCGGTGACCGCAAGCCCGGTCGCGCCGTCGGAAAGCCCCATTTCCGCACGCAGCTCGGTGGTCAGCGGCGACAGCGTCAGCCCCATGAGCTGGCTCTCCGCCGGCTCGTCCTCGGGGCCCAGCTGCTGGCTGGCCGGGAAGGTGCGCTCGGCCTCTTCGCGCCGGCCAAGGGTCACCAGCAGGGTTTCGGTCGTGCCGTTGCGGTTCACCACCACGCGCACCGACTTGCCGACTTCGGTGTTGCCGACGATGCGCACCAACTGGCGCGTGTCGGCAACGTCCTTGCCGTCGAACTTGACGATAACGTCGCCGGCTTTCATGCCCGCTTCCTTCGACGGACCTTCGGGCACGTCCGACACCATGGCGCCGGTTGACGAGGCAAGACCAAGCGCCTCGGCCATGTCGGGGGTCACGTCCTGGATACGCACACCCAGCCAGCCGCGACGGGTCTCGCCGAATTCCTTGAGCTGCGTGACGACCTTTTGCACCACGTTGGATGCCATCGAAAAGCCGATGCCGATGGAGCCGCCGTTGGGCGACAGGATTGCGGTGTTCACGCCGATCACCTCGCCGTTCATGTTGAACAGCGGGCCGCCCGAATTGCCGCGGTTGATCGCGGCGTCGGTCTGGATGTAGTCGTCATAGGTGCCCGACAGCGCGCGGTTGCGGGCCGACACGATCCCGGCGGACACCGAAAATCCCTGCCCCAGCGGGTTGCCCATCGCCATCACCCAATCGCCGACGCGCGCGATGTCGCTGTCACCGAACGAGACGTATTTCAGCGGCTCGTCCGCCTCGACCTTCAAGAGGGCGATGTCGGTGTTGGGGTCGGTCCCCACCAGTTCCGCCGGAAGGATGAAGCCTTCGAAGAATTCGATCTCGATTTCGTCGGCGCCTTCGATGACGTGGTTGTTGGTGACGATGTAGCCGTCTTCCGAAATCACGAACCCGGACCCCAGCGCCGAAGAGCGGCGCGGGCGCTGACCGCCTTCGCCGCCGTTGCGGTCCTGGAATTCGCGAAAGAAATCTTCGAAGGGCGACCCTTCGGGAACGATGCCCTGCGGGCCGGTGCGTCCCGCGACCATGGTCGATGTGGTGATGTTCACCACCGAGGGGCTGATCCGGTCGGCAAGATCCGCGAAGCTCTCGGGGATGCCTTGCGCGCGCGCCATGAGCGATTGCGACACGATCAGGAAGATCGACAGCGTCGCCAGCCAGAACAGCCGGAGCGGTCGCGCGTCTTGTGTTTCAGCAAGTGCTAAGGGTTTCACCTGGAACTCCTTTGTTGCGACAAGCGCCACGCCCGGGCGCGCGCGGCTGTCCTGCCTTCTTTTTGGTGAGGCTAACATAGTGATGCGCGCTGACCACGAAATAAAAGGTTGCAACGGCTCAAGTGCATGTGAACCACCGTGGACCGGGCGAGAGCGCCGCGCCGTCCGGACACCGGCATATTTTTGGTCGCGATAAGAAATTCAAAAGCATTGGCGCTTATCCCTGTCGATCTGACAGAAATATTTTGGATCCCTTGAACATGTCGGAAACACAGCTTGCGCGCTTCGGGCTGAACAATGCTGAATTGAAGGATCTCGCCGATGCGGGGCGTATCCTGGTGCCCCAATTGGATCATGTGCTTGACGCATTCTACGACAGGACAAGAGCGCAACCCGACGCCGCCCTTTTCTTTAAATCCGACGACAGCATGAACCAAGCGCGCAATGCGCAAAAAATACACTGGACCCGTATGTTGAACGGCGATCTGAACGCCGATTATTTCGCCTCGATCGAACGGATCGGGCGGGTGCACGCGGCGATCAACCTGCCGCTCGAACTTTACATGTCCTCCTACGCGCATGCCACGTCGGACCTACTGGAGCGTTTCCTGTCACGGGTCGCCCTGAAGATGATCGGCCCGTCGGGACGCCGGTGGCGGCGCATGGCCGGCGTGCTCAGCCGCGCCTTTGCGCTGGACATCGAACAGGTCACCACCGTCACGTTCCGCGTCTGGGGAGAAGAGCAGCAGATCGCGCTTGGCCATGTGTCTGACGGCATCGACGCGCTCGCGCGGGGCGACCTGTCACATGTGGTCCCCGGTCCCGGCGAAAGCAATTATCCGCTGGTCTACGATCCCGTGCGTCAGAAACTCAACGGCGCCACGCGCAGCCTCGGCAATATCGTCAGCACCGTTTCGCATTCGATGACGCAGATGCAGAATGTGGTCGGACAGGTCGGCCAGTCCGCCGGCGAGCTGTCGCGGCGCACATCAAGTCAGGCCGCGTCGCTGGAAGAAACGACCGCAGCAATGCAGATGATAAACGAAAGCGTGAGGGACAGCAGCCAGAAGACGCACGAGACGCGCAGCTTTTTCGACAACTCGCAGCGCGAGATGAAGGAAAGCGCCAGTCAGGTCGAGACCGCTGCCGATGTGATGACCGAAATCAGACGCTCGTCGGAAAAGATCGCGCAGATCATCGGCCTGATCGACGACATCGCCTTTCAGACCAACTTACTGGCGCTGAACGCCGGGGTCGAGGCGGCGCGCGCCGGTGACGCGGGCCGCGGCTTTGCCGTGGTCGCCGGCGAGGTGCGCACCCTTGCCGCCAATTCGTCCGAAGCGGCAAGCCAAATCCGCACCCTGATCCAGTCCAGCTCGGAACAGGTCAACGACGGCGCGGTGCTGGTGGAACGCGCACGCGGCTCGCTTATCAGCGTGGTCGACAGTTTCGACACCATGTTCGACGTGCTGAACAGCATCACCGAAGGATCGAGCGAACAGGCCAAGGGACTGGATGAAATCAGCCAGAGCATCGGCGATCTCGACCGGATCACTCAGAGCAATGCCGCCATGGTCGAACAGACCTCTGACGCGGTGGACACCATCGCGCGCGTGGTGCAGGACATCACCGGGCAGCTGTCGCAGGTGCGCTATGCCGAGCAAATACCAGGCTGGACGGTGCAATCCGAGTCGGCGTCACGATCAGCGGCCTGACCACCACGCCCCGCTGAAACAGACTGGGAATGGCGACAAAAGCGCCGTGCCCGCACGTTGCATGGCAGTTCCGGCGACCGGCCGCGGCCACTTGATCGCCGCGGCAAGGGCGGCGCCCCCGATCGATGCGCATCGCAAACAGCCACGCGGCACCGGGGGGGGCCGACCGCGTCCCTAGCCCCGAAATATCCATAGCAGCAGCATGCCCGTTGCCAGTGTCGCCAGACCAAGCGCGCGACGCGCGTCGATCGGCATCAGCCGCAGCGCCTCCAGCAGACGCTCGACAAGCGAAGGGGCCAGTGCGTACACCAGCCCCTCGATGACGAGAACCATAGCAATCCCCGTGCCGATATCCGCCGCTGTCATTCCGATACGGGCGCCTCGGGTGCAGGTGCGCCGGAGGCGGGTACTTCAGTGTCCGGTGCATCGGGGGACGGTGCATCGGGGGACGGTGCCGCAGGGGCTGCAGCGGCAGGGGCTGGCGCTTCAGGCTCCGCCTCGGCGGCATCTTCGGACTCCGGGGCCTCGGGCGCGGCGCTTTCCGGAACGACGACCTGGGCGCCCTGGTTCTTGAAATACTCGAAGAACTCGCTGTCAGGCGTCATCACCATCCGCGAATTATCGCCGGTCAATGCGGTTTCATAGGCCTGAAGCGACCGATAAAAGGCAAAGAACTCGGGATCGGACCCAAAGGCTTCGGCAAAGATGCCGTTGCGTTCCGCATCGGCCTCGCCGCGCGTCACGTCCGCATCACGCTGCGCCGCAGAGCGGGTTTCCACCACGGTCCGGTCGGCCAGCGCCCGGACCCGTTGCGCGGCTTCGTTACCGCGCGCGATCTCGTCAGCGGCTTCGCGTTCGCGTTCGGCGCGCATCCGGGCAAACGTCGCCTCAAGGTTCTGCGACGGCAGGTTGGTCTGCTTGAGCCGCACGTCCACCACATCAAGCCCCAGCGAGCGTGCCGAAACCCGCGCCGCATCGCGGATACGGTTGGAAAACTGGCGGCGGTCGGCGGACAGGATCACATCGGACGTTACCTGATCGGCGCCCAGCACTTCGCGGATCTGCGCGTTGAGGATACCCGAAAGGCGATCTTCGGCGGTACGCAGTCCGCCCACGCCAACGGCCTGCCGGAACTGCACCACATCGGCGATCCGATAACGCGCGAAGGCATCGACCACGAGGCGGCGGTCGTCCGAGGGCGTCACCTCGATGGTGTCGGTGTCAAGCGACAGGATGCGGTCATCGTAATACACGACCTCCTGGATAAACGGAATCTTGAACGCCAGGCCGGGTTCTTCCTTGACGGCGCGGATCTGGCCGAACTGAAGCACCAGCGCCTTTTCGCGTTCGTCCACCACAAAGATCGACGACAGGAAAAGCACCAGAACAACCACCACAGCGGGCAGAATGTAAGCTGTCTTGCGCATGGATCAGTTCCCCCCTGCCGGACGACGGTTGAGTTCGTTGAGCGGCAAATAGGGCACCACGCCGCTGTCGCCGGTCACCCCCTGGTCGAGGATGGTCTTGTCGACATCGCCCAGCACCCGTTCCATCGTCTCCAGGTAAAGACGGCGGCGGGTGACTTCGGGCGCCTTGGCGTATTCCTCGCGCACCGCAAGGAAGCGCGAGGCCTCACCGACGGCCTGGTTGACCTGCTGCGCGCGATAGCCTTCGGCCTCTTCGCGAATCTGCGCCGCGTCACCGCGCGCCTCGGCGACAACGCGGTTGGCATAGGCATCCGCCTGACGTTCCAGCCGGTCGCGTTCCTGTTCGGCCGCCTGCACTTCGCGGAAGGCGTCGATCACTTCCCGCGGTGGGTCAGCGGTGTCGAGGTTCACCCGCACCACGTTGATTCCGCTTTCGTATTCGTCAAGCGTTGCCTGGATCTGTTCCATGGCGGTGTCTGCGATCAGGCCCCGGTCACGGTTGAGGATCGGCGCAAGGTTCGACGCGGCGATGATCTCGCGCATGACGGCCTCGGACACTGCCTGAACGGTCAGCTGCGGGTCACTGATGTTGAACAGCAAACGCGAGGGATCCGAAATGTTCCAGACCACCTGAAATTCGATATCGACGATATTGGCGTCGGTGGTCAGCATCAGCCCGTTGGAATCCCCCCCGCGCGCGCCACCGATGGTTTCGGTGCGTTCCGACGTCACGTTCACCACCTCGGCGGTGACGAACGGCCAAGGTGCGAAATTCAGGCCCGGCTCTCCGGTCGAGCTGTACTTGCCCAGGAACAGTTCAACCGACTGCTCTTCGGGGCGCACGGTATAAAAGCTCATGTACGCCCAGATGGCCAATGCCCCGAGCGCGGCAATCGCCACGGTTCCCTTGCCGAAGCCAGGGCCGCCCGACCCGCCCGAGGGCGCGCCGGATCCGTTGCCGCCACCGCGCCCGCCCATAAGCACGCGCAGCCGTTCCTGACCCTTTTTCATCAGCTCGTCGATCTCGGGGATCTGCGGATCATCGGGCCTGCGCCCGCCGCGATTGCCGCCGCCGCCGTTTTCCGGCGGGCGGGAACCGCCCTGATTGCCACCGCTGCCCCAAGGGCCGCCGCTGTTTCCTGCCATGAACTCCTGTCCCTCTTTCCCTCTGGATACCCTGGTCCAGCGATAACCTGTGCATTCGTTGCGCGGATTCAAGCCGTCCGGGTCGGATTGCGCATTGTCACGATTTCTTCGGACATGGTCGGATGTACGGCCACGGTCCTGTCAAAGTCTTCCTTGGTCGCGCCCATCCCGATCGCGATGCCCGCCAGCTGGATCATTTCGCCCGCACCGGGGGCCACGATGTGGCAGCCCAGAACCCGGCGCGTGTCCTTGCAGACGATCAGTTTCATCAGCACCCGGTCGGGGCGCCCGGCAAAGGCGGTCATCATCGGGCGGAACGAGGTGGCGTACACCTCGATCGGGCCACGGTCGCGGGCCTCTTCCTCGGACAGGCCCACGGTGCCGAACTCCGGCTGGGTGAACACCGCCGACGGGATCAGGTCGTGGTCGACCCTGGTGGGGTTGTTCTTGAACGCCGTTTCCACGAACGCCATGCCTTCGCGAATCGCGACCGGGGTCAGGTTGACGCGGTCGGTGGCGTCGCCGATGGCCCAGATCGACGGCACGGCGGTGCGGCTGTAGGCGTCCACGATGACCTCGCCCTTGCGCCCCAGTTCCACCCCGGCCTCTTGCAGACCGATGCCGTCGGTGTTGGGTTTGCGCCCGGTGGCAAAGAACACAAGGTCGAACACCCGTGTTTCGCTATTGGTGGCCTTGACCCAGATCGGGCCGTCCGCGCCCTGTGGCGCGTCGGGCGCCGCCTCGTGCATCGGTGTGCCCATGGACACCGCGCCCTGGCTGTCGCCGGACATATCGTCATCGGTCGCACAGCGCATTTCCACGATGTCGGTGCCCAGGTGCAGCTTGATGCCGCGCTCCTGCATGGCGTCGGCAATCAGGCCGCGCGCTTCTTCGTCGAAGCCGCGCAGGATCTGGGCGCCGCGATAAAACTGCGTCACTTCGACGCCAAGGCCATGCAGGATGCAGGCGAACTCGCAGGCGATATAGCCGCCGCCGACAATCAGGATGCTTTTGGGCAGCGTCGGCAGGGTGAAGATGTCGTCGCTGACGATGCCAAGATGCGCGTTGGGCACTTCGGGGCGAACCGGGTGACCACCGGTGGCGACAAGAATATGCTTTGCGGTAAAGCGTTCGCCGGTGGACAGGCTCACGGTATGGGCATCGACCAGGCTGGCGCGCGCATCGTAGCTGTCGACCCCGGCGTTCTTCAGCAGGGTGCGATAGACCCCTTCCAGCCGGTCAAGTTCAGCCGAAAGCCTGCCCTGAAAGCCGGACCAGTCAAAGCCGCCTTCGGCCAGATCCCAGCCGTAACCGCGCGCATCCTCGACCACCGATCCGTATTCGCTGGCGAACACCATCAGCTTCTTGGGAACGCAGCCCCGGATGACGCAGGTGCCGCCATAGCGATCCGCCTCGGCCAGCGCCACCTTGGCCCCGGCTTCACCGGCGGCGACACGCGCCGCGCGAACACCGCCAGAGCCGCCGCCGATGACAAACAGATCATAGTCGAAATCGCTCATTGGGTCACCCCATCCTTGGCCGTGTTCCTGCCCCGGCAACGGTATTCCACAGCCGCGCCCCGATGGCCATAGCAACGGGGGACGAGCACCTCAGACGTCGCGGAAAAGATTGTCGCTTTCGACAAAATCAAGCCGGTGCTCTTCGACTGTCCCGGCGTTGATGTCGCGCGTTTCCACCCGTCCGTCACCGTAGCCGATCACCACCTGGTCGCAGATGTCAATGAACAAGCCGTTTTCCACGATGCCCGGAATCTGGTTCAGGATCATCGCCATCTGACGCGGATTCCCGATGCGCATCAGGTGCAGGTCCAGAATGTAATTGCCCTCGTCGGTGAAATAGGGCTTGTCGCCGTTCATCCGCAGCGTGCTGTCGCGGCCCATCACGTCCATCGACACCAGCGCCTCTTCCAGCAGCGCCTGCGAGGCGGTCCAGCCAAAGGGAATGACCTCGACCGGCAGCGGAAAGGCCCCCAGCGTCTCGACTTCCTTGGCGGCATCCGCGATGACGATCATCTGGTCGCTTGCGGTGGCGACGATCTTTTCCTGCAACAGCGCCCCGCCACCGCCCTTTATCAGGTTCAACTCGCCGTCGAATTCATCCGCGCCGTCGATGGTCAGGTCCAGCCAGCGCGCCTCCTCCAGTGTGATGACCTCGATCCCCACCTCGCGCGCAAGGTCCGCCGTGCGGGTCGATGTCGGCACGCCCTTGAAGAACAGCCCCTCCTCGCGCACTCGTTCGCCCAGGCAGCGCACCAGCCAGGCCGCGGTCGACCCGGTGCCCAGTCCGACCCTCATGCCGTCCTCGACAAATGCCGCGGCGCGCTTGGCGGCGACGAACTTGGCCTTGTCGATGGGCGAAAGCTCTCCGGTCATGACAGTCTCCTCGATTCCTCGTGTGCTGCGGTCTTATACGGCCCGCCCCGCCCCCGCGCGATAGCGGATTCGCCGCCCGAGGGCGGAAAATCCCGGCCGCGCGGCGCCGCCACACCCTTGCGCCCCGCGCGCATCCTTGCCACACCGCCCCGCATGACCAGCCAATACGCGCCGCCCGCAGACGACATCCCCGTGCTGCATCACGACCACGAACTGCTCGTGGTGAACAAGCCCGCCGGGCTGCTGTCGGTGCCCGGCAAAGGCCCCGATCTTGCCGATTGCCTGCTGACCCGGATGGAACGTGCCTTTCCCACGGCGCGGCTGGTGCATCGGCTCGACAGGGACACGTCCGGCGTGATGGTCTTCGGCCTGACCGAGCACGCCCAACGCCATCTGGGGCGACAATTCGAGGAGCGGCGCACGAAAAAGACCTATGTCGCCCGGCTGCAAGGCCGTCTGGTCCCAAAGACCGGCACCGTCGATCTGCCGTTGATCGTGGACTGGCCCAACCGGCCCCGGCAAATGGTGTGCCACGACACCGGCAAGGTCGCGATCACCGACTGGCGCGTGATGAAGGTCTCTGACAGCGAAACCCGCGTCAAACTCTACCCATTGACCGGGCGCAGCCATCAGCTGCGGGTGCACACCTTGTCGCTGGGTCACCCGATCCTGGGCGACACGCTTTACGCCCCAGACTCCGCCGTCGGTTTCCCACGCATGATGTTGCACGCCGAAGAACTGCGCCTGCACCACCCCGATGGCGGCGCGGGCGTAAAATTCCGCGCGAAAGCCCCGTTCTGACCCCCCAGGCAGGGGCGCGGCGCCGGCCCCTTCATCTTGCCCGATAAACTCCGGGGGGCCGAAGGCGGGGGCAGCGCCCCCTCCCCGCTCTCCAGCCGCGCGAACCGCCAGTCTTGCCCGCGCAAACGGCGAGAGGCGCGCAGACGCGCCTCCCGCCACCTCACTCGGCGGCCCAGCCGCTGACAGCCTTGATTTCAAGGAAATCGTGAATGCCGGCAATACCGCCCTCGCGACCATTGCCCGACTGCTTCATACCGCCGAACGGCGCACCCGGCGCACGGCTCTTGCCGTTCATCTCGACCATGCCCGAGCGCAGCTGGCGCGCAAGCCGCCGACGGCGATCGGTATCGGTGGATTGCACATAGTTTGTCAGCCCGTAGGGGGTGTCATTGGCCAGGTCGACGGCCTCGGCTTCGGTGTCGAACTTCATGATCGACAGCACCGGGCCAAAGATTTCCTCGCGCGCGATGGTCATGTCGGGCGTGACATCCGCAAACACCGTGGGGCGCACATAGAACCCCTTGTTGAACCCCTCGGGGCGGCCGGGGCCGCCGGCCACAAGCCGCGCACCTTCCTTGATACCCGTCTCGATCAGCGCCTGGATCTTGTCGTATTGCGTCGCGTTGACCACCGGGCCGATGTGCTTGCCCTCCTCGGACGGCGCACCCACGGTCACGGACTTCGCCACGGTGGCGGCGGTGTCGACGGCACGATCATAGACGCCCGCCTCGACCATCATGCGCGACGGCGCGTTACAGCTTTGCCCCGAGTTCTGCATCATGTGCAGCACGCCGCGCTTGACCGCCGCATCTTCGGCATCGGCAAAGATCAGGTTGGCGCCCTTGCCGCCAAGCTCCAGATGCACGCGCTTCAGCGTCTCGGCCGCCGTCCTGGAAATGGCGCGCCCGGCGCGGGTCGATCCGGTAAAGCTGACCATGTCCACATCCGGGTGCCCCGACAGCTGCGTGCCGACCCCGGCGCCATCGCCGTTCACCAGGTTGAACACGCCGTTGGGAAAGCCCGCCTCGTCCATCATCTCGGCAAACAGAAGCGCCGACAGCGGCGATTCCTCGGACGGTTTCAACACCATGGTGCAGCCCGCCACAGCCGCCGCCCCGACCTTGAGCGTGATCTGGTTCATCGGCCAGTTCCACGGCGTGATCAGCGCGCAGACGCCGACCGCCTCGTGAATCATCCGGGTATCGGGGAAAGCGTCGGAGAACGGCTTTTCGAAGTCGAACCGCTTTGCCGCGTCGATGAAATTCTTCAGATGATAGCTGCCCGCCCCGACCTGGCCGCTGCGCGACAGCGCGATCGGCGCGCCCATTTCCAGCGTCATCGCCTGCGCCATTTCTTCGGCGCGCGCCGTGTAGACCTCCAGCAGTTTTTCAACCAGCGCGATACGCTGCGCCGCCGGGGTTGCCATCCAGCCGGGCAGCGCGCGCTTGGCGGCAGCCACGGCGGCATCGGTATCGGCCCGGTCCCCAAGCGAGATCACCGCGCAGGGGTCTTCGGTGGCCGGGTCGATCACCTGGTGGTCGCGCGCCGTTGCCGCATCCACCCAGGCCCCGTCGATGTAGAACTGGCGTTTCTCGATCATGTCATGTCTCCGTTCATCTGATCTGTGGGCCGAATTTGATCAAATTCTTCCGCTCAGCGACACACTGTCACTGCGTCCCGCCAACCGCAAGCCGGGGTCTTGCACTCGTGATTTTGGAATGTATCTAATCCTGCAAGACCAAAGCCGACCTATTTCCACAGGAAAGGAAGACACCATGGCTCTGCGCATCAATGACGAGATCCCGAACCTTCATGTTACCACCGACCTTGGCGAGTACGATCTGCACGACTGGATCGGCGACTCCTGGGCGATCTTCTTTTCGCACCCCAAGGATTTCACCCCCGTGTGCACCACGGAATTCGGGGCCGTGGCGCAGCTGTCAGACGACTGGGCCAAGCGCGGCACCAAAGTGATGGGCATTTCCGTTGACGGCGTGGCCGAACACAAGTCCTGGAAGGGCGACATCGAGAAAACCGCGGGGGCGTCCGCAGGCTTTCCGATCATCGCGGACGAAGACCTGACCGTGGCCAAGGCGCTCGACATGCTGCCCGCCGACGCCTATCTGCCCGACGGGCGCACCCCGGCCCACAGCGCCACCGTGCGATCCGTGTTCATCGTCGCGCCGAACAAGAAGGTGCAGTTGATGATGACCTATCCGATGTCCGTGGGCCGCAATTTCGCCGAGGTACTGCGCGCTCTGGACGCGCTGCAAAAGACCTACGACGCGCCTCTGGCGACTCCTGCCAACTGGGAAACCGGCCAGGACGTGATCGTCGCCCTGTCGCTGGACGACGCCGCCGCCGCCGAGAAATACGGCGCGCTGGACATCAAGCTGCCGTACCTGAGGTTTGCCAAAGACCCGGCCTGAGTTTTCGGGATTGGTTATGACGTCGAAGGCCCGCCGGAAACGGCGGGCTTTCCTTATGCCCGCACGATCATCTTTATCGACGCATGACATTACCCGTTCCGTCGCTCTGACTTTGGCTTGGGCGGCCTGGATGGTTCCGCAGGCTAGGGTTGCAACGACCGTATGGACGACACGCGCACCGCCGACTGCCGCTCCTCAGTATCAGACCTCATGAGGCTGTTCCGGTGGGGGGTTGCAAACAGCGATCGCCGTTGCCCGCAACTTACCGCGACATGCGGTTACGAAACGACAGACTGGCGCGATCGGCCACTCGGAATTTCATCGCGCGCTCAGACATCGAACCGATACACGCCCCCGCGTCCCCGCGCGATGGCGTGGCGTTCGATCATCCGCCGAGTGTGCGGCTTGTCCTTGCCCCGGTGCAGCGACATCAGCTGCTCATAGGTGCCGTGATCGGCCACGGTGCGGCGGGTATTGTGGCGGATGTATTCGATCCAGGTTGGCACATGATATGTCTCCTGCCAGAGTCTGGGGTCTTCGAGATCGCGCATCAGGACCCAGTTCTGGGCCCCGTCGCGGATGCGCACCCGGCGACGTTCGGCCATAACGGCAAGGAATTGCGGCACATCCGCGGGGGCGATCTCGAATTCGGTCACGGCCACCACGGGTCCGCTGCGGGGCTGCACGTCCAGCTGCAACATCGGCTCGCGGAACAGCCCCATCGGAGACAGGTCAAGGTTGCCGTATTCGGGCAGAGCCCGCCGCAGCCCCACCAGCGCCGCGACCGCCATCGTCATTGCCGCCCCGACCAGCGCGATCCGCAACGACTGCCCGTCCGACACCGCGCCCCACAGCCAGCTGCCCAGCGCCATACCGCCAAAGCTGGCCGACTGGTACAGCGCGATGGCGCGCCCCACGACCCAGCGCGGCGTCGACAGTTGCACCGTCACGTTGAACAGCGACAGCGCGATGACCCAGGCCGCCCCGCTTGCCATCAACGCCGGCAGGCAGACCCAGATCACCGGCGCAAGGGCCAGCACCAGCGTCGACGCTGCCCCGGCCCCCGCCGCAAGCCGGCAGATATGTTCATTGTCCATCACCGCGCGCAGCCGGGCATTGAAGAACGCCCCGCCAATCGCCCCCACTCCGAACGAGCCAAGCAGAATGCCATAGGTCGTGGCGTCGCCCGCCAGCCGTTCATGCGCCACCACCGGCAACAGCGACAGCACCGCCACCGCCCCCAGCCCGAACACAAAGGCCCGTCCCATCACGTTCACCAGGTTCGGAGACATCGCGACGTAGCGCAGCCCCGACTGGATCGCGAGGCGCAGCGGTTCGCGCGGCAATGCGTTGTCCGGAACCGGCGCCTTCCACAGCCAAAGCGCCGCGATCATGGCGACATAGCTCACCGCGTTCAGGGCAAAGGCCGCCGCTGCCCCCGCCGTCGCGACGATGATCCCGCCGATGGCCGGCCCGACAGAGCGCATCGCGTTGAACGCCATGGAATTCAGAGCCACCGCCGCCGGCAGGTCTTCGCGCGGGACGATGTCGCCCATCGACGCCTGCCAGGACGGGTTGAAAAACGTCGATCCGGTGCCGATCATGAATGTCAGCCCCACCAGCAGCCAAGGGGTCATCAGCCCCCACCACGCGAGGGCAGTCAGCAGCGCCGCCGAGCCCATCATGAAAAACTGCGCCCCGATCATCACCTTGCGGCGGTCGTGACTGTCGGCGAGCGTGCCCGCAAACACCGCGAACAGCATCGTCGGCACCGTCACCGCCGCCTGCACCAGCCCGACCATCGCGTCGGACGAACTGATCTGCGTCATCATCCAGCCCGCCCCGACCGACTGCACCAGCGTCCCCAGGTTCGACACAAGCGACGCCCCCCAGCGGTTGCGAAACGCAGGGATGCGCAGGACGGAAAGCGGGCTGGAGACAGGCTGGGGCATGCAGGCTCGGAGATCCGGAAAACGGCAACCGCCGAAGCGCGGGCCTTGGACAAAGACTGGCACAGCCCCCCCCGAGGTCAAGGCCCCCGTGGGCACTCATCTGTCATCGGGCCGGAAATACCCGGACCGGGGGCTGCGCGCCCCCGCGAACCGGGCAGGTGACGGGTGTGTCGCGGAACCGGCGGCGCCTCGCAGCGGTTGGCCCGGCGCGCGACCTTTGCGTTGGTCCGCGCGCGATGCAGTTGGTCCGCGCGCGATGCAAAAGGGGCCGGCGTTCTGCACACCGGCCCCTGGTCACGAATGTATGTCCGATCAGAGCGTCGGGTAGATCGGGAACCGCTTGAGGAACGCCTGCACTTCGCCGCTGACCTTGGCTTCGACCCCGGCGTTGCCGTCTTCGCCATTCGCGGCAAGCCCGTCGACCACCTCGATGATCCAGTCAGCGATCTGGCGGAAGGCGTCTTCGTCAAAACCGCGCGTGGTGCCTGCGGGCGAGCCAAGGCGGATGCCCGACGTCACCGTCGGCTTTTCTGGGTCGAAGGGCACTCCGTTCTTGTTGCAGGTGATGTGCGCCCGGCCCAGCGCCTTTTCGGTGGCGTTGCCCTTGACGCCCTTGGGGCGCAGATCGACCAGCACCACATGGGTGTCGGTGCCATGCGTCACCGTATCCAGACCGCCCTTGATCAGCTGATCCGACAGCGCCTGCGCGTTCCTGACGACCTGCGCGGCATAGGTCTTGAACGACGGCTGCAACGCCTCGCCGAATGCCACGGCCTTGCCGGCGATGACATGCATCAGCGGGCCGCCCTGAATGCCGGGAAAGATCGCCGAGTTCACTTTCTTGGCGATGGTCTCGTCATTGGTCAGGATCATGCCGCCGCGCGGGCCGCGCAGGGTCTTATGGGTTGTCGTGGTCGCCACATGCGCGTGGGGGAAGGGCGACGGATGTTCGCCACCGGCGACAAGCCCCGCGAAATGCGCCATATCGACCATCAGGTAGGCCCCGACGCTGTCGGCAATCTCGCGCATCCTGGCAAAGTCGATCTGGCGCGGAATGGCCGAGCCGCCGGCGATGATCAGCTTGGGCTTGTGCTCGGTCGCAAGCTCTTGCACCTGATCGTAATCAAGGCGGTTGTCCTGCTGGCGCACGCCGTACTGGACGGCGTTGAACCACTTGCCCGACTGGTTGGGCCTGGCGCCATGGGTCAGGTGGCCGCCCGCATCGAGGCTCATGCCAAGGATGGTGTCGCCCGGCTGGATCAGCGCCTGATACACGCCCTGGTTCGCCTGGCTGCCCGAATTGGGCTGCACATTGGCAAATTCACAGCCGAACAGCTGCCTGGCGCGGTCGATGGCAAGGTTTTCCGCCACGTCCACCCAATCGCAGCCGCCGTAATAGCGTTTGCCCGGATAGCCTTCGGCGTATTTGTTCGTCATCACCGACCCCTGCGCCTGCATCACGGCGCGGGAGACGATGTTTTCCGACGCGATCAGTTCGATCTCGTCGCGCTGGCGACCCAGTTCGCCGGTGATCGACGCGAAAAGCTCGGGGTCACGATCGGACAGGTCCTGGGTAAAGAAGCCGTCATCGCGGTGCGGGGCGTTCATGGGCGTGGTCTCCCGGTGTCAAGGATTCGTCATATGGCGCCTAGGTACTGGAAAGCGCGCCCCGCGCAAAGGGATCAAAGCGCCATTCCGGCGGTAGATGAACGACGTCACTGGCAGCTTGGGGAAACTTGTGGTTGTTTCGGAACACCGACCGCGCAAAGGGGAAACACATGCCGCTGAAGATCGCCTTTTGCGCGTCCAACGCACCCATCGCCCAGGCGGCGCTGGCGGGGCTGACGCGCCGCTACGGCGACCATGCCGAAGATGGGGCGGATGTGATCGTGGCGCTGGGCGGCGACGGGTTCATGCTGCACACACTGCACCGCACGCAGGAACTGGCGGTGCCGGTCTATGGCATGAACCGGGGCACGGTCGGGTTTCTGATGAACGCTTATTCCGATCACGCGCTTGAAGAACGGCTGTCCTCGGCCGAAGAAGCGGTCATCAATCCGCTGTCGATGCGCGCCCACAAGCTGGATGGCTCGATCCACGACGCGCTTGCGATCAACGAGGTGTCGCTGTTGCGTTGCGGGCCGCAGGCGGCGCGGCTGGCGATCCATGTGGATGGCAAGTTGCGCCTGCCCGAACTGGTCTGCGACGGGGCGCTGCTGGCCACCCCCGCCGGGTCCACCGCCTATAACTACTCGGCGCACGGGCCAATCCTGCCCATCGGCGCCGAGGTGCTGGCCCTGACCTCGGTCGCCGCCTTTCGCCCGCGCCGCTGGCGTGGCGCGCTGCTGCCCAAGGGCGCCGAGGTCACATTCGAGGTGCTTGAACACGAAAAGCGCCCCGTCATGGCCGAGGCCGACAGCCAGTCGGTGCGCGACGTTGTGCGGGTGCATATCCGGTCCGAGCCGACGGTCCGGCACAGGGTCCTGTTCGACCCCGGCCACGGTCTGGAAGAACGTCTGATCCGCGAACAATTCGTCTGAACCGCGCGGAACCTTTCCCGCCGCGGGTGGTTCTGTATCCGAACCCCGCAACGATGCGGACATGACTGCCAGAGAAAGGAGTACTCCGATGAATTGGGATGTGATCCAGGGCAAGTGGAAACAGATCAAGGGCGATGCGCAGGCCCAGTGGGGCAAGCTCACCGACGATGACCTCGACCGCGCCGAAGGCGACCGCGAAAAGCTGGTCGGCGTGATCCAGGAACGCTATGGCATTGCCAAGGACGAAGCTGAGAAAGAGGTTGATTCCTTTTATCACAAGCACGCCGCCTGACGCCCTGTCAGGATGCCGCCCGACGCACCGTCGGGCCTGTTCGTAAGCAGGCAAAGGCACGAATCGACCCCGGGTGTTCCCTCCCCGGGGTCTTTTCACGTCTGACGGGGACGGATTGCGGCGGCGCGTCAAATGCCGTCTTATGCGGCGAGTTTCCCAATTGCCCGGGGCCCCCATGCTGCAAGCGTTTCACCACGTCGCGATCATCTGTTCGGACTATCCCCGCAGCCGCGCGTTTTATGTCGACATTCTGGGCCTTCGGGTCATTGCAGAGACCCTGCGGGCCGAACGCGACAGCTGGAAGCTGGATCTGGAGATCCCCGGCGGTGGGCAGATCGAACTGTTTTCCTTTCCCACCCCCCCTGCACGCCCGTCGCGCCCCGAAGCGCGGGGCTTGCGCCACCTTGCCTTTACCGTCCATGACGTTGCGGCGATCAAGGCGCGGCTACAGTCACGGGGCGTCGCCGTGGAAGACATCCGCACCGACGCCCTGACCGGCAAGCGGTTCACCTTTTTCGCCGATCCCGACGGGCTGCCGCTGGAACTCTACGAAGCATGACCGTTGCCCGGGCGGCGTCCGTCTGGCAGGATCGTCTTGCATCGCAGGAGAACCGGGAATGTCTGCTATCATGAAAGCCGCGCTGGTCAGGGCGTCCATCGGCGCGTTTGCGCTGGGCGCGTTTGCCGACGCCGCGCAGGCGGCCTGCGCCACCCAGCCCGAGATCGCGCAATTCGTGGCGAGCTACCTGGCGCGCGAGCCCGCGGCGGCGCTTGGCGCGGGCGGCACCATGCAGGATGCGCTGTGCACCCAGGCGAGACTGGCACAGGCGCTGGCGCCCGAACTGGGTCCGGTGGTCGGCTACAAGGCCGGGCTGACCAGCAAGCCCGCTCAGGACAGGTTCGGCGTCACCGCCCCCGTGCGCGGCCTGCTGTACCGCGACATGCTGCTGCACGACGGCGCCTCCGTTCCGGCGGATTTCGGCGCGGTTCCGATGGTCGAGGCCGACCTGCTGCTGATCGTCGCCGACGACGCCATCGCCGGCGCCACGACTCCCGAACAGGTGCTTGGCCATATCTCGGCCATCCGCCCGTTCATCGAATTGCCCGATCTGGTCCTTGCGGCCGGCGAACCGATGACCGGCGTGACACTGACCGCCATGGGGGTCGGCCCCCGGCTTGGCGTGATGGGCGATGACATCGTGGTCACCGACCCCGCGCTCATGGCACAGAGGCTGGCGGACATGACCGTGACCCTGACCGCCGCCGATGGCACGGTGCTGTCCGAGGCCCCCGGCCGCGCGGCGCTGGGCCATCCGGCGAACGCGCTGCTGTGGCTGATGTCGGATGGGGTGACGCTGAAGGCGGGCGACATCGTCAGCGTCGGCGCCTTCGGCCCGTTTGTTCCGGTGGCCAGCGCCGGGAAGGGCGCGACCGTGCGCTACAGCGGCCTGCCCGGAGACCCGGCGATCTCGGTCAGCTTCACGCGGTAACGCCCCCGGGCGAGGCCGAAAGGGGCGCTGCCCGCTTTCCCGACGCATGGATGCGAACGCCGGCCCCGGCAGGGCCGGCGCAGAGGTCAGGCCGGCGCGCTGTTGGCGTAGCCAAGTTTTTTCAGCGCAACCTCGATCTCGTCCAGGATGGCCGGATCGTCGATGGTCGCGGGCATCTTGTAGGTCTCGCCATCGGCGATCTTGACCATGGTCGCGCGCAGGATCTTGCCCGAGCGCGTCTTGGGCAGCCGGTCCACCACCGCGCAGAGCTTGAAGGCGGCAACCGGGCCGATCTGGTCGCGCACCAGCTTGACACATTCGCGACAGACCTCGGCATCATCGCGATCCACGCCCGAGCTCAGACAGATCAACCCCAGCGGCGTCTGCCCTTTCATCGCATCCGACACCCCGATCACCGCGCATTCGGCCACGTCCGGATGCGACGAAAGCACATCTTCCATCGCGCCCGTCGACAGCCGGTGGCCCGCCACGTTGATGACGTCATCGGTGCGGGACATGATATACAGATAGCCGTCTTCGTCCTTTTTGCCCGCGTCCCCGGTTTCGTAATAGCCGGGGAAGTGGGTCAGATAGGATTTTCGGAACCGGTCCTCGGCCTGCCACAGCGTCTGCAACGTGCCCGGCGGCAGCGGCAGCCTGATCGCGATGGCGCCCAGCGTGCCCGGTTCCACCTCGTGCCCGCCTTCATCCAGAATGCGCACGTCATAGCCCGGCATGACGACGGACGGACTGCCCAGCTTGATCGGCAACTCCTCGATGCCGATGGGGTTGGCGGCGATGCCCCAGCCGGTTTCGGTTTGCCACCAATGGTCGATCACCGGCACGCCAAGGTGCTTTTGCGCCCATTCGATGATGCTGGGATCGGCCCGTTCGCCCGCAAGGAACAACGCCTGAAGGTCGTGCAGCTTGTAGCGGCGGATCCATTCTCCATCCGGGTCGGCGCGGCGGATGGCGCGCAAAGCGGTTGGCGCGGTGAAGAACGATTTCACCCGATGGTTCTGGATAATGCGCCAGAACACCCCGGCGTGGGGCGTGCCGATGGGCTTGCCTTCGAACACGATGGTCTGGGCGCCTGCGATCAGGGGACCGTAGCAGATATACGAATGCCCCACGACCCAGCCGACATCGGATGCGGCCCAGAACCGATCTCCGGCCTCGATGTTATAGATGTTTTTCATCGTCCATTGCAGGGCGACAAGATGACCGCCGGTGGACCGTACCACGCCCTTGGGCTGGCCGGTCGTGCCGCTGGTGTACAGGATGTAGGCCGGGTGGCTGCCTTCGACCGGGACGCATTCGGCGGGCTTTACGCCGTATTGAAAGCCGTGCCAGTTGAAATCGCGGCCCTCGACCAGCTTGGCCACTTCTTGCTCGCGCTGAAAGACGACGCAGAATTCGGGCTTGTGCGTCGCCTGTTCGATGGCGGAATCCAGCAGCGGCTTGTAATGCACCACCCGCCCCGGTTCCAGCCCGCAGCTTGCGGCGATGATCGCCTTGGGCGTGCAATCGTCGATGCGCACCGCCAGTTCATGCGCGGCGAACCCGCCGAACACCACCGAATGCACCGCGCCGATGCGCGCGCAGGCGAGCATCGCCTCAAGCGCCTCGGGGATCATCGGCATATAGATGATGACCCGGTCGCCTTTTTCCACGCCGCGCATCCGAAGCGCCCCGGCGAGGCTGGCCACCCGATCGCGCAGCTCGCGATACGTGATGCCCTTGCTGGCATGGGTGATCGGACTTTCGTGCATGATGGCGATCTCGTCGCCGCGCCCGGCTTCGACATGACGATCGACCGCGTTCCAGCAGGTGTTCACCATGCCGTCCGCGAACCACTCGTACATGTCGCCGCCCTTGTCCAGCAGCGCCTTGGTCGGCTTGCGGTCCCAGTCGATGGCTTCGGCGGCCTCCATCCAGAAGCCATCGGGATCGGCCTGCCAGGCCGCGTACACGTCCTTGTAACCCATGGATACGTCCTCTTCTCACTATTGGAGGAAGGTGTTAGGCTTCGCCCCGGCACCGGGCAAGCCTGTTACCGTAAACTGCGACCCGATTACACGATAGTTTGCGAAGTCAGCTGGAAATCGCCGTGCAAATTTTGCAAAGTCACCGGATCTTCGCAGATCGCGGTGCAACCGATGGGGGATGTGCAAACATGCTAATCCGGATATTGCAAATCTCGCGCCGGGCAGGATGACCACAACGGACCGTGCAGGTCGCCCTGACCGCGTCAGTCCTGCTGCCCCAGATCTGCTGCCCAGTCATGCTGGCCCGGCCCGCCCCGCCAGGGCGCGTCAGCCGTAGCTGGCGACGGGGGTGCCCGCGATGGCCGCCATGTTCAGCAACCCGCGCGAGGAGATCGACGGCGTCACGATATGCGCCCGGTTGCCCAGCCCCATCAGGATCGGCCCGACCTCAAGCCCGCCCGCCTTGAGCCGCAGGATGTTGCGCACGCCGCTGGCCGCATCCGCCTGGGCGAAGATCAGAACATTCGCCGCGCCTTCCAGCCGGTTGCCCGGCATCAGACGCTCGCGCAGATCGGCGTCAAGCGCGCTGTCCACGTGCATTTCGCCCTCATACATGAAATCGCGCGGGCAGCTGTCTAGGATGTCCAGCGCCGCGCGCATGCGCGGTCCGGTGCCATCCGCCTGGTTGCCGAACTGCGAGCGCGAGCACAGCGCCACCTTGGGCGTCAGACCAAACCGGCGCACATGACGCGCAGCCCCGATGGTGGTGGCCGCGATCTGTTCGGCGTTGGGTTCGGTCCAGACCTGGGTATCGGCCAGAAACAGCGGCCCGTCTTCCAGGATCATCAAGGACAGCGCGCCCTGCGGTTCGGACCCCCGCCCCCCCAGCACCTGCGTGATGTAATTGAGATGCCAGCGATATTCGCCAAACGTGCCGCAGATCATGCTGTCTGCCTCGCCCCGGTGCACCATGATCGACGCAATCGCCGTGGTGTTGGTGCGCAGGATGGCGCGCGCGAGGTCAGGCGTCACGCCCTTGCGCGCCATCAGCGTGTGATAGCTTTCCCAGTAATCGCGGTAGCGCGGGTCATCGTGAGGGTTCACAACGTGGAAATCCCGTCCGGGGCGGATTTCCAGCCCCATGCGTTCACAGCGCGATTCCAGCACCTCGGGGCGACCGATCAGAATCGGATGTTCGGTGGTTTCTTCAAGGATCGCCTGCGCGGCGCGCAGCACACGCTCGTCCTCGCCCTCGGAAAAGACGATCTTGCGGCTGGCAGTACGGGCCGCGTCGAAAACCGGCCGCATCAGCAAAGCCGATTTGAACACGCTCGCGTTCAGCTTTTCCTTGTACGCCCCAAGATCGTCGAGCGGGCGGGTCGCCACGCCCGACTCCATCGCGGCCATGGCCACGGCGGAGGACACCACCGCCGACAGGCGCGGATCGAACGGCTTGGGGATCAGGTAGTCGCGACCAAAGGTCATCTGCTCGCCATGGTAGGCGGCGGCGGCCTCGGCGCTGGTGGTGGCGCGGGCAAGGGCTGCGATGCCGGTCACGCAGGCGATGGCCATCTCGTCGTTGATTTCGGTCGCGCCCACGTCAAGCGCGCCGCGAAAGATGAACGGGAAACACAGCACGTTGTTGACCTGGTTGGGAAAATCCGACCGCCCCGTTGCCATGATGGCATCGGGGGCAACCTCGCGCACCAGATCTGGCATGATTTCGGGGTTCGGGTTGGCAAGGGCGAAGATGATCGGCCTTGCCGCCATGCGCGCCACCTGTTCGGGCTTCAGCACCCCCGCCCCCGACAGCCCCAGAAACAGATCCGCGCCATCGACCACGTCATCCAGGGTACGCTTGTCCGAGGCCTGGGCAAAAGCGGCCTTGTGCGGGTTCATATCCTCGGTGCGGCCCTCGTAGACAAGACCGTGGATGTCGCACAGCCAGACGTTTTCCCGCTTGACCCCAAGCTTGAGCAGCATGTTGAGACAGGCGAGGCCGGCCGCGCCCCCGCCGGTCGAGACGATCTTGATGTCTTCGAACGACTTTCCGGCGACGTGCAGCGCGTTGGTGGCAGCGGCGCCCACAACGATGGCCGTGCCGTGCTGATCGTCGTGAAAGACCGGGATGTTCATCCGCTCACGGCAGATCTTTTCCACGGTGAAGCAGTCAGGCGCCTTGATATCTTCGAGATTGATCGCCCCGAAGGTCGGTTCCAGCGCGCAGACGATGTCCGCCAGCTTTTCGGGGTCGGGTTGATCCAGTTCGATGTCGAAACAGTCGATATTGGCGAATTTCTTGAACAGGACCGCCTTGCCTTCCATCACCGGCTTGGACGCCAGCGGCCCGATATTGCCCAGCCCCAACACGGCGGTGCCGTTCGACACCACCGCCACCAGATTGCCCCGCGCGGTGTAGCGGGCCGCATTGGCGGGATCGGCCTTGATCTCCAGGCAGGCCTCGGCGACGCCGGGGCTGTAGGCCCGGCTGAGGTCGCGCCCGTTGGCCAGCGGCTTGGTGGCGCGGATCTCAAGCTTTCCGGGCTTGGGGTTCTCGTGATAGAACAGCGCCGCCTGGCGCAGGCTTTCCTGGCTCGTTTCGGACATCTGCGGCTTTGCTCCCGATATAGTTCATCACTGAACAACTCGATGTGCGTCGCATATCAGGAAGGCCGTGTTGCGTCCAGTAGCGCGCGGCGTCAGTAGACCACCGCCCGCAGCAACTCGATGCGATCTTCGGCCTGCTGGACCGTAAGCTCGCTGTTGAACGGTTCACCCGCGCGTTCGGACAACTCGCGCAGACGCGCTTCCTGCGATGCGGTCATTGGCTCGCGGGGATCGGGGGGGACGTCAAGCGCGGCATCAAGCTGGACGGTGTCGGCAAAATCGGTCTGCATGTTCATCTGATAAAATCCTCTGTCTGGTCTGTGAACGCCCCGGCCCGGCCCCCGGTTCCATGGCGCGGCGGCGGCCGCCCCCGCTCAGACGGCTCGCATTTCCAAGGGTGACAAGGCGCAACCGCGCCGCTACAACGCCCGCGAAATAATGTGACGCACCCCGAGAGGAGCCCTCATGACCACCCTGGTTTTCGGCCACAAGTCCCCCGACACCGACAGCACCGGCAGCCCGATCATCTGGGCCTGGTACCTCAACGAAGTGAAAGGCACCGCCGCCAAGCCCGCGCTGCTGGGCGAACCCAACACCGAAGCCGCCTTCATGCTGAAACACTGGGACCTTGAGAAACCCGAAATCATCTCGGACGTGACCGAGGGCGCGCCGGTGATCATCGTTGACACCAACAACCCTGCCGAACTGCCCGCCTCGATCAACGCGGCAGACATCCAGGGCATCATCGACCACCACAAGCTGGTCGGCGGCCTGGAAACCAGGGGCCCGATCGACATCACGATGCGCCCGCTGGCCTGCACCGCGACGATCATGGTCGACCTGATGGGCAAGGATCTGGGCAGGATGCCTGACGCGATCAAGGGCGCGGCGCTGACCTGCATCCTGTCCGACACTCTCGAATTCCGCTCGCCCACCACCACCGCACATGACCGCGCCGTGGCCGAGACCCTGGCGGCAGATCTTGGCATCGACATCCCAGAGTTCGCGGCACAGATGTTCGCCGCCAAGTCGGATGTGTCCGATTTTTCGGATGCCGAACTGATCCGCATGGATTCCAAGGAATACGCCGTCGATGGCACCAGGTTCCGCGTATCGGTTCTGGAAACCACGGCGCCGGAAATCCCGCTGGGCCGCAAGGCGTCGCTGATGGAAACCTTCAAGACGGTCGCAGCAGAAGACGGCGTGGACGAGGTGTTGTTGTTCGTGGTCGACATCCTGAACGAAGAAGCGACGCTTCTGGTGCCCAACGAACTGGTCAAGGCAGTGGCGGAAAGGAGCTTTGGCGCATCGGTCGACGGCGACACCGTGGTCCTTCCCGGCGTCATGAGCCGCAAGAAACAGATCATTCCGAATCTGAAGCTGTGATCCGATCCCGAAAACTCTTCGTACGAAGAGTTTTCCCGTACGGCGCGAGGGTGGTCTAAAACTCTTCGTACGAAGAGTTTTAGACCCGCTGACCACAGAGGCGCCCAACCCAGGGCGTCTTTTGCACAGGCGCTCTGGCGTTTTGCCTGCCCCCATGCACTTTCGCGCGGGCAATACACCGAGGCCCCGATGTCCGACCCCATCCACATTTCGAGCGAGGCGCTGTCTGTCACGGTCGCCGCCATGGGTGCCGAATTGCAAAGCCTCCGCCTGAATGACGCCGAGCTGCTCTGGCAAGGCGACCCCGCGTGGTGGAACGGTCGTGCGCCCTTGCTTTTCCCAATTGTCGGCCTGGCGCGTGACGACAAGCTCGCCTTCGCGGGTGACGTTTTCCACATGCCCAAGCATGGTTTTGCGCGTCGCACATTGTTCGATCTGGCTGCCGCCGATGATACCTCGTGCCGTCATGTCCTGCGTGACAGCACAGCAACCCGAGCCTGCTTTCCCTTTGCGTTCGAGCTGGCGGCGATCCACCGGGTCGAGGGCGCGACCCTCACCGAGGCTGTCGAGATCACGAACCGTGACCTCCGGCCCATGCCTTTCGGGTTTGGCTTTCATCCTGCGTTCAACCTGCCGCCGGCTGGGGCAAGCGGATCTGCTGCGGTCACGCTGAGCAACGGCGGCGCGCCCGCGCTCGCGCGACTCCGGGATGGCCTTCTCGGTGCCGACCGGCTGCCATCGCCCTTCACCATGGGGCACCTCGACATCACCCCCGATCTGTTCGAAGATGACGCTCTGATCTTTCCCGACGGCGCAGGCGATGCGTTGACCCTGACCTTCGAAACCGGGCCTCGCCTGCATTTCACATTTGAAAACCTGCCCAACCTCGCCATCTGGCAGAAGGTCGGCGCGCCGTTCCTGTGCATCGAACCCTGGCACGGAACCGCCGGCGCGCATGGCGGCTCGGCGCAGATGGCCGACCGGCCCTGGACCGTCATCCTGGATCCGGGCGACACCGCGCGATTTGCGTGGTCGGTGACCGCGCAAGGTTGAAAGACCTGCTCGAAAGGCCGGGCTGACCGACCGGGCCGAAAGGCTGGTCAAAAGCGCGACCGCCCCCTAGGTAGGGGCAGACACCTGACGCCAGAAAAGGCCCGTACCGCATGAGCCAGATCATCGACGCCCTTTCCGAGATTTCCGACCGCTACGACGCCATGTTCGTAGACCTCTGGGGCTGCGTGCATAACGGCATGACCGCCTATCCCGAGGCGGTCGAAGCTTTGCGAGCCTATCGCAAGCGCGGCGGCATTGTCGTGCTTGTCACCAATTCGCCACGTCCCCGTGTCGAGGTGATGAAGCAGCTGGAACAGTTCGACGTCCCGCAGGATTGCTGGGACAACATCGCCACGTCCGGCGACAGCGCCCGGTCAGCCATGTTCTGCGGCGCTGTCGGCTCGAAGATCTGGTTCATCGGGACCGAAATCGACCTGCCGTTTTTCGAACCGCTCAAACTGATCGAGACCCCGGTGCCGATCACCCGCGTGCCGCTGGAAGATGCCGAAGGCATTGTCTGCACCGGCCCCTACGATTCCAGACAAGCCCCGACGGTGCTGCGCCCCCAGTTGCTGTATGCCAAACAAAAGGGACTGAAGCTGCTTTGCGCCAATCCCGATGTCATCGTGGACCGGGGCGAGGTGCGTGAATGGTGCGCCGGTGCCGTGGCCGATCTTTATTCCGAAATGGGCGGCGAGAGCCTGTATTTCGGCAAGCCCTTTCCGCCCATCTACGATCTTGCACGGCGCCGCCTGGCCGAAATCGCGCCCGAGATTTCCGACAGTGGCATTCTTGCGATCGGAGACGGGGTCAAGACCGATATTCTGGGTGCGCAGGGCGAAGAGCTCGATTCGCTGTTCATTTCGGGCGGAATCGCCGCCGAAGAAACCGGAACCGACCGACAGCCCGATCCCGTCAAGCTTGACGCCTATCTCGCCACCCATTCGGTGAACCCGGCCTACAGCATCGGGTTCCTGCGCTAGACCGCGCCCCCGACCGTTGATTTTACGTCGCCCGCCATCGCGGGTGGCGTTTTGTCTTGGACACGCGCCCCGGTTCTGGAGCCGGCCCTTCATGACAGGGCTTGATTTTCTGCGCGTGCAAAGTAATAAAGTTTCCCAAACCGGATCAGTCTGGGACTATTGTTACCGAATGAATCATGACGGAGGCAAAGATGCTGGACAACTTTCCGCGCGGAACGATCTGCATCGAGGACATCGAGATCGGGATGTCCCGACACATCCGAAAGATCGTGACGGACCGCGATATCGAGATGTTCGCCGAGGTGTCGACCGACCGCAATCCGGTGCACCTTGATGACTCCTATGCCCAGGACACGATCTTTCAGGGGCGCATTGCGCATGGGATGCTGACCGCCGGTCTGATCTCGGCCGTCATCGGAGAGCAGTTACCGGGGCATGGCACCGTCTATCTGGGCCAATCGCTCAAGTTCATCGGCCCGGTGCGGCCCGGTGACATGGTGACGGCAAGGGTCACGGTGACGGGCATCGACCATTCCAGGCGGCGCGTGACGCTGGATTGCGCATGCACCGTGGACGACAAGCCGGTTCTGACTGGCGAAGCCAAGGTGCTGGCCCCATCGCGCAAGTTCGACTGATACGGTCGCGCTCTGAGGCGCCCGGGCCAGTGGCGCGGGAGGCGGTCTCGGGCGGGAATGGTCCGGGGTCCGGCGAACCGCGCGCAGGCTTCTGACGGGGTGGTTCACAACGAGTCGCTGACGCGAAAGCCATCCGGAATGATGTCGCGGCGCTCAAGCAACAGCGTGGCCATGATCCGCGCCACGCGGGGCGCCATGCCAAACCCGATCTTGAAGCCGCCGTTGGCAATGTAGTGACCGGGGCGGTCCGGCCAGGGACCAAGCATCGGCGCACGGCTTTTGGCGCGGGGACGCACGCCCGCCCAGCGTTCGACGACCTCGGCGCCGCGCAGCACCGGCAGGACGGCAAGCGCGCGCGCGTGCAGATCATCGCATTGCGCGTCACACCCGGCAGGATCGTCGAAGTCACGTTCCGAAGTCGACCCGATCGCGACAGTGCCGTCGTGATGCGGCACAATGTGCAAGCCGCCCGCAAAGATCTGCGGCGCATCGCCCGCGTCATGGCGCAGCAGGAGCGACTGACCTTTCACCCCAGCGCCGACAGCCTTGCCCAGATCCTGTGACAGCGCGCGCAGGCCATGCCAGCCGGTGGCGTGCAGCACCTGGCCTTCGTCCGGCGCGTCGGACGTTATGTCGACGCCGCGCGCGTTCAACGCCGCGACCAGCGCCGCCGCCGCACGGCGCGGCGACAGGCGCGCCGACAGCGTGTCGCGGATCAACCAGCCCGACGGGGTAACGGGGGCCCAGGGCCCTGCTATCTCGGCGCGGATCAGATCCCATGTGGCGTGATGCTGCCAAAGCGCGCGGGCGGTTTCCGACCGGGTGCGCGCCAGATCCAGCGCGCGGTCGTCCTGGACCGGTTGCAGCCTGCCCGAGCGGGCGTAATCCGGCGACACCCCGCCCGCGGCTTCGATGCCCGCCCAAAAGGACCGCGCCATCAAAAGGCTTTCCAGCTGGATCTGTTTTTTCGCGTTCCAGTTTTCCGGAACATGCGGGGCAAGCGCACCGACCAGCCCCCCCGACGACCCCATACCGGGGCCGAACGGGTCGACCACGCGCACCCTTGCGCCCGCCTGCACACAGGTCCAGGCGATCGACAGACCGAATATCCCCGCCCCCCGCACGGTCACGTCGATGCTTGTCATTGCCCGCCCCCTTCTGCATGGTCGCGCCAGTTCTAGGACAGACCATCATGACGAACCAGCCCGAGGCGCCGATCTGGCGCGACGGAGAGGTGCCGGTGTCGGCCCGCTTCGATGATCCTTACTTTTCGCTCGACGACGGGCTGGCCGAAACGCGCCACACCTTTCTGGCGGGCAACGGCCTGCCAAAGCGGTTCCGAGACGGGTTCCATGTGGCCGAGCTGGGTTTTGGCACGGGGCTGAACCTGCTGGCCACGCTGGCGCTGTGGCGCGACAGCGGCGCGAATGGCGTGCTGCGGTTCACCACGTTCGAGGCCTTTCCCATGGCCGCCGCAGATATGATCCGCGCGCAGGCGGCCTTTGCCGACCTGGCCGGAATAGCGGCTGAACTGGCGCCCTTCTGGCGCGCGGATGCGCGCATCGTCCGCCTGCCCGACCTGCATTTCGAACGGATCGACGGCGACGCGCGCACCACCCTGCCCGACTGGACCGGCATGGCGGACGCATGGTTTCTGGATGGATTTTCGCCCGCGAAAAACCCCGAGCTTTGGGGCGCGGCGCTGATGTCGCAGGTTGCCCGACACATGGCTCCGGGAGGCACGGCGGCGACCTACACGGCGGCGGGACATGTCCGGCGCGCGTTGCAGGCGGCAAAGCTTGAAGTGACGCGCCTGCCCGGATACGGGCGCAAGCGGCACATGACCCGAGCGGAGCGCCCCCTATGACGGAACAGAACACCAGGCTTGGAATCTGGCTTATGATACTGACGACATTTGTGTTCGCGATCCAGGACGGGATCTCGCGGCATGTGTCGGGCGAATACAACGTCTATATGGTGGTGATGATCCGCTACTGGTTCTTTGCCGCCTTCGTGATGGCGGTGGCGGCGCGCAAGGCGGGCGGTCTGCGCGGTGCGGTCAGGACCACACAGCCGGTGTTGCAGATCTTTCGCGGCGTGCTGCTGGTGGCCGAGATCTGGGTGATGATCAGCGCGTTCGTGCTGCTGGGCCTTACCGAAAGCCATGCGGTGTTCACCGTCTATCCGCTGCTGATCGCCGCGCTCTCGGGGCCGATCCTGGGGGAAAGGGTCGGCTGGAAACGCTGGTCGGCCATTGGTGTCGGCTTTGTCGGGGTGGTCATCATCCTGCAACCCACGGGGGGGGTGTTTTCGCCCCTGGCGGCGGTGCCGTTGCTGGCGGCGCTGATGTTCGCGCTCTACGGACTGCTGACGCGCTATGTGGCGCGGCGTGACAGCGCGGCGACCTCGTTCTTCTGGACCGGCGTGTCCGGCGCCATCACCGCCACTGCGGTGGGCGCGTTCTTTTGGGAACCGATGTCCGGCCCTGACTGGGGCTGGATGATCGTGCTGTGCTTTACCGGCACGGCGGGGCATTTCACCCTGATCAAGGTCTACGAGGTCGCCGAGGCGTCTGCGGTGCAGCCCTTTGCCTACCTTCAGCTGGTGTTCGCCGCAACCATCGGCATGACACTGTTCGACGAGACGCTGCGGCCCAATGTGGTGATCGGTGCGGCCATCATCGTCGCTGCCGGGCTGTTTACGCTCTGGCGCGAACAGTTGGCACAGAAAAAGACCTAACCCTGCCAGAAGCGCGGAGTGAACAGCGCGAACACCGCCATCACCTCCAGCCGGCCGGTCAGCATCGCAAAGGCCAGCATCCATTTCGCGGCGTCGTTGATACCCGCGAAATTGCCCGCCGGGCCGATTTCGCTGCCAAGGCCGGGGCCGACATTGGCCAGCGCCGTCGCCGCCCCGCTGATCGAGGTGATGAAATCCAGACCGGTCATGCCCAGACCCACCGACAGCACGCCCAGCGACACCACGAAGAACGCAAAGAACGCCAGCACCGATGACAGCGTCTCGTCATCCACCTGGCGCCCCTGAAAGCGCGGGATGAACACGCCATGGGGCGCGCGGATGCGTTTCAGCTGAACGCGGACCGACGCGAACAAAATCTGGTAGCGAAAGATCTTGACCGAACAGGTGGTCGAGCCCGCGCAGCCTCCGATCAGGCCGATAAAGAAAAACATCGTGATGATGAACGGCCCCCAGCTCATGTAATCGACCGACGCATAGCCCGTGCCCGAGATGATCGAGGTGATGTTGAACAGAGATTCGCGGATCGCCTGTTCGGGATGATGCGGAAACAGCATCAGCAACGTGCCCGCCATCACCGCAACCAGCGCAAGGATGGTCAGCAGGAAGACGATGATCTGGCTGTCGCGCCAGAACGGGCTGTAGTGACCGTTCAGCATCTGCACATAGCGCACGAATGGCAGCGCGGCGGCCACCATGAAGCACGACGCCACATATTCCGCCGGCCCCTGGAATGTGCCGAAGCTGGCATCGTAGTTGGAAAAGCCCCCCGTCGACAGGGTCGTCAGCGCATGCACCGTCGCGTCGAACGCGTTCATGCCGCACAGCAGATACGCCACCGCGCACGCCAGCGTCAGCGCCACATAGATGGTCGAGATCGACGAGGCGATTTCCGTGGCGCGGGGCAGGATCTTGCCCATGGTCTCGAACGCCTCCGAGCGGAACACCTGCATGCCCCCCACGCGCAATTCGGGCAGGAACACCATGGCCACCACGATGATGCCGATGCCCCCCAGCCATTGCAGGATGCCGCGCCACAGCAGCAAGCCCATCGGCAGGTCGTCCAGCCCGGTGAATACCGTCGATCCGGTGGTCGTCAGGCCTGACATCGCCTCGAAATAGGCGTCGGTAAAGCTGGCCTCGGTCGCACCGAAGATGAACGGCAGCCCGCCGAACAGCGGCAGCGCCGCCCAGACACCGACGGTCAGCAAGAACGTCTGCTGAAGCGTCAGCCCCTCCTTCACCGCATTGGCGCAGGCAAGCGACGTCAGCCCGCCCGCAAGCACGGTGAACACCCCGCATTCCAGAAAGACATGCCATTCGCCGCGCCCTTCGGCGATGTCGACCAACATGGGCAGGAACATGGTCGCGCCCAACGTCGCGACAAGCAGGCCGATGACATAGGCGACGGGGCGAAGATCGAACATGAGGCAGAGCGTTGAACCGTGCGCGCGCGCCTGTCAAGCAGCGGCGTGACCGGCGCGTCGGGTTGTTTGCGCGGCGTGGCTGCGGGGGCCTAACCGGTCGGCAGGCCTTTGAAGACGCGCGGCGGAATATCGTCGCGCGTCAGCCCCATGCGCGCCGGTTGCGCGGCGCTTTTCATAGCAGGGCCGATGATCTGCGCCATGCGCGCCCGGCGCCGTCCACGGGGGTTCACGTCAAAGCCCATCATGGCGAAACAGGTGTCGATCCGGGCGCCAAGCGACATGCGCCCCATGCCGATCGCGACATTGCCCATGCTCATACGGAACCCTCTGCGCGGCCGGGTGTCCCCGGGCCGGCAGGGTCAGGGCATCTTGCAGGGATTTCCCAACGCCGGCGCCCCCAATTGCTGCAACGCAGCAACGCGCGCAACACGGCGCCGCGTCGCGCCGAACGGCCCGGCAGATCAGCCGGCGTGGTGCAGACTTGCGAACAGAGCCGGGTCCAGGCTTTGGGAGGCGAATGTCGCGCCTTCGGTCAACACGGATACCGCATCATGGGAATGCAGACTTTCCTGATGGCTGGCAAGCACGCGGAAATCGCCGATACGGGGGTCTGCGTGCAATTGTTCGGCAAACAGCCGCGCCGCGTCTTCGACAAAGATCGGATTGGCGGCGTTGAGCTCGGCAAACGCCTGCTCGTCTTCGCGTTTCACCATCACCTGGGTTTCGGTCGGCACGGCGGCGCGGCACAGGTCGATCACGTCCTCGAACCACAGGCTACGCCCCGGCTTCATCTGCACCGACAACCGGGCGACCGACCGCTGCGAATGCGGCGTCGCAAGCTGCCCGCGCGTGCGCCGGGCGTGTTCCGCCAGTTCCAGCGAACACGGGCAGGTCGAGCTGTACACGTAATCCAGGTGCAGCAACCGCTGGCGCAGCCCCTGCACTTCGATCAATTCCAGCGCGATGTCGTAATACTGATACCCCGACAGGCCCGACCGCAGGCTGTCCATTTTCACCGGAAACGACAGGCGCATCATGATCCGGGCATCGAAACTGCCAAGGTCCGTCTTGTAATCGTCCAGCGCCGCTTCGATCACGTCAAAGGAGAACGACTTTTCCGCATGAACATAAAAGCTGCGCATGATGCGCGACATGTTGATGCCCTTCTTGCCCGCCTCAAGGCTGACCGTGCCGGTGACCGAGGTTTCCAGCATCAAGTCCCCGACGCCACGGGAGCGATAGCGCAGCGGCAGACGGAAATTGGAAATCCCCACATGCTGGATCGCCCGGTTTTCGCCCCGGATCAGCGAGGCGGGGCCGTTCTGAAGGTCGGGAAGCGTGGCGCGATAGGCAGCGTCGGCGACGAACCCGTCGGGATAATCGCGCGCAAGATCCGGATAGGGCAGCCCGTCGCGCAACGCCACAAGGTCCGGATCGACGGCGGCAAGGTCTCCGTCGCCGGCCCCGGCGATATAGCGGCGCAGCAGCGCAAGCGCCTGGGCCGCGTCGTCGCGGCTGGGCTCAAGGTTCAGGTCGGGCGTATGGATGTTCATCTCTGGCATCCCTGGGGGCTGTGCGGGTCACGGGACAGATAAGCCCTGCCCCGCGATATTTCCAATGGTTTCTATCCCCGAAGATTTCCGCCGCCTTGCTCAGGCAGCTTCAAGCGCCTGCATCAGGTCGGCGATGATGTCCGCCGGATCTTCCAGCCCGATCGACAGACGCACCAGTCCCGGCGTGATGCCCAGCGTGTCTTTCTGCTCTTGCGGAAGGCGCTGGTGGGTGGTCGTCGCCGGGTGGGTCACGATGGATTTCGCATCGGCGAAATTATTCGAGATCAGGATCGTGTTCAGCGCGTTCAGCACGCGGAAACAGGCGGCTTTTCCGCCCTTGATCTCGAACGCCAGCACCGTGCCGCCCGACGGCGCCTGGCGCAACGCCAGTTCCTGCTGGGGGTGGTCCCTGTGCGTCGGATAATGCACGAAGGACACCTTGTCGTGACCCGACAGCGCGTCGGCGACCTGCACCGCGCCCGCCGCCTGCGCCCGCACGCGCAATTCCAGCGTCTCCAGCGCCTTGAGATGCGACCACGCGGCGAACGGGTTCATCGCGCCGCCGGTGTGTTTCATGTAGGCTTCGATGGGGCCACGGATCAGCTCCTTGCTGCCGCAGATCATACCGCCCAGCATCCGCCCCTGGCCGTCCACATGCTTGGTGGTCGAAATCACCACCAGATCCGCGTCGCAGTCGCGGGCGTAGGAAAACACCGGCGTTGCCATCGCATCGTCTACGATGACAAGCGCGCCGACCCTGTGCGCCGCCCTGCAGACATGGCCGAGGTCGATCACCTCAAGCGTCGGGTTCGAGATCGATTCCAGGAACACCGCCCGCGTGCCCGGCGTCAACGCCGCGTCCCAGGCGGCGGTGTCGCGCCCGTCGACCAGCACGATGTCAACCCCGTAACGCCCGAGAACCTCTTCGAGCACATACAGGCAGGACCCGAACAGCGCCCGCGACGCAACCACCCGATCACCCGCCTTGCACAGCGCCATCAGCGCGCCCGACACCGCCGCCATGCCCGACGTGCAGGCAAAACCATCCTCGTAGCCAAGGTAGCCCGCCAGCCGGTCCTCGAACATGCGCATGGTGGGGTTGCCGTAACGGGCATAGATGAATTCATCGTCGCCCGCCTTGAGAAACCGCTGCTCGGCCGCCTCGGCGCTGTCATAGACAAAGCCCTGGGTCAGGAATATCGCCTCGGACACTTCGTTCCACTGGCTGCGTTTGGTGCCACCGTGAACCAGCGCGGTGCGGGTCTTGCTGTCGCTCATCATCTCGTCCTTCCGGGCCGCTGCCGCCCAAATGAAAAAAGCCCCGACGCGGTCAAGCGAAAGGGGCTTTCGTCTGACCTCTTTAGCGGGTTGTTTAACGTGGCCCGCAATCCGGTTACAAAGCGCCACGAAGGTCCCGATACACCCACGCGCCACCCTGCGTCAACCGGCGCGCGCATGCGCAGGCCGGGCGATCACGCGGGGATGATGCCGCTGCGGACCCACGCGCTGTTGCCCCCGCCCGCGCGCTGCCCCAAGATACCCCCGAGCAGCACAGGACCCATCATGGACGGATTTCTTTTCCAGGCGTCGATCTATCTTCTGGCGGCGGTGATCGCCGTGCCCATCGCCGCGCGACTCGGGCTGGGGTCGGTGCTGGGATACCTTTTGGCCGGGATCATCATCGGTCCGGTGCTGCACCTGGTGTCCGCCACCCAGGATCTGCTGCATTTCGCCGAATTTGGCGTGGTCATGATGCTGTTCATCATCGGGCTGGAACTGGAACCGCGCGCGCTGTGGGACATGCGGCACCGCCTTGTCGGGCTGGGCGGGTCGCAGATCGTGCTGACCACGCTGGCCATCATGGCGGCGGCGATGGTGATGGGGCTGGCCTGGGGGCCGGCGCTGGCCTGCGGAATGATCTTTGCGCTGTCTTCGACCGCGATCGTTCTGCAAACGCTGAGCGAAAAGGGGCTGATGCAGTCGGGAGGCGGGCGGTCGGCGTTTTCCGTGCTGCTCACCCAGGACATCGCGGTGATCCCGATGCTGATCGTGCTGCCCCTGCTTGCGGTGCCGGTCACCGCCTCGCTTGCGCCCGACGGGTCGATCCAGCGGCCGCTCAGGGACGCCGACGCCCACCACGCCATGAGCCTTGTCGACGGGCTGCCCGGCTGGGGCGTGGCGCTTGTGACGCTGTCCGCCGTGGCCGCGATCATCATCGCCGGGGTGTTCGGCGCGCGCCCCCTGTTTCGCCATATCCACTCGGCCCGCCTGCCCGAGATGTTCACCGCGGTGGCGCTGCTGATCGTCGCGGGCATCGCCTTTCTGATGGAACTGGTGGGCCTTTCACCGGCCCTTGGCACCTTTCTGGCGGGTGTCGTGCTGGCGAACTCGGAATTTCGCCACCAGCTCGAATCCGACATCGAGCCGTTCAAGGGCCTGCTGCTGGGGCTGTTCTTCATCACCGTCGGCGCGGGCGTGAGCCTTCAGGCGTTCATGCAGGAACCCCTTGTGATTCTCGGGCTCGCGCTCGGGATGATCTTCGTCAAGGGCGCGATCCTGCATGTGCTCAGCCACATCTTTCGGCTGCGCGTTCGCGGGCGCTGGCTGTTTACCCTGGCGCTGGCGCAGGCGGGGGAATTCGGGTTCGTGCTGATCTCGTTCGCGCTGCAACTGAACATCTTTACCCAGAACCTGGGGCAAAGGCTGTTGCTGGTGGTGGCGCTGTCGATGCTGATCACGCCGTTGCTGTTCATTCTGTTCGACCTGCTCGCCAAGCGCCTGACCGACACGCGCGAAACCCGGCCCGACGACCCGATCGAGGCGGACGGACCGATCATCATCGCGGGCATCGGGCGGTTCGGTCAGATCGTCAACCGGCTGGTGCAAAGCTCGGGGTTCAAGACGGTGGTGATCGACCACGACATGCAGACCATCGAACTGATGCGCAGATTCGGTTTTCGCGGCTTTTTCGGCGATCCCACCCGCCCCGAACTGCTGCACGCCGCCGGGATCAAGGATGCCAAGGTTCTGGTGGCGGGGCTGGACGATCCCAAGGCCACGACCAAGCTGGTGCGCTTTGCGCGGCGCACCCGCGAGGACCTGTTCATCGTGGCGCGCGCCCATGACCGGACCCATGTGTACGAGCTGTATCAGGCCGGGGCGAACAAGATCGTGCGCGAGATGTTCGACAGCTCGCTGCGGGCCGGACGCTATGTGCTGGAAGAGGTCGGCATGAGCGAATACGAGGCCGCCATCGCGCAAGAGACCTTTTACCACCACGATCGCGAAACCGTGGCCGAGCTTGCGATGCTGTGGGATCCGACCGTCCCGTCAGCCGAGAACGAAGCCTATGTCAAACGCGCGCGCGAGCTGGAAAAGGAACTGGAAACGGCGCTCTACACCGCGCTCGCGGAAAAACGCAACGACGCGGCATAGGGGCACCGCGACGACACACCCTGCCCCTTGTTCCGCGCGCCCGGCGCTGCGATATAGCGTCCAACGGGGACGGGTCGCCGCGCGGCCACCACACACAGGAGAAACGAGATGCTGAAAGGTTTGGGCGGGCTTGGCGACATGGCCAAGATGATGAAGACCGCGCAGGAAATGCAGGGCAAGATGGCCCAGCTGCAAGAAGACCTCGCCACGCTTGAGGTGGTGGGCGAATCCGGTGCCGGGCTGGTCAAGGCCACCGCCACCGCCAAGGGCGAGCTCAAGGCCCTGGACATCGACCCGTCGATCTTCAACGGCGACGACAAGGAGGTGGTCGAGGACCTGATCCTTGCCGCCGTCAAGGACGCCCAGGCCCGCGCGCAGGAGCGGGCGCAATCCGAGATGCAGAAGCTGACATCGGAAATGGGCCTGCCCGCCGACATGAAGCTGCCGTTCTGAATTCAGAACGGCTCGCCCCCTTTAGACAGGTTTCCCCATTTGCGTGACCGCACCGAGATCGACACCCTGATCGACCTGATGGCCCGGCTGCCCGGCCTTGGCCCGCGCTCGGCGCGCCGGGCGGTGCTGCACCTGATCCGCAAGCGGGCGCTGTTGCTGACGCCACTGGCGGATGCGATGACGGCGGTCGCCGCCTCCGCCCGCGAATGTGTGAACTGCGGCAATGTCGGCACCGCCGATGTCTGCGCGATCTGCGCTGACGAGACCCGGTCGAACGGTCTGCTTTGCGTGGTCGAAGATGTGGCCGACCTGTGGGCAATGGAACGCTCGAACGTGTTCAAGGGGCGCTACCATGTGCTTGGGGGCACCCTGTCCGCGCTGGATTCGATCGGCCCGGACGAATTGCGCATCCCGCAGCTTGTGCGCCGCGTCGAGGACGAGGCGATTTCCGAGGTCATCCTGGCCCTGAACGCCACCGTCGACGGGCAGACGACGGCGCATTACATCGCCGACCAGCTGGAAACGCGCGTGGCGTTGACCTCGCTCGCCCAAGGGGTCCCCATTGGCGGAGAGCTTGATTATCTGGATGACGGCACCATCACCGCCGCCCTGAACGCGCGGCGCCGGATCTGACGCGGATCGCTGGGGGCGGTCCGACGCATGATGTCCACCAGCCGCCGATCCGAGCTCGCTTTCGGCGCCCGCCGAACGCGCGGGCCCCGGCGCGCCGGCCTGGGGGGCATCGCGCGACCCGGATCGAAACCCGCGCCAGCGGCACCGAGGACGGGTTCGAGACGCTGGCTGGCGATCTTTTCAAGTTCTTTCGTGGCTCCGCACTGCTGTTTTACCGCGACATGGTGGGCAGCGACCGGCACATGCCGTCGGTCATGGTGCTGGGCGATGTGCATCCGGGAAATTTCGAGGGGATGCCGGATGAAAACGGCGCGCCGACCTTTGGCGTCAGCGATTTCGATGAATCGACCTATGCCCTTTCACCTGGGACATCATGCGCGGCGCCACCGGGTTCCGGGTGGCGGCCAGGACCGATGACGAACTTCAGCCGATCTCGTCCCGCGACGCGACCTTTCAGCAAGCCGTCGACGATCTTGCCGCCGCCAAGCCGGACCGTTCCGCAGAGCTGCGGGACAAGGACGTGTGCATCCGTCACGGCCAGGGCACCGCGTCGCTGGGACTGCCGCGCTATTATGTGCTCATCGAAGGCCCGTCGCGTGATGCCACCGACGACCTTATCATCGAATTCAAAAGCGCCCGGCGGTCGACCCTGGACGGGCTGACGCCGCCAGGCAGCTTCGATGCGGGCAACAAGGCCGGCCGCATCGTTCATGGCCGACAGGTGCGGCTGCCCCATGGCGACATTTTCTACGGCGCGGTCGAGATCGACGGCGAAAGCTTCATGAGCTGCGAGCGCGTGCGTTTCGCGACAACATCGACCCGGATGGCCTGAGCTACGCCACCTGGAAGGATTACGCCGAAGTCTGCGGCGCCGCGCTGGCCCAAAGCCATGCGCTGTCGGACGATCTGGGGCGGATCGACTACGATGTCGCCCCCTCTATCGTCGAGGCCGCCACCCCGCGCCGCCTTTTCATTGCCGACATCTGCCGCTTTGCGCTGGAAGCGGCGGACCGACTGCAAGCCGACCACGCCGTGTTCCGCGACGATTTTGCCCATGGCGCGTTCGACAGGATCGACAAATCCTATCGCTGAAACGCCAAAGGCCCGCGCCATCCGGCACGGGCCTTTTCGAACGTGTGGAGGACCCTGCCGGTCCGGGCGTCAGCCGCGCGGATCGTCGCTGTCGTCGTCATCCTCGTCGTCGTCATCGCTTGGGGCGGGCAGGTTGAAAAAGCTCTCGGCATCGGAATAGTCGCTCGGGGCCTTGTCGTCCTCGTCATCGTCGCTGCGCGTGTTCGACAGGGTAAAGGTCTCAAGTCCTTCGATGGCGGTGGGCAGCCGCGCCTCGGTGTCCATCCCAAGGCTCTGCTCGGTCGACACCAGCTTGCGGCGTTCGTCATCGGACATGACGGTTTCGCGGCCCTTGGCCGCCTTGGCCACAGCGGCGTCCAGTTCGGTCTGGCGGCACAGGCCCAGCGCCACCGGGTCGATGGGCTGCATGTTCTGGATGTTCCAGTGGGTGCGTTCGCGGATCGACTGGATGGTCGGCTTGGTCGTGCCCACCAGCTTTGAAATCTGCCCGTCCGTCAGTTCGGGGTGGAACTTGACCAGCCAGAGGATCGCGTTCGGGCGATCCTGACGCTTGGACAGCGGCGTGTAGCGCGGACCGCGACGCTTGTCTTCGTCGACAGCGGCGGCGTTGTACTTCAGCTTGAGCTTGGCCATCGGGTTCTTTTCGGCCTGGTCGATCTGCGCCTGTTCGATCTGGTTGTTGCCGACCGGGTCGAACCCCTTGACACCTGCCGCAACGTCACCATCGGCGATGCCCTGCACTTCCAGCTCGTGCATGCCGGTGAAATCGGCGATCTGTTTGAATGTCAGGGTGGTGTTGTCGACCAGCCAGACGGCGGTCGCCTTGGGGTGCAGCAGTTTGGCCATCGTTCAAGTCTCCTTGCAAAACTTCTTCCCCGCCCCCGGACCTCTGGGGGCCGGGATGTCCTGGATGGCTGTCCGGGACGGTTACCGTTGTCGGGGAACTTGGGCGCTATATAGTGAAATCAGGCTGAAGAGGGAAGAGAAAATGCGATGGTTGCTGCCGCTGATCCTGTGCGCGGGACTTGCCCGCGCCGACGGAGAGCCCTCGGGTGACTTCGACTATTACGTCCTGTCGCTCGGCTGGTCGCCGACCTGGTGCGCGCTTGAAGGCGATGCGCGTCAGTCGCCCCAGTGCGACCGCCCGCTGGGCTGGGTCCTGCACGGCCTCTGGCCCCAGTACCACCGCGGCTATCCGGCCCATTGCCCGACGACCCAGCGCCCGCCCAGCCGCGCCATGACCAGCGACATGGCCGACATCATGGGCACGGCCGGGTTGGCCTGGCATGAATGGCACAAGCACGGCGTCTGCACCGGCCTGTCCGCGCGGGATTATTTCGCGTTGTCGCGCAAGGCTTACGATCAGGTGATGCGCCCGGCGGTTCTTCGCGCGCTGGACAAGCCGGTCACGCTGCCCGCCTCGGTGATCGAAGAGGCGTTTTTGAAGGCGAATGATGGCTGGGAGCCGGATATGGTGACCATCACCTGTCGCGACGGACGTATCCAGGAAGCCCGGCTGTGCCTGTCCAAGGACCTTGTCCCTGTGCCATGCGGGCAGGATGTGGTGCGCGACTGCACGCTGAACAGCGCCCTGGTCGATCCTGTGCGCTGAGCGCCATGCCGACAAAAGGCGCGGCCCGTCATGCGCGCCAGGGCGTTTTCGACCTGACGTGTCAAACGTATCGCGGCGGCCTGGGTCGCGTTGGAACGCATCACCGGCGGGCGAACTGGCGCGGCGCGCTGACCTGACATGACCGACATACCTGTGCGGGCGCTCTACGACGCAGATCCACGCTGCGATCAGATATGACGCCCTGCAGTGCCAGCATTGAGCGGTCTGGTCAAAGGCACCGATACCGACCGCACCGATCTTCGTCAGCGCCGAGATCAGGCAGCCGTGCGTTGACGGGGGGGCCCGTGCTTCGCCACGGGGAGGCTGTAAACAGGGGGCGGGCGTTCGCCAAGCGGATCTGCGCCTGGGTTGCGCCACCGCTTTCGCTGCCAGCGCCGGGCGATGGTTCCGGCGCCATTGTCTTGCCGTGGTCTTCGCCACGCGCGCCGCATCGCGCTGGCGCGCGACAATCCACGCGACGCAGACGTTCAGCCCCCCGGAACCACCGCTTGCCGCAACGGCCTGCGGGCGTTACACAGCGCCGACACCGCTAATAAGGGGGAAACCCATGCCCGCCTATCGCTCTCGCACCACCACCCATGGCCGCAACATGGCCGGCGCCCGCGGTCTGTGGCGCGCCACCGGCATGACCGACGGCGACTGGAACAAGCCGATCATCGCGATCGTGAACAGCTTTACCCAGTTCGTGCCAGGTCACGTCCATCTCAAGGATCTGGGGCAGATGGTCGCGCGCGAAGTTGAAAAAGCGGGCGGCGTGGCCAAGGAATTCAACACCATCGCGGTCGACGACGGCATCGCCATGGGCCATGACGGAATGCTCTATTCTCTGCCCTCGCGCGAAATCATCGCCGACAGCGTGGAATACATGGTGAACGCCCATTGCGCCGATGCCATGGTGTGCATTTCCAACTGCGACAAGATCACCCCCGGCATGCTGATGGCGTCGATGCGGCTGAACATCCCCGTGGTGTTCGTATCCGGCGGCCCGATGGAGGCCGGCAAGGTCGAATGGGAGGACGGGGAAAAGGCGCTGGATCTCGTCGATGCCATGGTTGCCGCGGCGGATGACACATACACCGACGCCCAGGTGCAGGCCATCGAAGAGGCCGCCTGCCCAACCTGCGGGTCCTGTTCGGGCATGTTCACCGCCAATTCGATGAACTGCCTGACCGAGGCGCTCGGCCTGTCGCTGCCGGGCAACGGCTCGACCCTTGCCACCCATGCCGACCGCAAGCGCCTGTTCGTCGAGGCGGGGCACCTGATCGTCGATCTGGCCAAGCGGTATTACGAGCAGAACGACGCATCGGTCCTGCCCCGGTCCATTGCAACCTTCGAGGCATTTCAGAACGCCATGACGCTGGACATCGCCATGGGCGGATCGACCAACACCGTGCTGCACCTGCTCGCCGCCGCGTCCGAAGGCGAGGTCGCCTTTGACATGGCCGAGATCGACAGGCTGTCGCGCCAGGTTCCCGTACTGTGCAAGGTGGCCCCCGCCAAGGACGATGTGCACATGGAAGACGTTCACCGCGCGGGCGGCATCATGTCGATCCTGGGTCAGCTTGACCGCGCCGGCCTGATCGACACCAGCGTGCCGACCATTCACGCGGAAACCATGGCCCACGCGCTGGACCGCTGGGACGTGTCGCGCACCAATTCCGAATCGGTGCATGATTTCTTTCGGGCCGCGCCCGGCGGCGTGCGCACCACACAGGCGTTTTCGACGGATCGCCGCTATGACACGCTGGACCTTGACCGCCAGACCGGCGTGATCCGGGACGCCGAACATGCGTTTTCCAAGGATGGCGGTCTTGCGGTTTTGTATGGCAACCTCGCCGAGGATGGCTGCATCGTGAAAACCGCCGGGGTCGATGACTCGATCCTGGTGTTTTCCGGCCCCGCACGCATTTTCGAATCGCAGGACACGGCTGTCAGCGCGATCCTGACCGGCAAGATCGTGCCCGGCGACATTGTTCTGATCCGCTACGAAGGGCCGCGCGGCGGGCCGGGGATGCAGGAAATGCTGTACCCGACCAGCTATCTGAAATCCAAAGGGCTGGGCAAGGATTGCGCGCTGATCACCGACGGGCGCTTTTCGGGGGGGTCTTCGGGCCTGTCGATCGGGCATGTGTCGCCCGAAGCGGCCGAGGGCGGCGCCATCGGCCTTGTGGAAAACGGCGACCTGATCGAGATCGACATCCCCGCGCGCAAGATCCACCTGGCGGTCGATGACGCCGTGCTGGCCGACCGCCGGCTCAAACGGGACGAGGCCGGTTGGCAGCCCGAGGAAAAGCGCAAGCGCAAGATATCGAAGGCGCTCAAGGCCTATGCCGCCCTGACCACCAGTGCCTCGAAAGGCGCCGTGCGTCAGATCTGAATGCGCCGTCGTGGTCCCCGGTCGCGGGGGCCACGGCTGTTACAGGCGGTAGCCGCCGGACACTGTCAGCACCTCTCCGGTGATGAACCCGGCGGCGTCGCTTGCCAGAAACCGCACTGCCCGCGCGATGTCGTCGGGCCGTCCGATCCGCCCAAGGGCGGTGTCCTTCACAATCAGGTCTGTCAGATCATCGGGGCGCGGGGATTCGGGGATGTTGATCGCGCCCGGCGCCACGGCGTTGACGCGGATCTGGCGGGGGCCAAGTTCCTTGGCCATCGCACGGGTCCACAGATTCAGCGCGGCTTTGCTGGCGCCGTAGATCGACGCATCGCGCGGTGGCAACACCGCATTCATCGACGAGATATTCACGATTGCCGCCCCCGGTCCCAGATGGGGCAACGCGGCCGCCAGCAGCGCACCGGGTGCCAGAAGGTTGACGTCCAGCATCTGGTGCAGCGCCGCCGCATCGACGCTGTCCTTGGCGGATGGCCGGATCAGCCCCGCGTTGTTGACCATCACATCAATCCGGCCAAAGCGTTCCAACACCGCCTGAACCACCATATCCGCCGAGCCGGCGCCGGTCAGGTCCACCTGGATTTTGAGGATTTCATCCAGAATACCCGACGGTTGCGTGGTATTCCACGTCAGCGCGACGGCATGGTCGCGCGAAAAATCCTCGGCGATGGCGCGCCCGATGCCGCGCGCGCCTCCGGTTACCAGAACGACCCGTGTCATATCGGCCCTTTCGTCATTGCTATCGCGCCAATTTCAAAAAAGGCCCGCCCTCCGGATCCGAAGGGCGGGCTTTGCCGGGATCAGGCCGTCGCCATCATCCCCTGTTCCTGCGCCAGCTCGCGCATGCGCTTTTGCAGCTTTTCAAAGGCGCGCACCTCGATCTGGCGGATGCGTTCGCGGCTGACGTCATAGACGCTGGACAGGTCTTCCAGCGTGACAGGCTTTTCGGACAGACGGCGTTGGGTCAGGATGTCCTTTTCACGATCATTCAACACATCCATGGCCTGCGCGAGCAGGGCGCGGCGCGCGTCCAGCTCGTCGCGTTCGGCGTAGTCGGTGGCCTGATCGGCGCTTTCGTCTTCCAGCCAGTCCTGCCACTGCATCGACCCATCGTCATCGCTGCCCACCGTGGCGTTCAGCGACGCGTCCCCCCCCGACATGCGCCGGTTCATCGAGATGACCTCGGTTTCGGTGACCCCGAGATCGGTGGCGATCCTGGTGACATGTTCGGGGCGCAGGTCGCCCTCTTCCAGCGCGCCGATGCGGGATTTCGCCTTGCGCAGGTTGAAGAACAGCTTTTTCTGCGCCGAGGTGGTGCCCAGCTTCACCAGCGACCACGACCGCAGAATGTATTCCTGGATCGACGCGCGGATCCACCACATCGCGTAGGTGGCAAGGCGAAAGCCCTTTTCCGGGTCAAAGCGTTTGACCGCCTGCATCAGGCCGACGTTCGCCTCCGAGATCACCTCGGCCTGGGGCAGGCCATAGCCGCGATAGCCCATGGCGATCTTGGCCGCGAGACGCAGGTGCGACGTGACCATGCGATGGGCCGAGGCGGAATCGCCATCCTCGACCCAGCGTTTTGCAAGCATGTATTCTTCTTCAGGTTCCAGAAGCGGAAACTTCCGGATCTCGGACAGGTAACGGCTCAGCCCCGCTTCCGGCGACGGTGCCGGAAGGTTGGCGTATCTGGTCATATTGCTCACTTGCCCATTTCCCTCCAATGTTATGAGGCTTAACATCCCATTTGGGATAGCCCGTGTGGTGTTTCAAGTCCCGGCCCGGCTGGCCGGTCCATGCTAACGGTTCCTGGTTGTTACGAAGCTAACGCGGATTTCCGTCGAAAAGGTCCGCCATCTGCCGTGGTTCACCGGATCGGGAAGACTATGACAGATGTGCGTTCGAGCAGGTATTCACAAAATATGTAACCAATGTGTGCGCACACGATCAGATCAACCGCGTAACACGGCCAGAAGCCGGGTCATGTCGGTTGGCAGGGGCGCCTCGAAATCCAGCCGCTCGCCAGTGACGGGGTGATCAAAGCCCAGCTTTGCGGCGTGCAACGCCTGCCGGGGAAACGCGATGATCGCGGCGGCAGCGGCTTCGCCCAGCGCCCTGGCGGCGGGTTTGCGCCGCCCGCCATAGGTCTGATCGCCGACAAGCCCGTGCCCGGCATGGGCCATGTGAACGCGAATCTGGTGGGTGCGTCCGGTTTCCAGCCGGCATTCCACCAGCGCCAGCGCGGCAGGCGTGCCGAAGTGTTCCAGCACACGGGCGCGGGTGATGGCATGGCGCCCCTGCCCGTCGAAATAGACCGCCTGGCGCTGCCGGTCGGTGCGGTGCCGCGCCAGCCCCGACTGTATCAGGATCACGCTGCCCGGTTCCATCGACACGCCGCGCGTGCCCAGCAGGCGCGGGTCGCCCGCATCCGGCACCCCGTGGCAGATCGCCAGATAGGCGCGGTCGGCGCTGTGGGCTTCGAACTGCGCGGCAAGCCCGTGATGGGCGCGGTCGGATTTCGCCACCACAAGCAGGCCGCTGGTGTCCTTGTCGATTCGGTGCACGATGCCGGGGCGCGCCACGCCGCCCACGCCGGACAGCTCTCCGCCGAAATGGTGCAGCAGCGCGTTCACCAGCGTGCCAGTCGGGGTGCCGGGCGCGGGATGCACCACCATGCCGACAGGTTTGTTGACCACCACCAGGTCGGGGTCTTCCCAGACGATATCCAGCGGGATGTCTTCGGGACCGATATGGCTGGCTTCGGGTTCGGGCAGGATGATGTCGATCTCATCGCCCTCGGAGACCCTGGCCTTGGGGTCGCTCAGCACCTCGCCCGCGCGGGTCACGGCGCCTTCGGCGATCAGCCTTGTCAGACGGGTGCGCGACAGCGCCGCCTGCTCTGGCACATCGCGCGCGAGCGCCTTATCAAGGCGCAAAGGCGGGGCTTCCCCGATGGTGATGCGCAAAGGATTTTCCATGTCCCGGACTCCGGATGCCGACGAGAAACTGCCCGAACCGGCCAACCTGCGCTTTTTGCGGCTGTTGGTGACCGTGCTGACGGGGGTGATGATCGCGGGGCTTCTAACGCTGTTGGGGCTGGTTGTCATCCGTTACACGAACGCGCGCGCGCCGTTGCCGGACGCGATCACCCTGCCCGATGGCGCCAGGGCCACCGCCTATACCCAGGGGTCAGACTGGTATGCGGTGGTGACCCAAGGCGACGAAATCCTGATTTTCGACCGTGCGACCGGATCTCTGCGCCAGACCATAGGCATTGAACCCGCGCCGTGAGCCGCCCTGAGCGCCACGTTCACGCCGCTTGCTGGTGCCTTGCGATCAGAAGCTGACGCCAGCCGAGGGCCGCCAGAAACATCCCCGTCAGGACCAGCACGATGGTCGGCGCGGGCGAACTGTCCAGCCAGAATGCCGCGTAGGTGCCGACGATCCCCGCCACCAGCGCCGCGCCCGTCGCCACCCACAGCATGACGCCGAAACTGCGCACCAGCAGAAAGGCAATCGCCCCCGGCGCGATCAGATAGGCCACCGCAAGGATGATCCCGACCGATGACAGCATCGCCACGATCGTGGCAGACAACGCCACCAGAAGCCCGTAATGTATGACGCCCACGCGCAGGCCGATCATCCTGGCCTGCACCGGGTCGAACGCATGGGCGAGGATGTCGCGCCACTTGACCAGCAGGCCCAGCGTTACAACGCCCGAGATCACGCCCGCCGTCCACAGGTCGCCCGATTGCACGCCCATCATGTCGCCGAACAGGATATGATCCAGATGCAGCGCGCTTTCGATACTGGTGTAAAGCACGATCCCCGCGCCAAACATGCCCGAGAACACGACCCCCATGACCGTATCCTGCTTGACCCTTGAATTGGCCCCGATGAACCCGGTGGACAGCGCGCAGAACAGTGCCGCAAGGAATGCCCCGATCAACAGCGGAATGCCCGCCATATAGGCCAGCACCACACCCGGCAGCACCGCATGGCTGGTGGCATCGCCCAGCAGCGCCCAGCCCTTGAGCACCAGAAAACAGCTCAGCAACGCCCCTGCGGGCGCGATCAGCGCAACGATCAGAAACCCGTTCTGCATGAACGGAAACTGGAATGGCAAAAGCAGGCTGTCCATCAGTTCACCTCTGTCAGCGCGGCAAGCGCCTTGCGCCGGGCCGCCAGCGTGCCGTGGGTCGGCGCAAAGACAAAGGCCAGCAGAAACAGCGCGGTTTGCAGGCACACGATGATGCCCCCGGTCGCCCCGTCCAGAAAATAGCTGGCATAGGCCCCCACGGCGGAACTGATTGTGCCGATGGCAACCGACAGCGCCAGCATGCGTCCGAACCGGTCGGTCAGCAGATAGGCCGTCGCGCCCGGCGTCACCACCAGCGCAATTACCAGAAACGCGCCCACCGTCTGCATCGCCGCCACGGTCGAGGCCGACAGCAGCGTAAAGAACACCAGCCGCAGCGTCGTGACCGGAAGGCCGATGGTGCGGGCGTGAGCTTCGTCAAAGAACACCGCCAGCAGGTCGCGCCATTTGGCCAGCAGCACCGCCAGCGAGATGCCTCCGATCAGCACCAGTTGCAGCGTGTCCTGCGGCGAAATTGCAAGAATGTTGCCCATGGTGATGGTCTGGATCGACACGGCCATGGGGTTCAGCGACACCATGAACAGCCCCATCCCGAAGAACGCGGTAAAGATCAGGCCGATCACCACGTCTTCTTTCAGACCGGACCGGCTGCGCAGGAACAACATCGCCAACGCAGCCAACCCGCCAGACAGGAACGCCCCCAGAGCGAACGGCAGCCCGAGCATGTATGCCCCCGCCACCCCCGGCACCACGGAATGCGACAGCGCGTCGCCGATCAGCGACCAGCCCTTGAGCACGAGGTAGGCCGACAGGAACGCACAGACCCCGCCGACAAGGGCCGAAACCCAGATCGCGTTCGTCATGTACCCGTATGTGAAAGGTTCAAGCCAGGTCATGCGCGCGGTTTCACTGTTCTGACCCGTTCGTCGTACACCACCAGCGGGCGTTCATCATCCGTAAAGATGCCCAGTTCGCGGGGATCTTCGTCATCGTGCAAGCGGTCACCGCCCAGCATGAAATGGCGCAACACGCCGCCAAAGGCTTCGCGCAGGCGGTCGGCGGTGAACACCTCTGCGGTCGGCCCGTAAGCCAGCACCGTGCCCTTGACCAGCACCACCCGATCGCAGAATTCCGGCACGGACCCAAGGTTATGCGTCGCCACCAGCATCACCCGCCCCTCGTCGCGCAGTTCGCGCAACAGGGCGATGATCTGCTCTTCGGTCTGCACATCGACCCCGGTAAAGGGTTCGTCCAGCAGGATCACCTGCGCATCCTGCGCCAGCGCGCGTGCCAGAAAGACGCGCTTTTTCTGCCCGCCCGACAATTCCCCGATCTGGCGGTGGCGAAACTCAGTCATGTTCAGGCGGGCAAGCGCGGCGGACACGGCCTCGTGGTCTGCGGCGCGGGGGCGGCGCAGAAAGCCCATGTGCCCATAGCGGCCCATCATCACCACGTCTTCGACCAGCACCGGAAAGCTCCAGTCGACCTCTTCGACCTGGGGCACATAGGCCAGCGCCTGGCTCTTCATCATCTCGCCCGCCGGGCGGCCAAGAATTTCGACCCTGCCCCGCGTCACGGGCACAAAGCCCATGAGCGCCTTGAACAGGGTCGACTTGCCCGCGCCGTTCACCCCCACGAGGGCGGTGATGGTGCCCGTGGGCAATGCGAAACTCGCGTCCCGAAGGGCGGTATGCCCGTTGCGATACGTCACGGTCACGTTGTCGGCGCGGATGCCCTCTGTCATTGCTGCAACCCTTTCAGAATGGTTTCCGAGGTGACGCGCAGCAGATCCAGATAGGTCGGCACCGGCCCGCCTGCTTCGGACAGCGAATCTACATACAGGACGCCGCCGTAGCTTGCCCCGGTTTCCCGCGCCACCTGTTTCGCCGGCTTGTCCGACACGGTGGATTCCGAGAACACCGCCGGGATGTCGTGCTCGCGCACCCCGTCGATCACCGCCCGCACCTGGCTGGGTGTGCCCTGGGCATCGGCGTTGATCGGCCACAGGTACAGTTCCTGCAAGCCGAAGTCGCGGGCAAGATAGGAAAACGCGCCCTCGGATGTCACCAGCCAGCGCCGGGAGCCGGGCAATGCCAGCGCCGCTTCGCGCAGCGGACCGATGGTGGCAGCGATACTGGCCTTGTAGCTTTCGGCGTTCGCGGCATAGGTTTCGGCGTTATCCGGATCGACGCCGCTCAGCGCGTCACGGATGTTGTCCACATAAATCAGCGCCGAACTCAGCGCCATCCAGCCGTGCGGGTTGGGCTTGCCGTCATATTCCCCGCCCGAGATCGAGATCGGCTCGATCCCCTCGGATACGACAGCAGCAGGCACATCGCGAAGATTGCCGAAGAACTGTTCGAACCAGGTTTCCAGATTCAGACCGTTCCACAGGATAAGGTCCACGTCATGCGCCGCCACAAGGTCGCGGGGCGTGGGCTGATAGCCGTGGATCTCGGCCCCCGGTTTGGTGATCGACACCACCTCGGCGGCGTCCCCCGCCACGTTCTGCGCCATGTCGGCGATCACGGTAAATGTGGTGGCGACCCGGATCCTTTCGGCAGCGATGGCGGGCAGCGGGGCCAGCGCCAGCACCCCGATGAATCCCAGTACCGTGCGTCGTAAAAACATGAGCATTCTCCTGCGCTGCGTCCCAGATGCATGTAGGAATGATTTGCAATTTTCAATCCAGTTGCGAATGATTTGCAGGAAACGCTTGCGCCACACGCCGCGATGGCGCAAATTCGGGCGCATGATTTCAATCGAGACACGAACGCAGGAACTGACCGGGGCGCTGCGCCGCGCCGGGGTCCGCATCACCCGCCAGCGCGCCGCGCTGCTCGCGGTCGTGGCGGCGGCAAAAGACCACCCCGATGCGGTTGAACTCCACCGCCGCGCCCATGAAAAGGTGCCCGGCATTTCGCTGTCGACCGTCTATCGCACCCTGACCGAACTGGAATCGCAGGGCGTCATCCACCGGCACCAGTTCGAAGGCGAGGCCGCGCGTTTCGAACATGCAAAAACCGCCCATCACGACCACATGATCGACGTCGACACCGGCGCAGTCGTCGAATTTCATTCCGAACGCATCGAGAAGCTGCAGGCCGAGATCGCCGCCGCCCTGGGCTATGACATCGTGCATCATCGGCTGGAGCTTTATGTGCGCCGCAAGCGGGCGGCCGACTGAGACGCCACAGCCGTCGCCGGCCGCAGTCCGGTCGGGAAAACCGCAGCTTGCAAGGGTTCCGGGCCGAGGGCATCGTGTGACGCATGGATTTTTCCGAAACTGATGGGGTTTCCCCATGCGACTGCCCGGCATTCCTGCTTTTGCCGCGCTTTGCGCCACGCCGATCGCCAGTGAGGGCGCCGTGGGGATGAAAACCGACCCGATCGGCCGCCAGAAATTCGCGGTTCAAGACAGCTGGACCATGGGCCCGATCGCCAACCGTATCCTCGTGCAGGTCGATGGCCCGGACGAGACGGCCGAAGGACCACGCCAAAAGGCCGCGCTGGCGACGATGGATTTCGCCGGTGTGGCGAATTTCGGCAACTGACTGTCCGCCCCTGTCGCCTGGCCTTGTGGCGCTTGGCGCCATGCCGGGGGGTGCGCCTGTCACATGAGATTTACCCAACCGCGGTACCAACAATAGCGCCACCACAAGTTGCGGGGCTTGCCAGAGGGCCGACGCAGGATATAGTGGCTTGACGCTGGGGCGGGTCGTCCCGCTCTGGTGCTTGGTACGGGCAGACAGGGCAGGGAAAGAGTCACTTCATGGACGGCGACTTCAGAACGCATTTTGTCAGGGAACCATCAGCGCTGCGGCACCATCCGGCGCTGGTTCTGAACGCGGATTTCAGGCCGCTTTCCTACTATCCCCTTTCGCTATGGCCTTGGCAAGAAGCGGTCAAGGCGGCTTTTCTCGAACGGGTGGACATCGTCGCCGAATACGACGAGACCGTGCGAAGCCCGTCGATGACGCTGAAAATTCCCAGCGTTGTGGTGCTGAAAGATTATGTGAAACCCCGAAAACGCGTGGCCTTCACGCGTTTTAATCTTTTTCTGAGGGATGAATTTCGCTGTCAGTATTGCGGCTCAAAGGGCGAACTGACGTTCGATCATGTTGTGCCGCGCGCCAGCGGGGGCATCACCAGCTGGGAAAACGTCGTGGCCGCCTGCGCGCCTTGCAACCTGCGCAAGGGGTCCAAGTCGCTGCGCCGCGCGGGCATGAATCTGCGCAAGACCCCCCGCCAGCCCGGCGCGTCCGAACTGATGAACACCGGGCGCAAGTTTCCGCCCGGCCACCTGCATGAAAGCTGGATGGACTACCTGTACTGGGACGCCGAGCTGGACGCCTGACGGGCGCGCCAAGGCTTGCCCGCGCGCGCCTGCCGTCCTAAGCCCGTGGCATCATCGCAACGGGACATCTTATGCTGCTTTACCGCCTGCTCACGACACTGTTTGCCGCTGTTGTGCTGGGGCGCCTTGTTCTGGGGCGCAGCTTCGGGGATTTGCGCGCGCGCCTTGCGCTTGGGCCCGCCGAACCGGGGCACCACCTGTGGCTGCACGCGGCCTCGAACGGCGAACTGGCCTCTGCCCGCCCCCTGATCGAGGCGCTGCGCATCGCCCGGCCCGATCTGGCGCTTGTCGTCACCTGCAATTCCGTCACCGGGGTCGCGCTGGCCCAAAGCTGGGGCCTGCCCGCGCGACTTGCGCCGCTGGACCTGGGGTGGGTGACGCGGCGGTTCCTGCGCAACTGGTCCGTGCGGGCGCATCTGGCGATGGAATCCGAACTGTGGCCGCATCGGGTGCTGGGCTGTCCCGGTCCGGTGCTGATCATGGGGGGGCGACTGAGCGAGCGCACCGCGCGCGCATGGCGGCTGTTCGGCGGGCTGCAACGTCGGCTTCTGGCCCGTATCCACTGGCTGTCGGCGCAGGACGAAGGGTCGCTGGCGCGCTACCTTGCGGCGGGGTTGCCGGCGGACGCCGCCGGGCCGGTGGTCGACCTCAAGGCGCTGTACGACCCGCCTGATCTGCACGACGCGACGTTGTCCGGGCTGAACAGGGACCACACCTGGCTTGCCGCCTCGACCCATGAAGGCGAGGAAGCGACGGCGCTGACCGCCCATCTTGTCGCCCGCGCGCAGGAACCCGAGCTGCGGCTGATCCTTGCCCCCCGCCACCCGCGCCGCGCCGATGACATCGTCCGGCTGGCCAACGCCAAGGGCCTGACCGTCGCCCGCCGCAGCCTGGGCGAAGCTCCGGATGCGGATGTCTACCTGGCCGACACGCTGGGAGAAATGGCACTGTTTTATGCGGCGGCGGGGCGGGTGTTCATCGGCGGCACCCTGGCCGATCGCGGCGGTCATACCCCCTACGAACCCGCCGCCTGTGGCGCCGCGCTGATCCACGGGCCAGACGTCAGGAATTTCCGCGCGCCCTTTGCCCGGCTCGACGCCGCCGGCGCCGCCTGCGCCATCGACAGCGCCGAAACGCTGGCCGCCGCGTTGCTGGCGCTGCACCCCCGTCAGCGCGCGATGGGACAGGCCGCGCGCGCGCTGCTGCGCCCCCGGATGGATGCGCAGGCGCTTGTCGCGGGCATCAGCGCACGGCTCGACACGCTGACCCCCGCTTGATTATTCCTGTCCGACCCCTTACCTGACGACCCACACTATTGGGCTGCGAGTATGATCCAGTACACCCTCAGATGCGCGCAGGATCACCGCTTTGACAGTTGGTTCCAATCCGCAAGCGCCTTTGACAAGCTGCACGCCGCCGGGCTTGTGGCCTGTTCGGTCTGCGGATCGTCCGACGTGGCCAAGGACCTCATGGCGCCACGCGTGAACGCAGGGGCCGAGCGCCCCGTCAAGGCCCCGCTGTCCACCCCCGAATCGTCCGCCGAACAGGCCCTGCGCGCGCTGCGCGACGAGGTCGAAAGATCCTCGGATTATGTGGGCCGCGATTTTGCCCGCGAAGCCCGCGCCATGCACGAAGGCGAGGCGCCGAAACGTGCGATCTGGGGCGAGGCCCGCGGCGGCGAGGCGATCAGACTCATCAATGACGGAATCCCCGTCGTCCCCCTTCCCTTCCGACCAACACGAAAGATCAACTGATGCGAATCCTTGTGACCGGAGCAAACCGCGGCATCGGCGCCGCCCTTTGCACCGAACTGTCCACACGCGGCAACACCGTGACAGGCACCGCGCGCAACGCGCCCGGCCTGGCCCCGCTTGACGTGACCGACCCGGCCTCAATCTCCGCGCTGGCCCGGGGCATCGACGCGCCGCTGGATGCACTGATCTGCAACGCGGGCGTGTTTCTGGACATGGCGCAGGACATCGACGGCTATCCCCAACAGATGTGGGCCGACAGCTTTGCCGTCAACGTCACCGGCGTGTTTCTGACGGTGCAGGCCATGCTGCCCCACCTGCGCCGGTCGGGGACGGCGAAAATCATGATCATCTCGTCGCAGATGGCCAGCGACGAACAGGCGCCCGGCGGCTGCTACATTTACCGCGCCTCCAAGGCGGCGGCGCTTAATCTGGGGCGCAACCTGTCCTCCGATCTCAAGTCGCAGGGCATCAGCGTGGGCATCTATCACCCGGGCTGGGTGCAGACCGACATGGGCGGCGCCTCTGCCGAGATCACGGCCGCGCAATCCGCAACCGGACTTGCCGACCGGCTTGAAGCGCTCAGCCTGCAAAACACCGGCTGTTTCGAAACCTGGGACGGGCAGGCGCTCCCGACCTGAGGCACCGCTGACACCCCGCGTTCAACGCCCTTGATTCGGGCACCGCGGGGTGTCTTGCCTGCCTCTTGCGCAATCCACGCCCCCCGCGTAAACCGCGCGTTATCAAGGTCCACCGGGGGGTGCTGCATGCCCGTTCTCGTGATGAAATTCGGCGGCACGTCCGTCGCCACGCTTGACCGCATCCGGCGGGCGGCGAAACGTGTCGGCGTCGAGGTGGCCAAGGGCTATGACGTCATCGTCATCGTCTCGGCCATGTCGGGCGAGACCAACAAGCTTGTCGGCCTTGTCGAGGAAACCTCGCCGCTGTTCGACGCGCGCGAATACGATGCCGTCGTGTCGTCTGGCGAAAACGTCACCGCCGGGCTGATGGCGCTGACGCTTCAGGAAATGGATGTGCCCGCGCGGTCCTGGCAGGGCTGGCAGGTGCCGCTGATGACCACCAGCCAGCACAGCTCGGCGCGCATCGTCGACATTCCGACCGGCAACATCACACGCAAATTCGGCGAAGGCATGCGCGTCGCCGTGGTCGCGGGCTTTCAGGGGCTTTCCCCCGAGGGCCGCATCACCACGCTGGGCCGGGGCGGATCGGACACCACCGCCGTCGCCTTTGCCGCCGCGTTCGATGCCGAACGCTGCGACATCTACACCGATGTTGATGGCGTCTACACCACCGACCCGCGCATCTGCGACAAGGCCCGCAAACTGGACAGGATCGCGTTCGAGGAAATGCTGGAACTGGCCTCGCTTGGCGCCAAGGTCCTGCAAACACGGTCGGTCGAACTGGCCATGCGCTACAAGGTCAAGCTGCGGGTGCTCAGCAGCTTCGAGGAACAATCGGACGAGGCCGGAACCCTGGTCTGCGACGAGGAGGAAATCATGGAACTGAACGTCGTTTCCGGGGTCGCCCATTCGCGCGACGAGGCAAAGATGACCCTGGTCGCGGTCGAGGACCGTCCGGGCATCGCCGCCAGCATCTTCACCCCCCTGTCCGAGGCGGGCATCAACGTCGACATGATCGTGCAGAATATCGCCGATGACGGCCACACGGACATGACCTTTTCCTGCCCCACCAATCAGGTGGCGCGCGCGGAAAAGGCGCTGAAGGCCGCCATGGAAGCGGGCAGCATCGCGTTCAGCGAACTGGTCGCGGATACCGAGGTGTGCAAGATTTCGGTGGTGGGCATCGGCATGCGGTCGCACACCGGCGTTGCCGCGCAGATGTTCAAGGTGCTGTCGGATGAGGGCGTCAACATCAAGGTCATCACCACATCCGAGATCAAGATCTCGGTGCTGGTCGATCGCAAATACATGGAACTGGCGGTACAGGCGCTGCACGACGCCTTTCAGCTCGACAAGACGGCCTGATCCCCGGTGTGCCAGCCCGGCGGGGCGGGGCCGCGTCATCCCGCCGGTTGCAGAAAATCCGACGTTCCCCCATAGGTTGACAGGACTTTCTCCTTTCCCTTTGCCCCGCCCCTCGCCTATAGCTGTTCTGCCCAACGACAGGGAACAGGCGCCTCATGATCGACCGCTCCGAAAGCGAAAGCCGAAAGCTGCTTGGCCGTCTTCGGGACACCATGGCCGAACAGGCAGCAGGGCAGGAACGACTGGACAAGATCGTTCACCTGACGGCCGATTCCATCGGCTCCGAGGTGTGTTCGATCTATCTGTTCCGCGACCCCGAAACGCTTGAACTGTGCGCCACCGAGGGGCTCAAGAAAGAAGCCGTTCACCAGACCCGGATGAAGCTGGGCGAGGGTCTTGTGGGCCGCGTCGCGCGCACCGGCAAGATGATGAACACCGCCGACGCCCCGTCCGAGCGCGGCTTTCGCTATATGGCAGAGACCGGCGAAGAAGTGTTTTCCAGCTTTCTCGGCCTGCCGATCCAGCGGCATGGCGAAAAGCTGGGCGTGCTGGTGTTGCAGACCAAGGCCAAGCGCGAATTCACCTCGGATGAGATCTATGCGCTGGAAGTCGTGGCGATGGTGCTGGCCGAAATGGCCGAGCTGGGCGCCTTTATCGGCGATGGTGCCGCGCTCAGGGCGCGCCACACCGAACCGCGCATGCTGCGCGGCCTCAGCGGACAGGAAGGCACCGCCGAAGGCCACGCCTGGCTGCACGAGCCGCGCGTGGTGGTCACCAACCTGGTGTCCGACGACCCCGAGCGCGAGCGCGCGCGGCTGAAAAAGGCCATCGAGCATCTGCGCGTCGGCGTCGACGAAATGCTGAGCGGCGCCAGCGGTGAACAGCTTGAGGTGCTCGAAGCTTACCGGATGTTCGCCAATTCCAAGGGCTGGCGCAAACGCATGGAAGAAGACATCGACCTGGGCCTGTCCGCCGAGGCCGCCGTCGAAAAGGAACAATCCGCCGCCCGCGCCCGCATGGGCCAGGTCACCGATCAATACCTGCGCGAACGGCTGCACGACCTGGACGACCTGTCGAACCGGCTGCTGCGCATCCTGACCGGGCAGGGCAAGGAAACCGGCGCGGAAATGCCCGCGGACCCGATCCTGATCGCGCGCAACATCGGCCCCGCCGAGCTGCTGGACTACGGGCGCAGCCTGCGCGGCATCGTGCTTGAGGAAGGCTCGGTCGGCAGCCACGCGACCGTGGTCGCCCGCGCGCTGGCGATCCCGCTGATCATCCACGCCGAACGCATCACCACCGAGGCGCTGAACGGCGATCACATGATGCTTGATGGCGACCAGGGCGTGGTTCACCTGCGCCCCGACGACAGCGTCTCGTCGGCGTTCCGCGACAAGATCGCCATGCAGGCGCAAGCGCAGGAACGCTATTCGTCGATCCGTGACAAGGCGGCGGTTTCGGCCTGCGGCAAGCGCGTTCACCTTTACATGAACGCGGGGCTGCTGGCGGATCTACCGTCGCTGCCCTCTTCGGGGGCCGAGGGCGTGGGGCTGTTTCGCACCGAACTGCAATTCCTGATCCGCAACAAGATGCCCCGGCGCACCGAACTGGTCGAAGTCTACAAGCGCGTGATGGACAGCGCCGGTGACAAGCCGGTGATCTTTCGCACCCTCGATATCGGGTCCGACAAGGTGCTGCCGTACATGAAACCGACGGACGAGCCGAATCCGGCGCTGGGTTGGCGGGCGATCCGCGTCGGCCTGGACAAGCCGGGCGTGATGCGGATGCAGATCCAGGCGCTGCTGCGTGCCTCCGAAGGGCGGCCCTTGTCGGTGATGTTTCCCTTCGTGGCGCAGTACGAAGAATTTACCGCCGCCAGCGCCGAAGTAGACAAGGCGCTTGCCATCGAACGCAAACTGGGCCACGCGGTCCCCGAGACCGTCACCATCGGCACCATGCTGGAAACCCCCAGCCTGGCCTATGCCCCGTCGAAATTTTTCGACGACGTAGCGTTCATTTCCATCGGGGGCAATGACCTCAAGCAGTTCTTTTTTGCCGCGGACCGCGAAAACGAACGGGTGCGGCGCCGCTACGATACGCTGAACGTCAGTTTCCTCAGCTTTCTGGAAAACATCGTGATGCGCTGTTCCGACAGTGCCACGCCGCTGAGTTTCTGCGGAGAGGATGCGGGCCGGCCGATCGAGGCGGTCTGCCTCGCCGCCATCGGCCTGCAACGGCTGTCGATGCGGCCCGCGTCGATCGGGCCGGTCAAAAGCCTTGTCATGCGCACGGATCTGGACGGGCTGTACGACGTGATCTGCGAAGCGCGCGCGCGCGGCGACCAGTCGGTGCGCGAAGACGTGATGAAATTCCTGCGTACGCAGGGTTAGAAACACCTCCGATGCTGAGCGCCGGCACAGCGGGTGCCCACCGTGCCGGACGCCTTTGATCTTGTCGCATCGCGCGCCATTCTGGCAACCGACACTGCCCGCGCATTTTGCGCGGGATCGGGCCCCGTTTCAGTTACGGCGTCAGGATTTCAGCCCCGAGTATCGCCGGATCAAGCCCCTGCGGATCGGCTTTTGCCACATCCGCCTTTGTTCCTTATCCGGTGAATCGCCAAAGAACGGTTAACGCTGCCTTTGAATCTCACCTAAAAGCGCGGAAATCAGCGCCTCGCGATCCATCCCGCTGTCGCGCGCCAGTTTCATCAGGCCAAAATGCACGCGCGCCATTTCCTGATAATAGCTGGTGTAGGCATAGTTGGTCGCCGCGCCGGCGGCGGCCCCAAGGATCGGCACCGCCTGTGCAGCCAGCTTCTGGCCCAGCACGGTGGCAAAACGCGGCGCCACCTTCGCGATCACGCCGTGCAGCGTGGCCCCGGTCAACGTCACCCGCGCCGACAGGAACGCCATGTCGGCGCCATCGTCCCTGGCCATCGGACCGGCGCTGCCAAAGACCGCCAGGCATTCGCGCCGGATCTCGGGGGCGTCAGGGTCGAATCCGTGCTCTGCCGCAATGCCCTGGATCGAGCGCAGCAAGACGGTCGTGGTCACGGGAATTTCGGCCAGTGCCGACGGTAGCCCGCCCGCGCCCCCCGCCGCCCCCATCGCCGTGGTCAGCGCGGTGTTGAACCAGGATTTCTGATCCCGAACCACCCCGCGCGACCCCGCCGCCACGGACATCGAGGTCTCAAGCGCACGCTCCGTCACGCCTTCAAGCCGTTCCTTGACCCGGTCAGGCAGGCGTTCCAGCAGGTTTTCCGCCTGCCCGCCAAACGCGTTCAGCACCGCCATGCCCATGCCTCCGGCAGAACGGTAGCGTCGGGCAAGCGCGCCGATTTCGGTTTCAACGGCTTGCGGCACAAGAGCGGTTCCGGTCATCGGGTTCTCCTTCTGTCGCTCTAAAAGATCGGCCCTGCGCGGCGAAATTCAAGAATGGCGCGTCACCTCACCCGCCGCGACGCCCCACGCCCCCGGAACAAGTTCATGACCCAGCACCCGCTCGGGATTGGTCGGCGGCGGCATCACCACATGCTCAAGCCTGAAAAACCCGAAGCGGCGGTAATAGGGCTCGTCCCCGACAAGGATCACCCGCGCCCATTCCAGCGCCCGCGCCCGTTCCAGAGTGTCGCGGATCAACGCCGCGCCCAACCCCTCGCCCTGCGCGGTGGGATGGACCGCCACAGGACCCAGCAACAGCGCTTGCCAGCGCCCGACCCGCACCGGCCAATACCGGATCGCCCCGCCCAGGTTGCCCGTCTCGTCGCGCGCCACCCGGCACAGCTCGGCCACCGGGGGCACCGCGTCACGCAACCGGTACGACGACAACAGCATCCGCCCCGGCGCGAAACACAGATCGTACAGCGTCTCGATTTCCCACCAGTCGTCGGGTCTTTCCTGTGACAGCCTGAACAGCGCGCCTTCCCCCCGTGCATTCGGTTCGCATTCGTCCTAACAGGGACAGATATAAGCGCAACCATCCGGGATGACAGCCATGTTTTACCGCCCCGAGGACGGGCACGGCCTGCCCCACAACCCGTTCAACGCCATCGTGACGCCCCGCCCCATCGGCTGGATCTCGACGCGCGGAAGGATGGGCGACAATCTCGCCCCCTACAGCTTTTTCAACGCCGTCGCCTATGTGCCGCCGCAGGTCATGTTCTCGTCGACCTGGTCGAAAGAAGATCGCGGCGACACCAAGGACACCGTCGCCCAACTGCGCGAACACGGCGAATTCTGCGTCAACATCGTGGAATTTGCGATGCGCGACAAGATGAACACCACGGCGGGCCTGTGGGAGGCCGGCACCGATGAATTCGCGCTTGCCGGCATTGACAAGGCCGAATGCGAAACCATCGACTGCCCGCGCGTGGCCAATGCGCCCGCCTCGCTGGAATGCAAGGTCGTGCAAACCCTGCAGCTACCGGGGGAATCCAACTTCGCCACCTTCGGTGAGGTCACCGGCATCCACATGCGCGACGACTGTCTGGTCGATGGCCGGTTCGACATCACACGGTTTCATCCGCTTACCCGATTGGGGTATCGGGATTATTCGGCCATTCGCGAGGTGTTCTCGCTCAAGCGTCCGGGCGAATGACACGGGGGCGCGGCGCGCCCTTTCGCTTCATCTTGCCAGTTAAACTCCGGGGGGAGACGCCGCAAGGCGGCGGGGGGCAGCGCCCCCCTCTGCCCTTGCCGCCCGCTCCCGCCCCCAAATGAAAAGCGCCGCGAGGGGGCCCCCGCGGCGCGTCGTCGGTCGCGATGCCCGCCCGGTCAGTGGCCGCCAAGGATGCCCGTGCGCACCGGGTAATCCACCGCCAGCGCATAATCGGGATCGTCCGCGCTATCGACCACAAGATGCCCGGCCTTGCGCAGCAGCCGGTGACAGTCGCGCGACAGATGTCGCAGCGAAATTGACTTGCCCGCAGCTTCGTATTTCGACGCGACCGCCTCGATCGCCTGCAATGCCGACTGGTCGACCACGCGGCTGTCGGCGAAATCGACAATCACCCGCGACGGATCGCCCACGGTGTCGAACAATTCGACAAACCCGTCGGACGACCCGAAGAACAGCGGCCCCTGCACCTGATAGACCTTGGCGCCCTCCGGCGTCGTATAGGTTTTGGCATGTATACGCCGCGCGTTGTTCCACGCATAGGCCAGCGCCGACACGATCACACCGACGACAACGGCAACCGCAAGATCTTCGTACACTGTCACCACGGTCACCAGCACGATGACAAAGGCATCCGTCAGCGGCACCTTGAACAGGATGCGCAAGGAATTCCACGCAAAGGTGCCGATCACCACCATGAACATCACGCCGACCAGCGCCGCCAGCGGGATGATCTCGATCAGCGGCGAGGCGACGAGGATGAAGCTCAGCAGGAACAGCGCCGCCGCGATCCCGGCGATGCGCGTGCGCCCGCCGGATTTCACGTTGATCATCGACTGGCCGATCATCGCACAACCGCCCATGCCGCCAAAGAACCCGGTGACCACGTTCGCCGCGCCCTGCGCCATGCATTCCTGGCTGGCACCGCCGCGCTGGCCGGTCATCTCGCCCACAAGGTTCAGCGTCAGCAGCGATTCGATCAGGCCGATGGCCGCCAGGATCACCGCATAAGGCAGGATGATCTGCACCGTGTCCCATGTCAGCGGAACCGCAGGAATGTGGAACGGGGGAAAGCCGCCCTCGATCGACGCAAGATCCCCGACGCGCGGCGTATCAAGCCCCAGCACGATGACCACCGCCGCCGTGACCGCGATCCCGGCCAGCGGCGCGGGCACGATCCGGGTCACGCGCGGCAACAGCCAGATCACCGCCATGGTCAGCGCCACGAGCCCCAGCATCACAACCAGCGGCAGCCCCGACAGCCAGGCCCCACCCGTCGTGCCATGCCCCGTCACCTCGGTCGTGCCGGGGACCTTGAATTGCGTCAGCTGCGCCAGAAAGATCACAATGGCCAGACCGTTCACAAAGCCAAGCATCACCGGATGCGGCACCAGCCGGATAAATTTGCCCCAGTGCAGCGCCCCCGCGATCAGCTGCAAAACCCCCATCAGGACAACGGTCGCGAACAGATATTCGACCCCGTGCTGCGCCACCAGCGCCACCATGACCACGGCAAGTGCACCAGTCGCGCCGGAAATCATCCCCGGACGCCCGCCGAAAATCGCGGTGATCAGACCGACCATGAACGCGGCATAAAGCCCGACCAACGGGTGAACCCCAGCGACAAAGGCAAAGGCCACCGCTTCGGGCACCAGCGCAAGCGCCACGGTAAGACCGGACAACACGTCGGTCTTGGCCTGCCCCGCCGTCAGCGCGGTGGTCGGAGACACCCGAAGATCGGGCATGGTGATGCTGTCGGCGTATCGCGCCAGTAGGGCCTTGGCCATGTCGGTTCCTGTTCCATTCGGTGTCGGTTCAGCCGCTCATACTGCGCCGCAGCGAAAAACGCCACCACCCCCACCCGCATGACCCGCCGCTTTGCCGCGTCAAAGCCGGCGTGCGATGTCAAAGCCGCTTGCAACCGCGAACAAGCCGTGCGCCAACTTGCAAAGCACCCCCAGCGCAGGAACGGACCATGACCCCCATAAGGATCGGCGTGATCGGAGGCTCGGGCCTTTATGACATGGACGCGCTTGAAAACAAGCACTGGACCCGCGTCGATACCCCCTGGGGGGCGCCCTCGGACGACATTCTGACCGGTACACTGGCCGGCGTCGCGATGGTCTTTTTGCCCCGGCACGGGCGCGGGCATGTGCACGACCCGGCTACGGTGCCGTATCGCGCCAATATCGACGCGCTCAAGCGGCTCGGGGTCACCGACGTGATCTCGGTTTCCGCCTGCGGGTCGTTTCGCGATACCATGGCGCCGGGTGATTTCGTCATCGTCGATCAGTTCATCGACCGGACCGTTGCGCGCGACACAAGCTTTTTCGGCACCGGATGCGTGGCGCATGTGTCGCTGGCGCATCCCGCCTGCGCCCGGCTGGGGGCCGCCTGCCACGCCGCCGCGCTGGACGCGGGCATCACGGTCCACGACGGCGGCACATATCTTGCCATGGAAGGCCCGCAATTCTCGACCATGGCGGAATCGAAGATGTATCGCGAACAGTGGGGCGCGGACGTCATCGGCATGACCAACATGCCCGAAGCCAAGCTCGCCCGCGAGGCTGAGCTTTGCTATGCTTCCGTGGCCATGGTGACCGATTACGACAGCTGGCATCCCGACCACGGCGCCGTCGAAATCACCGACATCCTGCGGCTGATGCAGAGCAACGCAGACAAGGCGCGCGCATTGCTCACCCGGCTGCCCGCGCTGCTGGGGGCCGCGCGCGCACCCTGCCCGCATGGCTGCGACCGGGCGCTGGACCACGCGCTGATGACCGCCCCCGACAAACGCGACCCGGCGGTGCTGGCCCGGCTGGATGCGGTCGCCGGGCGCGTTCTGGGCTAGGCGCGCGTCGGCGACGGCCGTGCGACGCCGGCCTTGCCCGCGCACGCGAACCCTGATTAAGTGACACGAAAGAGCCACCGCACCATGCCCCTCGACCTCTGGTTGACCTTTGTCGCCGCCTCGACCGCCCTGCTGTTGCTGCCCGGCCCGACGGTGTTGCTGGTGTTGTCTTACGCACTGTCAAAGGGTCGCCCTGTCGCGCTTGCCTCGGCCGCGGGCGTGGCGTTTGGAGACTTCGTCGCCATGACGCTGTCGCTCGCGGGGCTGGGCACGCTGATCCTGGCCTCGTCGACGCTGTTCGTCGTGCTCAAATGGATCGGGGCGATATGGCTGATCTGGCTGGGACTGAAATTGCTGCGCTCGGCGCCCGGCACAGGCGTTGCCCTGCCCGAAACCGCGATCACCGGCCGGGGTGTGTTCGGCCATACCGCAGCGGTCACGGCGCTGAATCCCAAGAGCATCGGCTTCTTCATCGCCTTCGTGCCGCAGTTCGTCGACACGACCGCCCCCTTGCTGGGCCAGTTCGCCATACTCGTCGCGACGTTCGTCACCCTCGCGGCGATGAACGCGCTGGCCTATGCGCTGGCCGCCGACCGGCTGCGCCGAGTCATCGCGCGCCCGTCGGTCCTGGTCTGGCTGACCCGTGCCGGGGGCACCGCCTTGATCGGGATGGGCCTGCTGACAGCCACGCTGCGGCGCAGCAGCTAGCCCGCCGCCGAAGGTTCGCCGTCCCGCCCGGCGCCAAGCACGAGACGCCGGGCAGGTGCGATTGCCCGCCGGGATCAGGCCGCGTTGGCCGCCTTGCGCGGAGTCGCTGCGTTCTGGTCGATGAAGTCAAGCACCAGAGGGCGGATGTTGTTGCGCCAGCTCTTGCCCGCGAAGATGCCGTAATGCCCAGCGCCGGGTTCAAGATGGCTGGCCTTCTTTGAATCCGGCAGGCCGGTGCACAGATCCAGCGCCGCGACGCATTGGCCCGGCGCGGAAATATCGTCATTCGCGCCTTCGACCGTCTTGACCGCCACATCGGTGATCCGACCGATATCGACCTTGTGCCCGTCAACGACAAAGGTGTTCTTGGCGATCTCGCCGTTCTTGAAGATCCGCTCGACGGTCGACAGATAAAATTCCGCCGGCATGTCCATGACCGCAAGATATTCATCGTAGAACCGGTTGTGCGCGTCATGGTCCGTCGCCTCGCCGCGCGCCACCTTCATGATCTCGTCCGAGAACGCCTTGGCGTGGCGTTCAAGGTTCATCGCCATAAAGGACCCGAGTTGCAAAAGCCCCGGATAGACCAGCCGCCCGACGCCGGGGTATTTGAACCCGACCCGCTGAACCATCGTTTCTTCCAGCTGGCCCATGGTCACGCGATTGCCGAAATCGGTCACTTCGGTAGGGGTCGCATCCGGGTCGATCGGCCCGCCGATCAGCGTCAGCGTGCGCGGCTGCGCCTTGGGATCGAGTTCGGCCAGATACGCCGTCGCCGCCAGCGTCAGTGGCGCCGGCTGGCACACCGCGATCACGTTGGTGTCAGGGCCGAGGTGGCGCATGAAATCGACCAGATACAGCGTGTAATCCTCGATATCGAACTTGCCGCAGCTCACGGGGATGTCACGGGCGTTCTTCCAGTCGGTCACATAGACCTCGGCATCCGGGATCAGCGAGATCACGGTCGAGCGCAGCAGCGTCGCGTAATGTCCCGACATCGGCGCCACGACCAGGACCTTGCGCGGCTTTTCCTCGCGCTCGGCGACGTTGAAATGGATCAAATTGGCGAACGGCTTGTCCAGCACGGTTGTCTTGTGAACGAGGTGGTCCTTGCCGTCGTTGCAGGTGATCGTCCGGATCCCCCAGGACGGCTTGACCGCCATGCGTTTGTAACTGCGCTCGGCCACTTCGCCCCAGGCCGCCATCCAGGTGATCGCAGGGTTCGGAATCGCGGAAAAGGCGGGGTATGAGGCCATCGCCTTGGCCGTCGCACCCGCCCACTGGTTGGTGTTGCGAAATGTTTCCATCAGGTCGTAGGTCGCCATGTACCGCATGTGCGATGTCTCCTGTCTTTCTGCCCGCATCGGTACAGTACGCACCGCCAGGTGCCCCCATACGACCATTTCCTTACGGACCTGCTACGGGAACAAGCTGCGCGCCACCCTGCTGTGCGCGCGCGACCCGCGTCCTGTCAAACAAATTCGCCGCTTTGAGCATCGGGGCAGGCTCGTTATCCTTGGTCCATGTAAAGATAGGGGGGATTCGCAACCATGACAACAAACGCCGATGTCATCAGTCCCGAGCGCGAGAAGCTCGAGGAAAATCTTGCGAAAGTCGAAGCACTTACACAGCGTCTGCTTGGGGCGCTCGCCGCCCGCAAACCCGTGAACTCGGCGCTGGCCGGACCCGATCCCGCGCTTTACGCCCAGGCGATGAGCGCCTATTGGCAGGACTGGGTCAAGAACCCCGCCAAAGTCTTCGAACAACAGGTCGGGTATTGGGGAAAATCGTTTCAACACTACCTGGAGGCGAACCAGGCGCTGGCCGAGGGTCGCCTTTCCCCACCCGAAGACACCGGCCCCTCTGACAAGAGGTTCCGCAACCCGCTGTGGGACAGCCATCCCTATTTCAACTTCGTCAAGCAGCAATACCTGATAAACGCCGACGCGATCCGCACCGCGGTCGACGAGATCGACGATCTTGGCCCGACCGAAAAACGCCGTCTGCGCTATTTCGCCGAGCAGATCACCGACATGATGGCGCCGACCAATTTCTTCGCCACCAACCCCGACGCACTGCAAAAGGCCATCGACACCGAAGGCGACAGCCTGGTGAAGGGGCTGGAAAACCTCGTCGCGGACCTTGAGGCCAACAACGGCGAACTAGTGGTGCGGCTGGTCGATGAAGAGGCGTTCGAAATCGGCGGTAACATCGCCACCGCGCAGGGCAAGGTGGTCTGGCGCAACCGGATGATGGAGCTGATCCAGTATTCGCCCACCACCGACACGGTTCATGAAACGCCCGTCGTGATCTTTCCGCCCTGGATCAACAAGTTCTACATCCTTGACCTGAAACCCCAGAACAGCCTGATCCGTCACATCGTCGATCAAGGGTACACGCTGTTCGTTGTCAGCTGGGTGAACGCGGATGAAAGCTATCGCGATGTCGGGCTCGAAGATTACATCGAAGAAGGTTACCTGACCGCCATGCGCCATGTGCGCGAGATCTGCGGCACCAGGCAGGTCAACGCGGTGGGCTATTGCATCGCGGGCACCACGCTGGCGCTGACCCTGTCGTTGCTGAAAAAGCGCGGCGACAAGCAGGTGAAATCCGCGACCTTCTTCACCACCCTCACCGATTTCAGCGACCAAGGCGAATTCGCCCCTTTCCTTCAGAACGATTTCGTCGACGGCATCGAAAAGGAAATCGAGGCCAGCGGCGTTCTGAAAAGCTTTATCATGGCGCGCACCTTTTCGTTTCTGCGCTCGACCGACCTGATCTACACGCCTGCGATCCGGTCCTACATGATGGGCGAAACGCCGCCCGCCTTCGATCTGCTGTACTGGAACGGCGATGGTAGCAACCTGCCGGGCAAGATGGCGATGCAGTACCTGCGCGAGCTGTGTCAGCGCAACGAATTCGCCGAAGGGCGGTTCAAGCTGATGGGAGAGACGCTGAACATTCGCGATGTCGATGTCCCGGTGATTTCGATCGCGGCGGAAACCGACCACATCGCCGCGTGGAAGGATTGCTATCGCGGCGTGCAGAAGATGGGCGGCCGGTCCAAGGCGTTCATCCTGTCAGAATCCGGTCACATCGCGGGAATCGTGAACCCTCCGAGCAAGAAGAAATACGGGCATTACCTGAACCCCGATCTGAGCCAGGCGGCCCCCGACTGGCAGGCCGGCGCCGAGTTTCACGAGGGGTCGTGGTGGCCGACGTGGGAAGCCTGGCTCAAGAAACGGTCGGGCAAGCAGGTGCCCGCGCGCGCGCCAGGTGATTCGGCGCATCCGGTGCTTTGCGACGCGCCGGGAACCTATGTTCGCGTGAAAGCTAACCACTAAACACGGCCAAACGCTTATTTATGCCGCGTCGCAGAAATTTTTCTTGAAATGCTGCGGTGCAGCATTCATATTGGTGTCAGCCGATCAAATCGGGGGGTGGGCCCCTGAGGCAGACAGACAGGAATTTTGAAATGGCCGCCAAGACGCAAGACTTCACCGCCATGATGAAAGACATGATGGGGTCCTTTCCCGTTGACACCAAGGCCATGGACGAGGCCTTCAAGACCACCGCGACGCTGAACGAAAAGCTGTCGTCGGTCGCGCTTGAAGCCGCCGAAAGGTCGACCGAGATCTCCGCCAAGTGGACCAAGAACACGCTGACCAAGATGTCGGAAATGGCCAAGGTCAAGGCAGAGCCCGCCGACTACGCCAAGGCGATGACCGATTTCGCCTCTGCTCAGGCCGAGACCGCTGCTGAAAACATGGCCGCCTTCGCCGAGATCGCAAAAAAGGTCCAGATGGACACCGTGGAACTGATGATGGCCGCCGGCAAGGACTTCACCGAAGACGCGTCTGCCGCCGTCAAGAAGGCCACCGACGACATGACCTCAGCCGCCAAGAAAGCGTCCACCAAGTAAATATGCCTTGTCGCCGCCCCTCGCGCGACACTTGCTGCATTGCTCCCCTCTCCTCCCGATCAGGGCGCAATATGGTGGGGCGGGTTCCTTGGCGAGCCCGCCCTTTTTTTATCAGTCGGCCCATGCCCTCCTCCGTCACCGGCAGCATCGGCGGATGGGCGCCGGGAATATGACGCTTTTGAGAAATATCGCTGCCACCCCTTGCAATGCTGCGTCGCAGCATAGACATTTGCAGCAACACCCCCAAGGCGGCGGTGCCCCGCCGCAAATCCCCCTGAAGGAGGAGATTTCAAGATGGCAATGACCGAAGACTTCACCGCCAAGATGAAAGAAATGATGGACGGGTTCCCGATGGATACCGTCAAGCTGGAAGAGGCGTTCAAGACCTCGGCGGCCTACAGCGAAAAGGCAAGCTCGATCGCGCTTGATGCGGCAGGCAAAAGCACCGACATCTCGGTCGGTTTCACCATGGAAACGCTGGGACGGATGGGCGACCTTGCCAAGGCGCGCCCCGAACCGATGGATTACGCGCAGGCGATATCGGATTTCACCTCGGCGCAGATGACATCGCTGTCGGACAACATGACCGCCCTCACCGAAGTCGCAAAGGCCGCCCAGAGCGAAACGATGGAACTGTTGATGTCGTTTGGCCAGGACATGGCCGACGAGGCGTCAGCCGCGACCACCACCGCCGCCAAGGCCACAAGCAGCGCCGCGACCAGCACCGCAAGCGCGGCCAAGACCACCACGCGCCGCGCCACCAGCACCGCGAAAAAGGCCGCGACCGACACCGCGGATGCAGTGACGCCCCCGGCCGACAGCTGATTGCAGCCAATCGGGTATGACAAAACGCGGCCCCGTTTTGGGCCGCGTTTCACGTTCCGGGGCCGGCCTTACGTCAATCGACGATGGTCGCCGCGGTCGCCGCGCGCAGATCTTCTGCGCTGACGCCTTCGGCGGTTTCGACGATCTTCAGACCGCCGTCGACCACATCCAGCACGCCCAGGTTGGTGATGATCCGGTCCACCACGCCCTTGCCGGTCAGCGGCAGGGTACAGGCCTTCAGCACCTTGCTGTCGCCGTGCTTGTTGGTGTGATCCATGACCACGATGACCTTGCCGACACCGGCCACCAGATCCATCGCGCCGCCCATCCCCTTGATCAGCTTTCCGGGGATCATCCAGTTCGCCAGATCGCCGTTTTCGGCCACCTCCATCGCGCCCAGGATCGCCGCCGCGATCTTGCCGCCCCGGATCATGCCAAAGCTGGTGGCACTGTCGAAATAAGACGTGCGCGCAAGCTCGGTGATGGTTTGCTTGCCTGCGTTGATAAGGTCGGGGTCTTCTTCGCCCTCGTACGGAAAAGGCCCCATGCCCAGCATGCCGTTTTCCGATTGCAGCGTGATGTCCTTGTCGCCGACATAATTGGCGACAAGCGTCGGAATGCCGATCCCGAGGTTCACATACCAGCCGTCTTCCAGCTCTTGCGCCGCACGGGCGGCCATCTGATTGCGATCCCAGGGCATTACGCGTCCTCCCGCTTGCGTGTGGTGCGCTGTTCGATGCGCTTTTCGTGCTCACCCTGGATGATCCGGTGCACATAGATGCCGGGCAAGTGGATATGATCCGGGTCAAGGGATCCGCGCGGGACGATCTCTTCGACCTCGACGACGCAAACCTTGCCGCACATCGCGGCGGGCGGGTTGAAATTGCGCGCGGTCTTGCGGAACACCAGATTGCCGGTGTCGTCGGCCTTCCAGGCCTTGACGATGGACAGGTCGGCAAAGATGCCCTCTTCGAGGATGTAATCCTCACCGGCCCAGTTTTTCACCTCCTTGCCCTCGGCGATCACCGTACCCACACCCGTCTTGGTGTAAAAACCCGGAATGCCGCTGCCGCCCGCGCGCATTCGCTCGGCCAGGGTGCCCTGAGGGTTGAACTCCAGCTCAAGCTCGCCCGACAGATACTGACGCATGAATTCGGCATTTTCACCGACGTAAGAGCTCATCATCTTCTTGATCTGCTTGGTATCGAGAAGCTTGCCAAGCCCAAAGCCATCCACGCCGCAGTTGTTCGACGCGACGGTGAGATCCTTGACGCCGCTTTCGACCACCGCGTCGATCAGCAGTTCGGGAATGCCGCAAAGGCCAAATCCGCCCGCGGCGATCAGCATCCCGTCATGCAGAAGGCCGTCAAGCGCCTCTGCCGCGGAACCGTAGACTTTCTTCATAAGAAGCTCCTCCAAGGTCAGGTCGCACGCAGTGTTGCCGCGCCCTTGAAGGAGAGTCAACGAAGGCATCGCCCCCGCCGCCGCCAACAGTTCAGCCGTCGGAAGATGCCTGTTTCGCTGCGGTTTTTTTCGCCGCAGGTTTCTTTGCGGGCGCCTTGCCCGCAGCCGATTTCCTCGGCGCGGCTTTCTTGGGCGCGGCTTTCTTGGCCGCGGGCTTTTTCGCCGCGGTCTTTCTGCCACCTTTCTTCGCGGATTTCTCGGCGATCAGCGCCAGCGCCTGCTCCATAGTCAAATCGGCGGGTTCGACATCCTTGGGCAGCGTCGCATTCACCTTGTCCCATTTGACATAAGGACCGTACTTGCCCTCGAACACCGCGATCTTGCCGCCATCGGGGTGATCGCCCATTTCACGGATCGCCTTGGCGGCGGTGCGCCCGCGACCGGGATTGGCCCGCTTGTGCGCGATCAGTTCGACCGCGTGGTTCATGCCGATCTCGAAAACTTCCTGAAATTCCTTGAGGTTGACATAGGTCGGTTTTTCCTCGCCCTCGGCCTGGTGCATGATGTAGGGGCCGAACCGGCCAAGGTTCGACTTGATCTCGCCGCCCTCGGGATGGGTGCCCACGACGCGCGGCAGGGTCAGCAGCGTGATCGCCTTTTCCAGCGTGACATCTTCGGGCGCCCACCCAGGCAGATACGCCCCGCCCTTCTTGGGCAGCGAGGCGCGCGGGGGTTTCTTGTTCTCGGGCGTGGGTTCACCGCGCTGCACATAGGGACCGAACCGCCCGGCCTTGAGCCAGATCTCGTCGCCCTCGTGTTCACCAAGCAGCTTTTCCTCGCCATCCGCGCCCTCGCCCGCGATCGGACGGGTGTAGGTGCATTCGGGATAATTGCCGCAGCCGACAAACCCGCCGGTGCGCGAGGTTTTCAGATGCAGGCGCCCCTGTCCGCATTTGGGGCAGATGCGCGGGTCCGACCCGTCTTCGCGGGGCGGATAAAGCTGCGGCGCAAGAGCGTCGTCCAACACGTCAAGCACTTCGGAAATCCGCAATTCGGAGGTTTCCGAAATCGCCGCCGAAAAGTCGCGCCAGAACTTGGCGAGAACCGCCTTGTAGTCCATCTCGCCCGCCGACACCTCGTCAAGCTCGTTTTCAAGCTCGGCGGTGAATTCGTATCCAACGTATTTGCGAAAGAAATTCAGCAGGAAGATCGTGACGATGCGGCCCTTATCCTCGGGAAACAGACGGTTCTGTTCCTTGCGGACGTATTCGCGTTCCTGAATAGTCGTGATGACGCTGGCATAGGTCGACGGGCGCCCAATGCCCAGTTCTTCCATGCGCTTGACCAGCGTCGCCTCGGTGTAGCGCGGCGGCGGCTGGGTAAAGCTTTGTGTGCCAAGTACGGCGCCGTTTTCGGCGAGCACCGCCGAAGAGCTTTTCTGCATGCCGGGCTTTGCGTCTTCGACCACGCTGTCGCCACGTTCGGCGGCCTTGTCGTATTGCGCCTGAAGCGTCGCCTTCGCGAAATTCGCCGGTTCGCCCTGCATGATCTGCGGCAGGCGGCTGTCGTCGTCTTCGGCGACGTCGTCGCGACCTTCCTCATAGACCCGCAGGAAACCATCGAACAGCACCACCTGACCGGTGGCGCGCAGGCCGACCTGTCCGTCCTGGGACCGAATGTCGACGGTGGTGCGTTCAAGCCGCGCGCCTTCCATCTGCGCGGCAAGCGTGCGTTTCCAGATCAGATCGTACAGCTTGCGCTGATCTTCCTCACGCAGCTTCAGGCTGGCCGCATCCTTTGTCATATCCGTGGGGCGGATGCATTCATGCGCTTCCTGCGCGTTCTTGGCCTTGTTCTTGTAGATGCGCGGGCTTTGCGGCACATATTCCTTGCCGTAGCGATCCGCGATGGCGTCGCGACAGGCGCCGATCGCCTCGGGCGCCATGTCGATGCCGTCGGTCCGCATATAGGTGATGTGCCCGGCCTCGTACAGACGCTGCGCCGCGTTCATGCACACCCGCGCGCCCATGCCGAACTTGCGGCTTGCCTCTTGCTGAAGGGTCGAGGTCATGAACGGGGCCGAGGGGTTGCGGCTGCCGGGCCGGGCCTCGACGCTGTCGATAAACAGCTTGCGCGAGGTGACGGCCTGCACCGCAAGTTCGGCCTCGGTGGCGTTGGGAATGTCGAAGCGGTCAAGCTTGCGCCCGCCCAGAAGCGTCAGACGCGCCTCGTAGTCCTGGCCCCGCGGCGTGGTCAAAAGCGCCTTGACCTGCCAGTATTCGCGGGCGTCGAATGCCTCGATTTCCATCTCGCGTTCGACGATGAGCCGCAGGCAGACCGACTGCACGCGTCCCGCGCTGCGTGCGCCGGGCAGTTTGCGCCACAGCACCGGCGACAGGTTGAACCCGACAAGGTAATCAAGCGCCCGGCGGGCGAGATACGCCTCGACCAGCGGCGCGTCGATCTCGCGCGGATTGTTCATCGCCTCGGTGACCGCCGCCTTGGTGATCGCGTTGAAGGTTACGCGGCTGACGGCGGTGTCCTTCTTGATCGAGCGCCGCTTGGTCAGCGCCTCCTTGAGGTGCCACGAGATTGCCTCCCCCTCGCGATCGGGGTCGGTTGCGAGGATCAGCGCGTTGTCGGTTTTCAGCGCCTCGGCGATGGCAGACACATGCTTGCGGGAATCGTTGCCGATCTCCCATGTCATGTCGAATTCGTTGTCTGTGTCGACCGAACCGTCCTTGGCCGGCAGATCGCGCACATGCCCGTAAGATGCCAGAACCGTATAGTCGGGCCCCAGATACTTGTTGATTGTCTTGGCCTTGGCAGGGGATTCGACAACGACGACGGGCATGGATGAAAGACCTTTTTCTCGTAAAGCGTCCGACGGACGGACCGCTTGGCGTATGGCGGGGCACGATGTGCCGTGCAAGGGGGAAATGTCAATCGACCTGCCGTGACGTCCCTGTGACACACGCCTTGATTGTGCCTTTTTCGCGGTTTTCGCCAGGATTTCGGCTTGCACGAGGGGTCAGGCCCGCGACAACATGCCCCCCGGCCGACGCCTGATATGGCCGTCCAGTTCGAGGTCGGTCAGCACCGGAGTCACCACGCCGGACGGCGCATCCAGATCGCGGATGAGTTGATCTTCGGGCACCGGTGAATGGCCAAGCCGCGACAGGATTTCGCCATGCAGGTTCGCCGTTTCGCGCAGCCCCCGCTTTTCCGGGGCCGGCGCGGGCACGATCGGCAAATCCATTTCGACCTGCGCCACCTGCACGGCCGGCGCAATCGCCTCGATCACGTCATCGGCGCCGCGCACCAGGCGCGCGCCGTCGCGGATCAGCATGTTGCAGCCGCTGGCGCGCGCGTCGAACGGGTGCCCCGGCACAGCCAGGACCTCGCGTCCCTGATCAAGGGCAGCGCGCGCAGTGATGAGAGAGCCTGATTTCGCCGCCGCCTCGACCACCACCGTGGCCCCGGACATCCCCGATACGATGCGGTTGCGCGCGGGAAAATGGCGGGCATGCGGCTGAGCGCCCATCGGCTGTTCGGACACCAGCGCACCACCGCCATTGCGAATATCTTCGGCCAGGCGGGTGTTTTCGGACGGGTACAGCACGTCGACACCACCCGCCATCACAGCGACGGTGCCGCTGCCCAGTGCCGCCTGATGCGCCGCCGTGTCGATACCACGCGCCAGCCCCGAGACCACGACGAACCCTTCCTTGCCAAGCTCCTTGGCAAGCGATTTCGCCATCCGTCCGCCCAGAGACGACGCATTGCGCGCGCCCACCAGCGCCACTGCAGGCCGACCGAGCGCGGCCACATCCCCCGCAACCCACAGCATCGGCGGCGCGTCGGCGATCTGTGCCAGCAGGGGCGGATAGCCCGGTTCGCCCGCGAAAACCGCCCGGGCGCCATAAATCCTTGCGGCCTTGAGTTCGGCCATCGCCACCCCGGTCGGGCAGACGTGATAATCGTCGACCCCGGCGGCGGCCGCGATAACGGGAAGTTCCGCCAGCGCGGCCTCTGCGCATCCATGTTCGGAGAGAAGTCGCCAGAAGGTCGCAGGACCCACCCGGCGTGAGCGCAAGAGACGGAGCCAGGCCAACCGAGCCTCTTCCGTGGTGGGTGGGAGTGGGGGGTGATTGGAAGAAAAGCTGTTGCTGTTCTCGGTCATCCCGTGCTCCGTCTGCTTGCTGAGATATTGGTAGCCCCTGACTGGTTAATGCGCGGTAAACCAAACAAGGCGCGAATTTGAATTCGCACAAGCCGTTGTTTCAAAGCGAAACATCCCGACGATTCCGCGCCGGGATGCCACCATGACCCCAGAATCGGGCAGAATCGCCTAAGCTGCGGCGCCCCCCACCGTCAGCCCGCCGATCATCACAGTCGGCTGCCCGACGCCCACCGGCACCCATTGCCCCTGCTTGCCGCAATTCCCCATGCCCGGATCAAGCGCCATGTCGTTGCCAAGCGCGCGGATATGCTGCAACGCGGTGGCGCCATCGCCGATCAGCGTGGCGCCTTTCACCGGTGCGCCGACCTTGCCGTTCTTCACCCGATACGCCTCGGTGCAGGAGAACACGAACTTGCCGTTGGTAATGTCCACCTGCCCGCCGCCGAAGCCCACGGCCCAGATGCCATCGCGCAGATCGGCCACGATATCCTGCGGGTCGGTCTCTCCACCCAGCATATAGGTGTTGGTCATGCGTGGCATCGGCGCATGGGCATAGCTTTCACGCCGCCCGTTGCCTGTGGGGGCGACCCCCATCAACCGGGCGTTCTGACGATCCTGCATGTAGCCCACCAGAATACCATCTTCGATCAGCACGTTCCTGCCCGACGGCGTGCCCTCGTCATCCACCGTCAGCGATCCGCGCCGATCGGGCAGCGTGCCATCGTCCAGCACCGTGACGCCCGGCGCCGCGACGCGTTGCCCCATCAGCCCGGCAAAGGCCGAGGTCTTCTTGCGGTTGAAATCGCCCTCCAGCCCGTGGCCGATGGCCTCGTGCAGCAATATCCCCGGCCAGCCCGGCCCCAGCACGATGTCCATGACCCCGGCGGGCGCGGGTTCGGCGCGCAGGTTCACCAGTCCGATGCGCAGCGCCTCGCGGGCCTTGGCCTGCCAGTCCGACGCTTCGAGCATACCGTCGAGCACATAACGTCCGCCGCCCGAGGCGCCGCCGCTTTCGCGGCGCCCGTTTTCCTCGACGATGACGCTGACGGTCACGCGGGTCATGGGACGGATATCGGTCACCAGCCCGCCCTCGGGCCGCAGGATCGCGACCTCCTGACAACTGGCGGCGATGGTCGCGGTCACCTGAACGACGCGGGAATCCAGCGCGCGGGTGTAAGCGTCGATCTCACGCAGGATGTCCACCTTGACGGGAAAGGCCTGCCCCGCGATCGGGTCGGCGTCGGTATAAAGCGTGCGGTTGGTGCCCATCGGCGGCGCCGCCATGATTCCGCCGCCGTCACCCACCGCAAGGCGCGCGGTTTCGCCGGCGCGCCTGATCGCCTGTTCGGAAATCTCGGTGGAATGGGCGTAGCCGGTCACCTCGCCGTTGACCGCGCGCAGACCGAATCCCTCGGACGCATCGTAGCTGGCCGTCCTGATTCGTCCGTCGTCCAGAACCAGAGCCTCGCCGCGCCTGCGTTCCAGGAACAGCTCGCCATCCTCGGCCCCCGCCAGCGCCGCACGCACCAAAGACAGCGTGCGATCCTTGTCCAGCGCGGTTTCGAAAGGGCGAAAAGGGGCGTCGGGCATGGGGTTTCCTTCGTCTTGGTTGATCCGGATCAAAAAAATCTCTTTTTCGCGACCTTCGATCCGGTTTAATTGCGGCACAACATGTGCTCTTTAGGGTGCGTGGACAATGGGGAGGAGGATCAAACCCGCGCGCTTTGCCCGGGTTTGATCCTCCTGTGACGATTCAAGACCGACCGCAACGGCGTAAAGAGGATGCGCGCCGCAGCGGTTACAGACCGATAAACAGGATCAGGTGACAGACAGATGCGCAAGATTTCGATGCTGACGGGCCTCGCAGCCAGCCTTACGGCAGCCCCCGCTCTCGCCCAGGGGCTCGAGGTGGTTGGGCGCCCGCACCAGGGCGGGATCGGCTTTCAGCCCGCCGCGACGGAACTCGCCCGTGACCTGCAATGGCTCGACGGGATGCTGCTGGTGATCATCACGGCGATCTGCCTGTTCGTCATCGGCCTGCTGATTTATGCCTTCGTGCGGTTCAACCGTCGCACCAACCCGACGCCCGCCAGCTTTACCCACCACACCCCGGTCGAGGTGGCCTGGACCCTCGGTCCGATCCTGATCCTGCTGGTGATCGGCGCGTTCTCGCTGCCGGTCCTGTTCAAGCAACAGGAAATCCCCGAGGGGGACATCGTCATCAAGGTGACCGGATACCAGTGGTACTGGGGCTATGAATATGTCGGCGAGGATCTGGGCTATGAAGGCTACATGATCGGCGCGCCGGCCACCGGGGGCGACAACCGCCTGAACGCCGATGTCGAGGCGCAACTGGTCGAAGCCGGCTACACCCGTGACGAATGGTTGCTGGCAACCGACACTTCGGTCGTCGTTCCCGTCGGCGCCACGGTCGTGATGCAGGTGACCGGCGCGGACGTGATCCACAGCTGGACCATCCCCGCCTTTGGCGTGAAACAGGACGCGGTACCGGGCCGGATCGCGGAACTGTGGTTCGCCGCCGAGCGCGAAGGCGTGTATTTCGGTCAGTGTTCCGAGCTCTGCGGCATCAGCCACGCCTACATGCCGATCACCGTCAAGGTTGTCAGCCAGGAGGCATACGACGCCTGGCTGGCGGCCTCCAAGGAAGAGGGCGGCTATGTGGATGTGCGCCAGTTCCTCGCCAACAGCTGACAGAGACCCATCTTGCGAGGGGCGGCCGATCCGCCCCTCCTTCTGACAGGTAAAGACCAACGGCATGACCGATCTTTCGACCAACAGCAGCTTTTCCGACACCCGGCCTCAGGATGCCGGGTTCGCCGATTACTTTGCCCTGCTCAAGCCGCGGGTGATGACCCTTGTGGTGTTCACGGCGCTGGTCGGACTGCTTGCCGCGCCCGTCCCCGTTCACCCGTTCATCGGCTTTTGCGCCATCCTGTTCATCGCCGTGGGCGGGGGCGCGTCCGGCGCCCTGAACATGTGGTGGGATGCCGACATCGACCAGGTGATGAAGCGCACTTCCAAGCGTCCGATCCCGTCGGGGCGGGTCGATAGCGGCGAGGCGCTGGCCATCGGGCTGGTGCTGTCGGCGTTTTCCTGCGTTTTTCTTGCCCTGGCGACGAATCTTCTGGCGGGCGGACTGCTGGCCTTTACCATTTTCTTCTATGTGGTGGTCTACACCATGTGGCTGAAACGCTCGACGCCGCAGAACATCGTCATCGGCGGCGCGGCGGGCGCCTTTCCCCCGATGATCGGCTGGGCGGCCGCGACCGGGCAGATCGGCATCGAATCGGTCCTGATGTTCTGCCTGACCTTCATGTGGACGCCGCCGCATTTCTGGGCGCTGGCGCTGTTCATGCGGTCCGATTACGACGACGCGGGCGTGCCGATGCTGACGGTGACCCACGGCCGCCGGTCGACCCGCGTGCATATCCTAGTCTATACCGTGCTGCTGGCGGCCCTTGCCGTCGGCACCGGGTTCACCGCGATCGGCGGGCCGGTCTATCTGGCCGTGGCCGTGGTGCTGAACGCGCTGTTCCTGAAAGGCGCATGGAACATTTACCACCGCGACGAGACCGCGTCGGAACTGGACAATTTCGCCACTGAACGGCGCTTCTTCAAACTGTCACTGCTGTACCTGTTCGCCCATTTCGGCGCGATCCTGCTAGAGGCCGGGCTGGCCCGTTTCGGCATGGGAGGCTGGACATGAGCATCACCAAGACGCACGAGCTGCACAAGCGCAGGTTCAGCCGCAACGTCGGTGTGGGGCTGCTGCTCGCCGCGTTCATCGCCATCGTCTTCGGCATGACCGTGGTCAAGATCACCAGCGGCGATGTCGGCGCCGCCCTTCAGGGCAAGTCGAGGGTTGAAAATGGCGATTGACCGGAAATCCAGAACGGTTCTGCAACTGGTCGGCGTCGTGGTTTTCATGGGCGCGATGGCTTGGGCGTCGGTGCCGTTCTACAACTGGTTCTGCCGCGTCACCGGCTTTGCCGGGACCACGAATGTCGCGACGGGACCATCGTCGGAAATCCTCGATCGCAAGATCAAGATCCGTTTTGACGGCTCCAAGGCGCGGGGCTTCGGCTGGGATTTCAAACCCGCGCAGACCGAAATGACCCTGCGCATCGGCGAAGAAGGCCTGGCCTTTTACGAGGCATACAACCCCACCGACCGCCCCATCGCCGGGCAGGCGGCCTATAACGTCTACCCCTATGAGGCGGGCGGATATTTCAACAAGATCGAATGCTTCTGCTTTACCGAGCAGGTGCTGATGCCCGGAGAACGCGTGATGATGCCGGTCAGTTTCTTCGTCGACCCCGAAATCGTGGACGACGAAGATGCCAAATATACCAAGCACATCACGCTTAGCTACACTTTCTACGAGATCGACCTGCCCGACGGCGCGCAGGCCGCTCTTGACACCGAAACCACGGGCACAACCGTGAATTAAGACCGCCTTACCGCGAGGGAGAACGAGACGACATGGCGCACGCGAAGAATCACGATTACCACATATTGCCGCCCTCGGTCTGGCCGCTCATCGCCGCAGTCGGGGCCTTTGTCATGCTCTTCGGCGCGGTGCTGTGGATGCACGGATCGGGCCCCTGGATTTTTCTCGCGGGCTTTGTCGCCGTGCTGTATGTGATGTTCGGCTGGTGGTCGGACGTCGTCAGCGAAAGCAAGGTCGGCGACCATACCCCGGTGGTGCAGATCGGCCTGAAATACGGCTTCATCCTCTTCATCATGTCCGAGGTGATGTTCTTTTTCGCCTGGTTCTGGAGCTTCTTCAAGCATGCCATGTATCCGATGGGGCCGAACTCTCCGGCGGTCGATGGTGTCTGGCCCCCTGCGGGGATCGAAACCTTCGACCCGTGGCACCTGCCGCTGATCAACACCATGATCCTGCTGTGCTCGGGCTGTGCGGCCACCTGGGCCCACCACGCCCTGGTGCATGAAAACAACCGCGAAGACATGAAATGGGGGCTGATCCTGGCCATCGTGCTGGGCGCAATCTTTACCGTGTTCCAGGTCTACGAATACAGCCACGCTGCCTTTGGCTTTTCGGGTAACATCTACGGGGCCAATTTCTTTATGGCGACCGGGTTTCACGGCGCGCATGTTTTGATCGGAACGATCTTTCTGTTCGTCTGCCTGCTGCGTTTGCTGAACGGCCATTTCACACCGACCAAGCATGTCGGTTTCGAGGCCGCGGCCTGGTACTGGCACTTCGTCGATGTGGTATGGCTGTTCCTGTTCGCTGCGGTCTACGTCTGGGGCGGCTGATCTCGCGCACCCTGTGCAATGCCAAAGAGCGGGCCCGGCGCCCGCTCTTTTCATGTCTGCCGCCCTGCGCCCCGCTGTTGCGCATCGAACCTTGCGCACCGCCGGCGGGCAGTGTTGTGAGGCCGGCAGGGATGCAGTACCCATAGGCTGATCGCCATCCACAGGGAGGACAGGATGACACACGGTATCGACACGTTGCAGGTTCACGCCGGGGCACGCCCCGATCCTGCAACCGGCGCGCGGCAAGTGCCGATTTATCAGACGACCGCCTATGTCTTTCGCGATGCGGACCACGCGGCCGCGTTGTTCAACCTTCAGGAGGTCGGATATATCTATTCCCGGCTGACCAACCCGACGGTGTCTGCCCTGCAAGAGCGTGTGGCGACGCTGGAAGGCGGCGCCGGGGCCGTCTGCTGTTCATCTGGGCACGCGGCACAGATCATGGCGCTGTTCCCGTTGATGGGGCCGGGGCTGAACATTGTCGCATCGACGCGCGCCTACGGCGGCACGATCACCCAGTTCAGCCAGACCATCAAGCGCTTTGGCTGGTCCTGCACCTTTGTCGATTTCGACGATCTGGCCGCGGTCGAGGCCGCCATCGACGACAACACGCGCGCGGTGTTTTGCGAAACCATCGCCAACCCCGGCGGCTATGTCACCGACCTTGACGCCATCGCCGCCATCAGTGACCGCGCGGGCATTCCGCTGATCGTCGACAACACCGCGGCCACGCCTTACCTGTGCCGCCCGATCGACCATGGTGCGACGCTGGTGGTGCATTCGATGACCAAGTACCTCACCGGCAATGGCACCGTGACCGGCGGCTGCGTGGTGGATTCCGGGAAATTCGACTGGTCGGCGAGCGACAAGTTCCCGTCGTTGTCCGCGCCCGAGCCCGCCTATCACGGGCTGAAGTTTCACGAGACCTTTGGCAACCTTGCCTTTACCTTCCATTCCATCGCCATCGGCCTGCGCGATCTGGGCATGACTCTGAACCCGCAGGCGGCGCATTACACCCTGATGGGAATCGAAACGCTGTCGCTGCGGATGCAAAAGCACGTCGAAAACGCGGGGCGCATTGCGGCCTGGCTGGAAAATCATCCGGCGGTCGAACAGGTGACCTATCCGGGGTTGCCGTCTTCGCCCTACAACGACCGGGTGTCGCGGATCTGCCCCAACGGCGCGGGCGGATTGTTCACCGTAACGCTGAAATCGGGCTATGAGGGCTGCATGAAGTTCGTCGATTCACTCGAAATCTTCAGCCATGTCGCCAATCTTGGCGACACGCGCAGTCTGGTGATCCATTCCGCGTCGACCACCCACCGGCAGCTGAGCAAAGAGCAGCAGGTCGCGGCGGGCGCGGCACCGAATGTGGTGCGCATTTCCATCGGCATCGAAGACCCCGAGGATCTGATTGCCGATCTGGATCAGGCGCTGACCGCGTCGATGTGACCCGCAGGGGCGCCCGCTGCGGCGCCCCTAGCCGACCAGGCCGCGCACCTCTTCGCTGCTGACCACATGGCAGTAGATCATGTTGATGATGCGCAGCTCGGCCTCATGCAATTCACGCGTCGCCGCCGCACAGCAATCTTCGACCACCACGACGCCAAAGCTTTCGTCCGCGAGGCTGCGCACAGACGAGCTGATGCACTGGTCGGTAAAGATCCCGGCCACGATCACGTCCCGCACCCCCAGATTATGCAGCACCATCCGCAGGTTGGTGCCGGTCAGCGCGGAATCCGTGGTCTTGGTCACGACGATCTCGTCCCCCTGGGGGCCGACCGCATCCACGATCTGCGCGTCGGCGCGATCCTTGGGAAGCAGCAAGTGGTTGAAACCGGGCTTCTTTTGACTAAGCGAGCGGTCGCGCCCGTCTGCCTTGAGACAGGCGATGCGGGCGTGGATCACCTCGATCCCCTTTTCGCGTGCCCAGGCCTGCAAGCCGGCGGTGTTGGGAATCACTGTATCGTGCATCCGATTGATGAAGGGCCGCCAGCGGGCGGCTTCGACCGGATCGACAGACACCTCCAGATAGGTGTTCTGAATGTCGATCACCAAAAGCGCCGTGGCGGCCGGATCAAGCTGGATGTCATCGGGTTCGGGCGCGGCTTCGTAGTAAAAGCTGCGCCAGTCGGTCTTCCAGCCCATCAAATTTCGCCGATGGCGTCGACACTTTCGGGCAGGATCTGCCCGCCGTCGACCACGATCTGCTGGCCGGTGATATAGCCCGCCTCGTCGCTGGCAAAGAAAAGCGCGGCATTGCCGATGTCGGCCACCGCGCCCAGCCGTTGCAGCGGGATCGCGGCAGCCATACTGTCCAGATATTCCTGCCCCAGACCGGCCAGCCCTTCGGTCATGATGTTGCCCGGCAGCACCGCGTTGATCGTGGTGCCATAGCGCGCCAGTTCCATCGCGGCGGTGCGCAGGAATCCCAGCTGGCCTGCCTTGGACGCGCCGTAATGCGACCAGCCCGGATAGCCGGTGACCGGCCCTGTGATGGACGAGGTCAGCACCACCCTTCCCTTGCCTGCCGCCTCGAACACCGGGATGCAGGCCTTGACGCACAGAAAGCTGCTTTTGAGGTTCACCGACATGACGTCGTCCCAGTCTTCGGGGGCCATGTCGACCATCTTGACCTGTGGAAAGATGCCCGCGTTGGCGCACAGGATATCGACCCTGCCAAACGCCGCGAGGGTGGCGGCGACCATCTGCTGCACGCTTTCCCAGTCGGCAACGTCGGTCGGATGCCAGACCGCCGTGCCGCCGGCCGCGTCAATGGCGGCGACCGTATCCTGCGCCGCCGCTTCGCCACGCGCGGCGATCATCACCCTGGCGCCTTGCGCGGCAAATACCTCGGCGATGCCCCGGCCGATCCCCTTGGACCCGCCGGTGACGATCACCGATTTTCCTGCGATGGATGTCAGCATGGGGCGCTCCTGTTTTTGGCGCCCTGCATTTGGGCGTTTGCCAAAGCTGAGCGCGGCGGCCCGCGCGGGCACAAGTGAAAATGTTGCGAGTCGCAGATTTTACCCCTAGCCAGAGGGGGCGTGCAAAAGAAAAGGGCAGCAGATGGCAGATCTTTACGACGCGGGCTTTACCGAACGGCTGCGGCACGGCGCGCTGTCGCTGCGCGATCAGTGGGGCCTGAGCGATGCCACCGAAGTGCGCCTGCTGACCCTGTCGGAAAACGCCACCTTCCTTGCCACTGATCCGGCCCGAGACGCGCCCGTCATCCTGCGCGTGCACCGTCCCGCCTATCACAGCCGCGCCGAAATCGACTCGGAACTCGCCTGGATCGACGCCCTGCGCGACAGCGGCGCGGTGGACACGCCAGAGCCGCTGACCACCCGCGGCGGTGGCCATGTCGCCAGCTTCCAGGACGGCGCGGAGACGCGCCATGTGGTCGGCTTTACCTTCATGTCCGGCCATGAACCGGCGGCGGGCGAAAGCCTGGTGCCGGGGTTCGAGATGCTGGGCGCGATTTCCGCGCGGCTGCACGCCCATGCCCGCGCGTGGCCCCGGCCAGACGGGTTCACCCGCAAGACATGGAATTTTGACAGCGCCTTTGGCGCGGCACCGCTCTGGGGCGACTGGCGCGCCGCTTTGGGGCTGGATGATGCGGGGCGCGCGGTTCTGGAACGGCTGTGCGACGTGCTGCGATGCAAGCTTGCCGCCTACGGCGCGGGCAGCGACCGTTTCGGGCTGGTGCACGCCGACCTGCGGCTGGCGAACCTGTTGCAGGACGGCGCGCGCCTTGGGGTGATCGACTTCGACGACTGCGGGTTTTCGTGGTTCGTCTACGATTTCGCCGCCGCGATTTCGTTTTACGAAACCGAATCCTACATCCCCGCCCTGAAGGCCGCCTGGCTGAAGGGCTACCGCTCGGTCGCGCCGCTGGACCCGGAACACGAGGCAATGATCCCCACTTTCGTGATGTTCCGCCGCCTTTTGCTGACCGCCTGGATCGCGTCGCACGCCGAAACCCTGACCGCCGCCGAGGCCGGCCACGGCGCCTATACCGCCGGCACCGTCGCGTTGGCCCGCGCCTGGCTGGAGGCCAACGCATGAGCACGGTGCGCCCGATACTCGACATGAACGCCTTTGACGCATCGAACGGCGCCAAGGGGGCTGTGGGGCGCAGGCTGGCCAATCTTGGCGCCGCCTCGGTGCTGTTTTATCGCGAGCCGATCCAGATGGTGTCCGCCAAGGGCGCCTGGATGACGGCGGCGGACGGCACGCGCTACCTGGACTTTTACAACAACGTGCCCTCGGTTGGGCATTCCCATGCCGCGGTCGTTGAGGCGCTGAGCGCGCAGATTGCAACATTGAACACCAACGCACGCTATGTGGTCAGCGTTGTCGACGACTACATCGAGGCGCTCAAGGCGCGCCTTCCGGACGCCCTGTCGAACGTCGTGCTGACCTGTTCGGGAAGCGAGGCAAACGACCTTGCTCTGCGCATCGCCTTTGCCGCGACCGGCAGACGCGGCGTGATCGTCACCCGGACGGCCTATCACGGCAACACCGCGCTGGTGACGGATGTGTCACCGTCGGCGCTGAAGCGCGGTGCGCCCCCCGATTGGGTGGAAACCGTGCCCGCGCCGGGGCGCGAGGCCTATCGCGATGACATCGCGGGCGGGTTCAGCCGTGCCGTGCGGGACGCCATGGCGCGACTGGACGCCAGGGGCCACGGCACTGCGGCGCTCTTGGTGGATTCGATCTTTTCATCCGACGGCATATTCGCGGACCCGGCGGGATTTTTGCATCCCGCGGCAAAGGCGGTGCAGACGGCCGGCGGTCTGGTGATCGCCGATGAGGTTCAGCCCGGCTTTGCCCGCACCGGCGCGGCGTTCTGGGGGTTTCAACGTCACGGCATCGCACCGGACATCGTCACCATGGGCAAGCCGATGGGCAACGGTTTTCCCATGGCGGGGCTTGCGGCGCGCCCCGCACATCTGGCGGATTTCTGCGCGACAACGGGCTATTTCAACACGTTCGGCGGCAACCCGGTGGCGGCGGCGGCAGGCCACGCAGTGTTGCGGGTGATCGAGCGCGAGGCGCTTCAGCGCAATGCCCTGGACGTGGGCGCACTGCTTCTGGACGGGCTGCGCGGAATCGCCGCCGGGCACGAGCGCATCACGCAGGTGCGCGGCGCGGGCCTGTTTCTGGGCGTCGATCTGGGGGATGCCGGCGCGCCGGATGCGGCGTTCACCACGCAGGTGATCGACCGCATGCGCGATCAGGGCGTGCTGATCGGCGCGGCGGGACGTTATGGCGCGACGCTGAAACTGCGGCCGCCGCTCTGCCTGACCACGGAGGAGGCGGCACGGTTTCTCGACATCTTTGAACGCGCCGTATCAGCCTAGACGCGCCAGCCGCACCTTGACCCCCGCCGCATCAAGCGCCTGCGCCAGCGGGCCGCGCGGCGCGGCGTCGGTCGCCAGATGGTCTATCTCGCGCCAGTCGGCATAGCGGGCGGTCGCGATGCGGTCGAACTTGGAATGATCGGCAATCACCATGGTGCGCGCGCATTGCCGCAGCATGGTGGCATAGACGTCGCCCGCTTCGATCCGCGCATCCGAAGGCCCCAGCGGCGACAGCGCGCTGGCCCCGGTCACCGCCCAGTCGGCGGCATAATCCGACAGAAAGCGCACCGTCTGCGCGCCGTGCATGGCGCCTTCGCCGGCGTGATAGACACCCGGAGCCATGATGATCCGGATCGACGGGTTCGACGCCAGCGCGGCGGCAATGCTAAGGCTGTGGGCGATCACCGTCAGGTCCGACATCTGACAGGCCATGCGCTGTGCCAGTTGCGTCGTGGTCGCGCCCGACCCCAGCATCACCACGCGCGCGTCCGACATCAGCGCCACCGCCTCGGCCGCGATGGCCGCGCGTTCCGCGACGAGCGACTTGTGGCGTTCGGCAAGCGCGGGTTCCATCGGCTGGCGCATCATCGCGCCTCCATAGGTGCGCGCGATCAGGCCGCGTGCGGCAAGCTCTTCCAGATCGCGGCGGATGGTTTCGGTGGTAACATCGCTGTCACGGGCCAGTTGCCCCACCCGCAGCGTCGGCGCGATCGCGAGCCGGTCCAGGATCGTCTTTTGACGCGCGTCCTTTCTGCGTGACATGCCCGGCCCCCTGCTATCCGGTCGATCCAAGCAGAGCTGCGGGTGGGCATCAAGCCCGTCAGTGCATATGCCCCGCGTGGCTGTGCTGTGCCGCGCCGGCGGCCTCGACCGCGACATGCAGGTCAAGTTCGCCGATGCCGGTCAGCAGGTGCATGTCAAACGTGTCCCCCCGGTGCAGGTCCTGCGTCAGCCCTCCAAGGCGGATCGCCAGCGCGTCCGGTTCAAGATGCAGTTCGCGCCCCGGCGCAACCGGAACGGTGGGGATGTCCACCCAGCGGGCCTCGCCGTTTTCAAGCGTGAATCCCACCAGCGCGCCGGTTTGGGCGATATCGGACCTGGCGCCGTGGATAAGAACCGGCGCGGCGCCGTGGTTTTCCAGGTCGACGAATACATAGGTCGTGCCGTCGCGGGCGCTGGCACGGGTCCAGGCGTGCATCGCGTGCAGCGTGCCGTGATGGGACAGGTGGTCGTCGTGGTCCTGCGCGATGGCGGGCAGCGGCAGCACCAGCAGGGCAATAATCGCGGGGTAACGCATGGCGGGAATCCTTTTCGAAACAGCGGGTCAGGAACGCAGACCCTGCACCACCGGCTGGCGCAGGACGATGGCGGCAGGCAGCAGCGACAGCAGCAGCGTCACCGAGACGAAGACGGCGAGGAAATGGATCTCGGTCCAGCCAACGGGCGCGGCCACAAGCACATCGGTGCGCGCCGTGACCACCCGCGCCAGCACAGATGCCGTGCCGACACCGGCGCAAAGGCCCAGCAGCGCGCCCGACAGCAGCAGCGCCGCGCCAAAGCACCACACCACCGCAAAGACGAACCGCGCCGGCGCGCCAAGCGCGCGCAGCAGCGCGATCTGCCGGCGAAACAGCCGCGACAGGATGAACAGGCCCAGCAACACCGATGCTGCCACCAGCGCCTGCGTCACCAGCGCCATCAAAGACATGACCTGCCGCACATCCCCCAGCACGCCGTACAGTTGCGCCAGCACCGCGCCGGGAAAGAACGCCATCGTCTCGCGGTCGCGGGTGAATTCCGAGCGCAAGGCATAATTCGCCCAGAGCGCATCGGAATGCACCACCACCGCCGGGGCGCCGGGGAAATAGGCGGCATCGAACGGCGGGCCAAGGCGGCCCGTGCCCGGCGCGTGGCCATTGGCAAGGCCGTGTACCTCCCAGACGGTTTCGATGGGCACCAGAATGGCGCGATCCCACGGCGTTCCGCTGCGCCCAAGCCGCCCTACGACGCGAATATGCGCATCGCCATGGGCGTGATCGTCGACGGCATCGCCCACGCCGTGGGCGGGAGTGAATTCGGCGCCGATTTCAAGCGGAACCAGAGCGCCGATCAAGGCCTCTCCCTCGGCCTGCCAGGGGCGTCCGGTGATCTGCCCGTCGGCCAGGTAACGGGCGAACCCAAGCGTCGTGCCGACCACCGCCGACGCACCAAAGCTGTCGCCGAACGCCAGAGGTGCCGCCAGCGCCACGGAATCGTGGCCCGCGATCTCGTCCCATGTGGCGCCATCCAGCAGCCCCATGTCCGCCGGTTGCAGGAACACCGTCGCCAGCATCGCGGTCAGTTCCGATCCGGGCGCGGTGATCACCAGATCGAACTTGTCCGCCGCCTGCGCGGTGCCGCGCCGCAATCCGCGTTCCTGTGCCAGCAACCCGATGCCCATGCCCACCGACACCGCGATCAGCAGCACGAACAGCGCCGAGGCCCCCCGGAACCGCCACAGGATCGCCCGCACCAGCGGCCAGGGCGCATAACCGCGCAGCACCAGCGCGCCGGTCAGCAACGCGGGCACAAGAAACAGGACCGTCAGCGCGATATCCTGCCACAGCGCGGACACGTCATTCCAGGCCATGCGGCGCCGCCTCGTCCGAGACCAGCGCGCCGTCGGCGATGGTCAATACCCTGTCCATCCGGTCGATCAGCCGCGCGTCATGGGTCACCACCACCAGCGTTGTGCCGTTGCCGCGCACCAGTCCGATCAGATCCGCGGTCAGCCGGTCGGCGGTGCCCCGGTCGAGCGAGGCGGTCGGCTCGTCTGCCAGCAGCACGGGCGCACCCGATGCCATGGCGCGTGCGATAGCGACGCGCTGACGCTCTCCTCCGGAAAACGACGCGACGGAGCGCCCGGCGTGATTGCCAAGCCCCAGCGCCGATAGCCGCGCATCCGCGCGTGCGCGCAGTTCCCGGCGTTGCGCACGGGGAAGGAACAGCGCGGACAGCGCGGCGTTGTCCCCGGCACCGAGTTCTTCGAACAGCAGGAAATCCTGAAAGATCATGCCGATGTTGCCAGCGCGGAACCGCGCGCGTTTCTCGGCGCTGAGCGGCATGATGTCGGTGTCGCCCCAGCACACCCGGCCCCGCGCCGCGATCAGGCCGGCCAGCGCATACAGCAGCGTGGATTTGCCCGCCCCCGACGGCCCGCGCACGCCCACCAGCGCCCCCGGCGGCAGCGCCAGCGACGACACCGACAGCAGCACCCGCCCGCCCGCGCCCGTCACGCAGAGCCCAGAGACCGACACTGGCAGGCCCCCGGTCATGCGTAGCTTGCATCCGACAGACGGACCATGCTGACAAAGCCGGTGTCGGGGTCGCGATAGCTGCCCAGCTCCAACACGCCCGAGACGGTTATCAACACGTTGAACGGCGACACATCAACGACGCGCTTGGTGTAGACGGCAAGGATGTCGTTGGGCCAGTCGGCCTCGGATTCGCAGAACGGGCAGACGGCCATCGGGCGCTTGGTCAGCACGAAAAACCGGCTTTCCGCCTTGAGAGGCGGCGCCATGAACCCCGACACCGAAAGCCGCTGACCTGCGCTGGCCCGGGCCAGATCCGACAGGCCGGTGCCGCGCACCCGATACAGATCGCGCAGCCTGATCGACGTATCCGCCAGCGCCGGCCGGGCCAGCATCGGGGCGGCGAGCGGTGTGGCCAGCGCGCGTGCGATGAAAAGGCGTCTTGTCGGCATCATCGGCTCCATCGAAAGGAAACAGGAGGCCCCGGCAAGGGGCCTCCTGCGCAAAGTCGCAGGCCGGGATCATTCGGCAGTGATGGCGTGGTTCATCACATGAAAGATCACGTTCTGCTCAAGCGTGCTGTCGAACAGATGCGCCCAGGGGCCCTTGGCATAAACGGCGACGTCTTCGCCCGAATGCGATTCCGAGGATTTGGGAACCAGCGCCTGCTGGACGTAATCCAGATCGGTCGCTTCTTCCTGTGTGATGTCGGCACGGCCTTCGGGGGCGGCAAAGCTGCCATCGGGCTGTTCGACCAGAACCGAACCTGCGCCGTTCAGATAACCGACCACGGTAAAGGGCTTCCCATCGGATCCAAGCACCAGCTCGTCCGAATGCTTGTCGCCGGACTGGGCCACGTCGTAGCACAGGCCCATGATGTCGGACCCGCGGCCGCAATAGCCGTTCATGGCGATCGAATGCTCGTGGTCGGCGGTGACGATGATCAGCGTGTCGGATTCATCGGTCAGCTCGTCGGCCATGGCGACGGCCTCGGCAAAGGCGACACCGTCGCGCACCACACGGGCGGCGTTGCCGTCGTGGTTGGCGTGATCGACGCGGCCCGCTTCGATTTCCAGATAGTAGCCGTTTTCGTTCTGGCTCAGGAACTCGATGGCCTTCCTGGTCATCTCGGCAAGGCTTGGCTCGTCGTCATCGGCGCGGTCGGCTTCGTATTCCATGTGGCTGTCGTTGAACAGCGCCAGCACCGGAGCATCCATGGTCAGCGCATCGAACGACGCGGTGTCGTTGGCAAACTGCACGCCAAGGCCGGTGGCACGGTCGATCAGGTTCACGCCATCGGTACGGCGGCCCGTGGACTGGCCGTTGGCCTCGCCCTCGGGCAGAAAGGCGCGCCCGCCGCCGCCCATGGCGAAGTCGATGATGCCGGCTTCCATGCTGTCAATCAGCTGGGTGGCGATGTCGGTCTGGCTGTCGCAACCCTCGGGGACGCTGCCTTCCCAGTTGCGGTTGGCGGTCTTGGCGTAGACGGCCGCCGGAGTCGCGTGGGTCAGCCGCGCGGTCGACACGGCGCCGACCGACTTGCCCATGTCGGATACGATCTCGGCGAATGTGGTCAGCTCGTTGCCGGTCACGGTGGCGCAATCGTCGTGGATCGCATCGCCGCCCAGGTTGATCAGGTTGAACCGCTGCTTGACCCCGGTATTCATCGCGCCCGCCGTGGGCGCCGAATCCGGCGTCTGGGCGTTGATGTTATAGGTCTTGATCAGCGCGCTGGACCATTCGGGAGTCTCGTAGGGCAGCACGTTTTCCTCGCCCAGCATGCCTTTTTGCTGACCGTCGAACAGGCGCGTGATGTAGTTGGTGCCCACGCCGTTGCCATCCGCGACCAGGACGATCACGTTCCTGGCGCGCGCGGTGTTGGGCTGACGGGCGATCATCGCCGCGACAGCAGCCTGGCCATCGGTGAACCACGGGCTGGACGCTTGCGGCAGCGCAGCGTCCTGCGCGTGGGCCGACGTTGCAGCGGCAAGGGCAAGAGCGGAAATCAGGGTGCGTTTCATGGGCGGGCAACCTCCGTTTGATGATGGTCCGGCGGCGGATGCCGGGAGTTCGTTCGATCGCGCTTCGATTGGGCCTCGAATGTAACGATCCCGTGACGTTTCTGCGAAGTTCCCATGAGATCCGGCGCGGTCGGATGTGAACAGATTTCATGATCTCCTTGTTCAATATGAATTGGATTTCATCGCCCCAGAGGCATACATGACCCCAAAGCCCGTAAGGATATGTCCATGACCCGTACCGCCCCAGTCCGTTCTTCCGTATTTGACCAGCTTGAAAAGGCCGCGAGCGATCGTATCCTGATCCTGGATGGCGCGATGGGAACGCAGATTCAGCAGCTTGGGCTGGCCGAGGGCGATTTTCAGGGCTGCGGCGGCGGGGCCTGTTCGTGCCACCTGCCCCATGCCAGCGACAAGCCGCAGCAGGGCAACAACGACATCCTCAACCTGACCGCGCCCGACAAGGTCGAGGAAATCCACTATCTTTATGCGATGGCGGGTGCCGACATCGTGGAAACCAACACGTTTTCATCGACCACCATCGCGCAGGCCGATTACGACATGCAGGGAGCGGTGCATGATCTGAACGTCGCGGGCGCGCGCATCGCCCGCAAGGCGATGGACCGGGCCGAGGCGACCGACGGGCGCGCCCGTTTCGTCGCCGGCGCGCTTGGGCCGACCAACCGCACCGCGTCGATTTCACCAGATGTGAACAATCCCGGCTACCGCGCTGTCAGCTTCGACGACCTGCGCGCCGCCTATGCCGAGCAGTTGCACGGCCTGATCGAGGGCGGCATCGACATCGTGCTGATCGAAACGATCTTCGACACGCTCAACGCCAAGGCCGCGATCTTTGCCTGCGAAGAGGTGTTCGAACAGACCGGAACGCGCCTGCCGGTGATGATCTCGGGCACCATCACCGATCTTTCGGGGCGCACGCTGTCCGGGCAGACCCCGACCGCATTCTGGCATTCGGTGCGTCACGCCCAGCCCTGGACCATCGGGTTGAACTGCGCGCTGGGGGCCGACGCGATGCGGCCGCACCTGGCCGAAATCTCGGGCGTGGCGGATACGCTGACCTGCGCCTACCCCAACGCGGGCCTGCCCAACGAGATGGGCGAATACGACCAGACCCCCGAAGAGATGGCCGACCTGATCGCAGGCTTCGCGCGCGAAGGCCTGCTGAACGTGGTCGGCGGATGCTGCGGGTCGACCTATGACCATATCGCCGCCGTCGCGAAGGCGGTAGAAGGCCACGCCCCCCGCGCCATTCCCGCCCACAAGCCGCTGATGGGGCTTTCAGGGCTGGAACCGTTCACGCTGACCAGCGATATTCCGTTCGTCAATGTAGGCGAACGCACCAACGTCACCGGCTCGGCCCGGTTCCGCAAGCTTGTCACCAACGCCGATTACGCCGCCGCGCTGGATGTCGCCCGCGATCAGGTGGAAAACGGCGCGCAGATCATCGACATCAACATGGACGAAGGCCTGATCGATTCCAAACAGGCAATGGTCGAGTTTCTGAACCTCATCGCCGCCGAACCCGACATCGCCCGCGTGCCGATCATGATCGACAGTTCCAAATGGGAGATCATCGAGGCCGGGCTGAAATGCGTTCAGGGCAAGTCGGTGGTCAATTCCATCTCGATGAAGGAAGGCGAAGAGGCGTTCCTGCATCAGGCCACCCTGTGCCGCCGCTACGGTGCCGCCGTCATCGTCATGGCATTCGATGAAAAGGGCCAGGCTGATACCGAGGACCGCAAGGTCGAAATCTGCACGCGCGCCTACAAGCTGCTGACCGAACAGGTCGGATTTCCGCCCGAAGACATCATCTTCGATCCCAACGTGTTCGCCGTCGCCACCGGCATCGAGGAACACGACAATTACGGCGTCGATTTCATCGAAGCCACCCGCCGCATCACCACCGATTGCCCGCATGTGCATATCTCGGGCGGCGTGTCGAACCTGTCGTTCTCGTTTCGCGGCAACGAACCCGTGCGCGAAGCAATGCACGCTGTGTTCCTGTACCATGCGATCCAGAACGGCATGGACATGGGCATCGTCAACGCAGGGCAACTTGCGGTCTATGACCAGATCGACGCCGACCTGCGCGAAGCCTGCGAAGACGTGGTGCTGAACCGCACCCCCGCAAGCGGCACGCCCACCGAAAACCTGCTGGACATCGCCGAACGCTATCGCGGCAAGGACGGCGCCAAGGGCCGCGAAAAAGATCTGTCCTGGCGCGAACTGCCGGTGGAAAAGCGCATGGAGCACGCGCTCGTCAACGGCATCACCGAATATATCGACGCCGACACCGAAGAGGCGCGCCTGCAAGCCGACCGCCCCCTGCATGTCATCGAAGGCCCGCTGATGGCCGGCATGAACGTCGTCGGCGACCTGTTCGGCGCGGGCAAGATGTTCCTGCCGCAAGTGGTGAAATCCGCCCGCGTGATGAAACAGGCCGTCGCCCTGCTGCTGCCCTACATGGAAGAAGAAAAGCGCCTGAACGGCGGCAGCGGACGCGAAAGTGCGGGCAAGGTGCTCATGGCCACGGTCAAAGGTGACGTGCATGACATCGGCAAGAACATCGTCGGCGTTGTGCTGGCCTGCAACAACTACGAGATCATCGACCTCGGCGTGATGGTTCCCGCCGAAAAGATCCTTGCCACCGCCAGGGCCGAAGGCGTCGACGTGATCGGCCTGTCGGGTCTTATCACGCCGTCGCTGGACGAAATGGTGCATGTGGCGTCGGAAATGGAACGTACCGGCTTTGACATCCCGTTGCTGATCGGCGGCGCGACCACCTCGCGCGTGCACACGGCGGTCAAGATCCACCCGCGCTACGGCAAGGGTCAGGCGGTCTATGTCACCGATGCCAGCCGCGCTGTCGGTGTGGTCAGCTCATTGCTCTCGCCGACGCAAAAGCCGGGCTATGTCGCCAATATTCGGGGCGAATACGCCGATGTGGCGCAGAAACACGCCCGCGCCGAACTGGCGAAAAAGCGCATTAGCGTCGAACAGGCCCGCGACAACGCGCTAAAGCTCGACTTCGGCAACCATGCGCCCGCGCCGTCCTTCCTTGGCAACAAGACGCTGGCGGATTGGGATCTGGCCGAGCTGGCCGACTACATCGACTGGACGCCGTTTTTCCAGACGTGGGAGCTGAAAGGCATCTATCCCAAGATCCTGAACGATGAAAAGCAGGGGGAGGCCGCCCGCGCCCTGTTTGCCGACGCGCAGGCCATGCTCAATCAGATCATCGCCGAAAAATTGTTCACCCCTAGGGCGGTCGTCGGGTTCTGGCCCGCCAATGCCACCGGCGACGACATCGCAGTTTTCACCGACGAGACGCGCAGCATGCCGCTGGCCACGCTGCACACTCTGCGCCAGCAGACCGCCAAACGCGATGGCCGTCCCAACGTTGCGCTGTCCGATTTCGTCGCCCCCATCGGCAAACCCGACTACGTCGGCGGCTTTGTCGTGACCGCAGGCGCGGAAGAAGAAACCATCGCCAAACGGTTCGAGGCGGAAAACGACGACTACGCCGCGATCATGGTCAAAGCGCTCGCCGACCGCTTTGCCGAGGCGCTGGCCGAACGGATGCATGAAAAGGTACGACGCGAACTCTGGGGCTACGCGCCCGACGAATCGCTTAGCCCGGCCGATCTTATCGCCGAAAAATACGACGGCATCCGGCCCGCGCCAGGCTACCCCGCACAGCCGGATCACACCGAAAAACGAACGCTCTTCGACCTGCTCGGCGCGACCGAAGCCACCGGCGTCGAACTGACCGAAAGTTTTGCGATGTGGCCGGGATCGTCAGTCTCGGGGCTCTATATCGGCCACCCCGACAGCTACTACTTCGGTGTGGCGCGCGTCGAACGCGATCAGGTCGAAGATTACGCCGCGCGCAAAGGCATGTCTCTGACTGATGCCGAACGCTGGCTGGCCCCGATCCTGAACTACGTTCCGACCAAGGCCGTGGCCGCCGAATAAGGGGCCAGCCCCTCTTGGCCTGACGGCCAATTCACCCCGGAGTTTACCTGGCAAGATGAAGCGCAACCCGCCCCTTCATCTTGCCCTTGAACTCCGGGGGTGCGGGGGCCGGCCCCCGTGTTGCGACGAGACAGTCCAGCGCCGCGTCTCAGCGTTTTCCGAGGTGTTTCTTCAGCGCGCCTGCGTTCTTTTCACGGCGGCCCTTGTATGGATTCTTGTCCGCCCCGCCGCGCATATATAGCCGGATCGGCGTGCCCTGCATGTCAAAGCTTTCGCGCAAGCCGTTGACAAGATAACGCGAATAGCTTTCCGGCATCTTGTCGGGGTGCGAGCATTTCACCACGAAGGCGGGCGGGCGCGTTTTCGCCTGTGTCATGTAGCGCAACTTGATCCGCTTGCCCTGCGGCGCGGGCGGGGGATGAGAGGAGATCATGCCTTCCAGCCAGCGGTTCAACTGCCCCGTGGTCACCCGGCGATTCCAGGTTTCCCATGCCTTGACGATCGCGGCGTTCAGCCGGTCCAGCCCCCGGCCCGTCTTGGCCGAAACGGTCACCAGCGGCGCGCCGCGCAACTGCGGCAGCAGCCGGTCGAAGGCTTCTTTCAGGTCGCGCAGCTTTTCCTGTTTGTGCTCTTCGACGTCCCACTTGTTGACGGCGACAACTACTGCGCGCCCCTCGCGTTCGGCAAGGTCGGCGATGCGCAGATCCTGTTGTTCGAACGGGATCGCCGCGTCCAGCAGAACCACCACCACCTCGGCGAATTTCACCGCGCGCAGACCATCGGACACGGACAGCTTTTCCAGCTTTTCCTGCACCTTGGCCTTTTTGCGCATGCCGGCGGTGTCAAAGATCCGCATCGGGGTATCTTCCCAGTCGATGCGCACCGAGATGGCATCGCGGGTGATGCCGGCTTCGGGGCCGGTGAGCAGGCGGTCCTCGCCCATGATCTTGTTGATCAGCGTCGATTTGCCCGCGTTGGGGCGCCCCACCACGGCGATCTGCATCGGGCGCGCTGCGGTGATCTTGGGCAGCGGGCTGTCCATGTCGTCGTCGTCGGACAGGTCGATATCGGTTTCCGGGGCCTCTGCGGCGGCACGCTCGGCGAATTGATCCGCGAGCGGTTGCAGGATGCCGTAGAGATCCGGCATCCCCTCGCCGTGTTCGGCGGACAGGCGCAGCGGCTCGCCCAGGCCCAGCCCGTAGGCTTCGAGCACGCCGGCTTCGGCGGCCGAGCCTTCGGCCTTGTTGGCCGCAAGGATGACGTGCTTGGCCCGCTTGCGCAGGATCTCGGCCAGGATTTCATCCGTAGGGGTCACACCAGCGCGCGCGTCGATCAGGAACAGGCAAATGTCGGCCATGTCGACGCCGCGTTCGGTCAGGCGGCGCATCCGTCCGGGCAGGCTGTCGTCGGTGGCATCTTCAAGGCCCGCGGTGTCGATCACGGTAAAGCGCAGGTCGCCCAGTTTGCCCTCGCCCTCGCGCAGATCGCGCGTCACACCGGGCTGGTCATCGACCAGCGCCAGGCGCTTGCCGACAAGGCGATTGAAAAGCGTGGACTTGCCCACGTTCGGGCGCCCCACGATGGCGAGAGAGAAGGTCATGTCAGGCACCCTGGATCACAAGCCGCCCCAGTAGCGCATTTGCGCCCCCCGCGAAAGGGGGCGCAGACGTTCAGCGGTAGCCGAGCAGTTGTCCCGACTTGCCGAGCACGAACAGCGTGCCCCCCGCGATGGCGGGTGCGGTGGTTGCGCCGCCGGGGATCGCCACGGCCGACAGCAGCGCGCCGTTCACGGGATCGAAACTGCGCAGGAGCCCGTCCGACGACGGCACGACCAGTCGTCCGCCCGCGATGACCGGGCCGTAATGGGCATAGGCGCTGTCGCGACGTTTCTGCGGTTTGCGCACGTTCTCGTAGCCCGGCAGGTCGACCGACCAGATCTGTTCGCCCGTCCCGGCATCCAACCGCACGAGGCGATTGAGATCGGAAATCAGGTACACCGAATCCGCCGTGGGCCAGACCGGGCCCAGCGCGCCCATCCGTGCCGTCCAGATCCGTTCGCCGCTGCCCAGGTGAAAGCCGACCACACGGCCCGAATGGTTGCCCACGAACACCTTGTCGCCAAAGATCACCGGCCCGCCGGTGATGTCGGTGATCGACGCCAGCGCCGAGCCCTGCCGCGTGCCGACCACATCCGCAGACCAACGGCGCAAGCCTCCCTCGCGGAACAGCGCCTGCACGCCGCCGGTGCCATAGGCGAAAATAACAAGGTCGTCGGATACCGCCGGCGCCGGGGCGCCCGCCACGTTGTTGACATCGCCAAGCCCGGTGCTGTCCCAGCGGATGCGGCCCGTGTCCGCCTCCAGCGCCCAGCCCCGTTCGTCGCCCGAGGTCAGGTAAACCAGCCCGCCCGCCACGGTCGGCGCGCCGGTGGCGGTGTTGCCCAAGCGCTGTACCCAGATTTCCGCGCCGGTCGCCGCGTCCAGTGCCGCGATGCGCCCAAACCCCGAGGTGACGTACAACCGCCCCGCATCGAACGCCAGTCCACCGCCCTGCGCCTGTTCGGCGGTGTCGCGGATCGGGGTCATCTCCTTGCGCCACAGCACCTGGCCCGTGGGGCTGACGGCGCTGACCACATGGGCCGCATCCATCACATAAACCCGACCGCCGCCCACAACGGGATCGACGTTCAGCCGCCTGCGTCTGCCGTCACCCGTGCCGATGTTCACCGCAAATGCGAGTTGCGGCGCGCGGCTGAAGGCGGCATTGCCGACGCGCGTGAACGGCGACACCGGGCTTTGCGCCCAGTCCGCGTTCGCGACCGCCGCCGGGACCGCCGCCGGACGGGCGCTGTTGACGCGCGTGCCCGCGTCGGGGTCGCCTGCCTCAAGCACTTCGCGCGTGCCGAACCGTTCGCCCTGAAGGATCGGTTCCTGCTCTTCGCACGCGGACAGCACCATGAGGCCGACGAGCCCCGCCGAAATCATCGTGATACGCAAAACACCTGCCCCCTGCCGTTCCTGCCTGGTTCGCGCCGGTTCACCCGGCCTCGAGCGTGCCCTCTTACCCGGCATCGAGCGAGCCGCCCAGCGCCACAATCAACTGAGACGCACGCTGGCGCAAGCCCGCGGTGGTTTCGGAATCCTCGACGATCCGGCGCAGCCGGTCGAGCGCGCCCTCGGTGTCGCCGGTTTCGATATCCAGCAGCGCCAACTGTTCTTCGGCCAGCAACCGCAGGGGCTTGCCCGGAATCGCCAGCCCTTCCAGCCCGGCGCGGCGATCGTCGGTGCCAAGCGGGCTGTCTTGCAGGGTCATCGCCTTCCAGATGGCGATCTCGCGGTAGATTTCGGGCAGGTCGCCATCGACGGTGACCGACTCAAGCGCCTGCGCCGCGGTATCCGGGGCCCCGGCCTGCGCGGCCTCGGACGCCAGCAGCATGGCGACGATGGCGCCGGATTCGGGCGTGGGCGCGTCGATCGCCGCAAGCGCGTCACTGCGCGCCTGCGCGGTCTCGCCGTCCAGCGCCGCCAGCACCTCGCCGCCCAGCGCCCGCGCCGCTGCCCGGTCCTGCGCCTGCGCGTATTCGTGCCATGCCGCACCGCCGACCAGGGCGATGACCGCGACGATGGCGATCCAGCCGTAGCGCCGCATCAGCGCAAAAAGCCTGTCGCGGCGGACCTCTTCGGTCACCTCGTCGATGAAACTGTCCGGGTTGCTCACGGGGGGCCTCGTTTTTCCGTCGTTGGCCCTTCCTTACAGTCCGCGGCCCGTCATGCCAAGGCCACCGTGCCTTAACCTCATGCGGCCCCCCGGGCAGCCGGACCGCCAAGCCTGATCGGTACAAGGCGAGGGGCGCAGCGCCCGATTCCCGCGTATCAGGGGGCATCCTCTTTCCAGAAGTTCCATGGACAGCCCGTCAAGCCATGCGTTTCGTTTCGATCCTGACCGCCGTGGTTTTCGTTGCCGTGCTGTACGGGCTTGTGGTCGAACGCGACCGCCTTCGGGGCTTTGCGCGCGACATCGCGCCCGCGCAGAACGCGCCAACCGCACCCCCAAAGCCCGTGCGTGACGGGGCCGCGGTCGTGATGGCGATGGCGACGAGCGCGCATGAAATCGACGATGCGGTGTTGCGGCGCGGCCAGACCCGGGCCTTGCGCGGGGTGCAGGTGTCGCGAAAATCGCGGGGCGCGGGGTGTCCGACCCGCAGCCCGGCGCCCCGGGGTCGAGGCACGCATCCCCGAGGCCGAAGCCGCCCGGCTTCTGGCACAGGCCCAGCTGGACGAGGCGCGGATCAACCCGACCGCCGCCGAAAAGCCGCCTGTCAGCGGGTGTTGGTCACGCACGGCGCGGGCAGCGGCGCGCGCGGGCGCTTGCGATATGCGTGTCCAGGCTGTCTATCCCGACGCGGCGGCCTTCAACCCCGCCCCGGCGCTGCGGGTGGGCTTTGCGATCCAGGCGTCGTTCCTGCTGAGTTGCCTGTTGCAGATGGCGATGGACATAATCATGTCCAACATCGTGATGATCGGGCTGATCCTCGCGGTGGGCATGCTGGAGGACGGCGCCATCGGGATGATCGCATACGCCGACAAGCGAATTTCGCCGGTCAGCGGCCCGATACACCCCTATGTCGAGACGGTTCAGCCGCGTGCCGCACACCAGGGGCAAGACCTTGCGCCGCGCCCTGCCGCACTGGTGGATGCGCGCGGCGCCAGTGGCGGCGGCCTGGCCGGGCATGTTCCTGGCGTTTGCCGCCAAGGCCGCGGTGACGCTGGACGCGGCGCACATCGAACACCGGCGCAAGCGCATCCAAAGCGCATATCGGCGCACTCTCTTTCGCCGGCTGTTCGCGCTGGTGACAAACAACCCGATCATGCCCCCGAACCACCGGGGCGGTGATCTTTTTCGTCGTGGCGGTCTTTGGCTATTATGGCGAAAACAACAACAGCACCGAATTTCTTACCGAATCCGAGCCCGAACAGGCCATCGTCCATGCGCGCGCGGCAACCTGTGCCTTGCTGAAAAGGGCGCCCTGATGCGCCGCGCGGAAACCATCGTGCTGACCATCCCGGCATCGAAACCGCGTTTTCCTTTGCCGTCGACGGGCGCTGTCGTCCAATACCGGCGAAGCGCAACCGCCCAGGGACGTGATCGGCCGGATCCAGCTGGAAGTCGTGCCTTGGGAAAACCGGCGCGATCGCCCAGAGCTGGGCAGCGATCCGGTGCTGGCCGAATTGACCGACGCGCTGTCATCGCCGCCTGGGATCGCGATCCTCGGTCGGACCATGGGTCCCGCTTCGGCCAAGCCGGTTCAGCTGCGGTTGGAATCGGATGGCTGGGAAACGCTGTTGGCCGCCGCTGTTGGCGCAATAAAGCGGCCGGTGACGCGCGGGACACCGTGCGGGTCGACAGCTCAGGCGCGCGCCTGCCTGAAGCCGACCGCGTGCTGTCCACGCTGGATACGCTCAGGATGCGCCCGACCGATGGCCCGGTGCCGCTGGGACGCGGCGGGCGCGCGGCGGGCGACCAAGACGGGCCTCATCTCTGAAGGCGGAGGAATAGCGCCGCAAAACCCGCCGCCCCGCGGTGTTCGCGCCGCGGCCCCCGCCCGCAAAGATCTTGATGTGACCGACGTTCTGGTCATTTTCGATTATGGTGGCGATACTGCCGCGCACCTCTATCTCAGTTCCAAGCCTTGATGGAAAACGCACCGGTATGATCTCGTTTCGCGAACCCGCCTATTTTGTCGCCCTGCTTATCATGCTGGGCTGGCTGCTGCATATCGGCAAGCCGGTGCTGTTACCGATCATGCTGGCGCTGATTTCGCTGTATATCCTCAGCAACCTCACCGCGCGGCTCGGAGAGTTGCCGGTGGTCGGCCTGCTGCCCGCGCTGCTGCGGCGGCTTCTGGTGCTGCTAACCTTCATCGCGCTTGTCGTGCTGGTCAGCTTTTACGTCGTCGAGACCTTTACCCAGGTCGCCGTCGTGCTGCCCAGCTACGAAAGCAACCTTGACGGGGTCGTCACCCGCCTTGCGCGGATGGTCGGGATCGAGGATCAGCCGACCTGGGCCAGCATCCGCGCGCTGACCTTCGATCAGGTCGAACTGGGCACCCTGGTCGGTCCGGTGCTGGCATCGCTGCGCGGATTCGGCGGCATGATCTTCGTGGTGATCCTTTATGCGGCCTTCTTCATGGCCGAACGGGCGGGCATGGTGAACAAGCTGCGCATCGCGCTGGCCGACAGCCGCAAGGAGGCCAAGACCGTCGATCTGTTCGACCGCATCAACACCCGCATCGGCGATTATCTGGCGGTCAAGACGGTGGTGAACATCATCCTTGGGCTGTTGTCCTATGCGGTGATGCTGCCGCTGGGCATCGACTTTGCGCTGTTCTGGGCGATCCTGATCGGGCTGCTGAACTACATCCCCTATATCGGGTCGATGATCGGCGTGTTCTTTCCGGTGCTTCTGAGCCTTGCGCAATCTGGATCGCTGGGCCTGACGGCCACGGTCATGGTGGCACTTACGGCGGCGCAGATGTTCGTGGCCGGGTTCCTTGAACCACGCATGATGAGCCGCGCATTCAACCTGTCGCCCTTTGTGGTGCTGCTGGCGCTGGCCTTCTGGTCGTCGCTCTGGGGGCTGGCGGGGGCGGTGCTGGCGGTTCCGCTGACCGCCTCGCTCATCATCGTTATGGCCGAAATCGAAACGACGCGTCCGGTGGCGATCCTGCTGTCGGCATCCGGCAAGGTGTAAGCTACGGTCACGGCGCGCGGCAAACGCCGGCACGCAGAATCCGTCCGGTCGGCGGCGCGGAACTGGCGTTTGGCGCGCCGTTTTCCCACCGCAAACGCGCTGCGCCGCCCCCTGCGGACGCGCGCAACGCGTGGTATTCTTACGATATATCAGGTCCTCGCCTGACGCTCAGGACATCCCCAGCGCCGCCATGTACATTTCCAGCACCGCTTCTTCCTCGGCGATGTCATCCTTGTCGCGCTTGCGCAGGGCGACGATCTTGCGAATCACCTTTACGTCGTAGCCACGGCCCTTGGCCTCGGCCATGACCTCTTTTTGCTGCTCGGCGACTTCCTTTTTCTCCTCTTCGAGCCGTTCATAACGCTCGATGAAGCTGCGCAACTCGCCCGCCGCGATCCCGTACTTGTCGTCCGAAGTGTCGTCTTGCATTGCTCGTGTCTCCTGCCGGTTTGACGCCCTAGGTAGCGCATGCCTGCAAGGACGGGCAAGAGGGCGCGCTTGCGGGCGCGCCGGCTTTGGGGTACGCGCGATACCGGCCCGCCTAACGGTTCAGGAAAACGGCCCGCGGAAAAGGAAAAGCACCATGGAAGCACTTGTCTGGCTGGGCGCCCTCATCTCGGTGCTGGGGCTGTTGGGATTGATCTGGAGCATCGTGCAGGTCTGGAAAGCGCGTCGCGGCGGGATGGATGACGAGGCCCTGCGCGCCGTCGTGCGCAGAATGGTTCCCATCAACATGGGCGCGCTGATGGGTTCGGTGCTGGGCCTGATGATGGTGATTATCGGGATCTTTCTGGGCTGATCGTCAACGGGCGCGCGCAGCAGCGCGTGCGCCCACGACAGGGTCGCGTGACACAGCAGGGTGTCCGACCGGTGTCCCTATACCATCCCCGGAATCGCAACGTCCGGACCTGCGGGTCGCCATTCGCCGCAATCAGATAGGCATGTTGTCAAAGAAATCCTCGGCCATTTCATCTTCGCCGGGACGCACGCGCGCGCGCGCGGAGGGGGGAACATGGCCACCTCTGGCCTCAAGTTCCTCGACATGCCGCTCAAGATCCTCAAGCAATTCGGCCCGTGCGGCCTTGTCCGCAAGGGTGGTCGCACGGTCGATCTCGGTTTCAAGTTCCGCGATCCGTTGGGTCAGGGCCTTCAGCATCTGGTCTCTCTCCTCATGTTGCGCGGGGTTCCCCGGGCCCCGCCTGCGGTTGCCTGCCTCCGGCACAGCTGGCGCAAAGCGGCGCCTCCGGAACAAGCGCGATCCGTTTCTCAGCGATCGGCGCGCCGCATGCGACGCAATCGCCGTACGTTCCCAGTTCCATTCGGTGCAACGCGGCCCTTATCTGGCCAAGTTCGCGCAAACCCTGCGCACCAAGGCCTTCGAGCACCTCGTCGCCTTCGCGTTCGACCGCGCTTTCCGCCCAGTCGGCGGGCCGTGCCGCGTCAAGCGACATCTCTATCCCGACCAGCCGCGCCTCAAGATCACGACGTCGCCGTTCCAGTACCGCCTTTTGCTTTTCCCACGCCATCGTCGCCACCATCGCAAGGTCACGTTGAAACGATGACGCGCCCGGCGATCCCGATCAATGATTCATATCAATACCAAAGCCCCCTTGATAACATATTCCTTTTTACTTATGTGATTTGAGGAACGGAGAACCGCCCCATGACGTCACCCGAAGTCACCGCATTTTTCGACGAGGCCACCAACACCATTTCCTATGTGGTGAGGGACCCCGAGGGCGACGCCTGCGCGGTCATCGATTCGGTTCTGGATTTCGATTATGCCTCGGGACGCACCGACACCCGCTCGGCCGACGCGATCATCGCCTTTGTGCGCAAACGCGATCTCAGGGTGGAATGGCTGCTGGAAAGCCACGTCCACGCCGACCACCTTTCGGCGGCCCCGTACATCCAACTGGCGGTGGGCGGAAAGATCGGCATCGGCGATCATATCAAGATCGTCCAGGATACCTTTGGCAGGGTCTTCAACGAAGGCGCCGAGTTCCAGCGCGACGGATCGCAGTTCGACCTGCTGTTTTCCGGGGGCGACAGCTTTCAGATCGGCCAGCTCCGCGGCGACGTCCTGCATACGCCGGGCCACACCCCGGCCTGCCTGACCTATGTGATCGGCGACGCCGCCTTTGTCGGCGATACCCTGTTCATGCCCGATTTCGGCACGGCACGCTGCGATTTTCCCGGTGGCTCGTCCGGGACTCTGTACGATTCGATCCAGAAGATCCTTACCCTGCCGGACGAGACCCGCATCTTCGTAGGGCACGACTACAAGGCGCCCGGACGCAACACCTATGCCTGGGAAACCACCGTCGGGGAACAGAAAGCCACGAACATCCACGTCGGCGCCGGCGCCTCGCGGGATGATTTCGTGACCATGCGCGACGCCCGCGACGCATCGCTTGCCATGCCCAGGCTGATTATCCCGTCGCTGCAAGTGAACATGCGGGCGGGCCAGATGCCTGCGCCGGACGACAAGGGCGACGTTTTCCTCAAGGTCCCGGTGAACAAGCTGTGAGCCTTGCCCCCCTTACAAACAGAATGACAGAAACGGAAAGCGCAAAAAATGCAGATTGACTGGATCTGGGGCCTGATCGGAGGCGGGCTGATCGGCACAGCGGGCGCCATGTTCCTGCTGGTGAACGGGCGGATCATGGGCGCGTCGGGCCTGATCGGCGGGCTGGTCGACGGCTCGGCCGGGAACACGAAATGGGAACGGGTCGCGTTCCTGACCGGGGTCGTGCTGATGCCGATCCTGCTGCGCACGCTCTACCCGTCGGGCGACCCCCATCTCTCTGACAATCTGATCGTGCTGGCGGCCGCCGGGCTGCTGGTGGGCGTGGGCACGCGGCTGGCAAACGGCTGCACGTCAGGGCACGGTGTGTGCGGCATGTCGCGGCTGTCGATTCGCGGTTTCGCCGCGACGGCCTGCTACATTCTCGCCGGCGGCGTCAGCGTGCTGCTGTTTCGGCATCTTCTGGGGGTGATCTGACATGGCGCGTCTTTTCTTCGCATTCCTCGCGGGCGGTCTGTTCGGTGCCGGACTGCTGGTATCGGGCATGACCGACGCCGCCAAGGTGCAGGGCTGGCTTGACGTCTTTGGCGCCTGGGACCCGACGCTTGCCTTTGTCATGGGCGGCGCGATTGTGCCCATGGCCATCGCCTGGCGCATCGCCGCGCGCCGCCGCGCGGCGATGCTCGGCTCTGCCCTGCCGCCGAAACCCTCGACAGAGGTCGACCGGAAGCTGGTGATCGGCTCGGTGCTGTTCGGGGTCGGCTGGGGCCTTGCCGGACTGTGCCCCGGCCCGTCGATCGCATTGCTCGGGCTGGGCGCTCCGGGCGTTTACATATTTGTCGCGGCGATGCTGACCGGCATGATCCTTGCGCCGCGTGTCAGATCACGGCTGGACAAAACCGTCCCGGCAGAGTGATCTTGCGGGTATGTCCATGATCAACATATCGGGCGACTTCAACGCGTCGCCGCAAATCTCAGTCGAGGATGTGCCCGCGCTCAAGGCGGCGGGCGTCACCCTCGTCATATGCAACCGCCCTGACGCCGAAGTTCCGGCGCCGCTTCAGGCCGACGCGATCCGCGCTGCGGTGATCGCCGAAGGGATGCGCTTTGCCTATCTTCCGATTCTGCCGCAAGGCGTGACGATGGAAACCGTCTCCGAGATGGGCCGACTGCTGGAATCGCCCGACGGCGCGGTTTTGGCCTATTGCCGATCCGGCACCCGAAGCACCACAGCCTGGGCGCTGTCGCAGGCCGGGCGAATCGAAACGGATGCGATCATCGACGCGGCCGGCCGGGCCGGGTATCAGCTTGACGGGTTGCGCCCGTCCATCAACGCGCTGGCGATGCAGCGGCGCTGACGCGCCTAGCTGCCGTCGAAATCCATCGTCGCCGATGCGAAATCGAACTCTTCTTCGCCCTCCTCAGGCGCGGCGTCGAAATTGAAATCTCCGGTATCGAATTCCATCGGCGGCAGATCCGGCAGATCCCCAGCTATATCCGCAGGGTCCAATTCCGGCTCCCGCGCGGCTGCCGGTTCCGGGGCAGCCGCCGGTTCCGGGGCGGCAAACATCGCATCGGGCTGCGCGCCGGTCATGTCGCCGTCTTCCGTGCCCATCAGCGGCATGTCGAGCACCGCCCCGGACGGCTCCCTCGACTGGGCGGCGCCTTCGGGCCAGGCCAGCCGGACAGCACGCATGCCGTTCATCTGACCAAGCCGCCCCCCGGCGATGGCATCGCCGGACCCCGCCATCAGTTCAAGACCGTCAAGCGCGTCGGCGGGAAGCGGGATCAGATCCCCCGCCTTGAGCTTCTGCGCCGCGCCAAGCGACAGCGTCACGCGGCAGAGCACAGCGTCCATCTGCACCGGCAGCAGCTTCATCTTGCGCTCATGCGGGCCCGGCGTCTCGTCGTCTTTGCTGTGGTTTGTCGTCTGACCCGCATCGGGGCGGTCGGGCAGGACAAAAAGGATTTCGCCCTTGCGCCGCCCGAGCGCCAGGTCGACCGACACACGGAACGACCGGTAGCTTGGCGCATCCAGCAATAGCCCCGCGGTGCGCGCATCCTCGACCATCGCGCCGAAACCGTAGCCTTCGAACTGGGGACGGTCCGGATGCCCGTCAAGATAACGCGCCAGCCGTTCCAGCGTGCCATTCACCAACGGCGCCATCATGGCGGCGTCGGTCTGGGTGAGCGGGCGGTCTTCGACCGGCATCTGTGTCACCTGCAGGATGGTCTGCACCTCGATCAGCCCGGTCATCACCTGACGATCGACCATGGCCAGCCCAAGCGCGCCAGCAGGCCCGTCAAGCAGCAGCAGCAGGTTGTTCGCCCGCAGCGAATCGACCACGCCGTCCTGATCGAGCATGTCCTGGGACACACCATGCGTGACCAGCGCAAGATCCCACAGGACATCGGCCGTGCGGGACATCGCGCGTCGGATAGCCTTGGTTGGCGACATCGCCCGCGCTTCATGAGCGCGGCGCGCGGCGCTGGCCTTCTGCCCCAGCACGTCGTCCTGTCTTCCGGGATCTCCCATCACCTACCTGGCCCGTTCTATGCCCATTGTGTTGACCTCGGTATGGCGGCATTTGGTTACCAAGCAATTTATATTGCCCGATTTCCGCACCCTTCCGTTCACTGTGCCGCAACTGCGTAACGCGCGGGCACAACAACCCGGAAAGCAGTGCCGCCCTGCCCGGAAAGATAGGAAACCTCGCCCCCGAGACGGGTCATGATCTGCCGGCAGATCGCCAGCCCCAGCCCCGCGCCCCCGGCCTTCTGGTCGCTCACCCGGCTGAATTTCTCGAAGATCACATCCTGCGCCTCGGCCGACAGGCCCGCCCCATTGTCGATGAAATCAATCACCACCGTCGCGCCGGGGCGCACGCGGATGTCCAGCCTGGGCCGCGCGGCGTCGCAATATTTCCGCGTGTTGGCGACAAGATTGATGAAGACCTGGCTCAGCCGGTCCAGATCGGTGTTCAGCATGACCTCTTCGGCCCTGGGGTCGCGCCAGATCCGCACACGCGCGCCGTGCTCGTCAGCCGCCGCCGCCGCGACTGCCCGGTCAAGAACGTCCGACAACAGGCCCGGCCGCAAATTCAGGTTCACCTGACCGTTTTCCAGCACCGACAGATCCAGAAGATCGTCCAGCAACCGCGTCAGGCGGATCGCCTCGTCGTGGATGATCGAGGCGTATTTGCCGTGCTCTTGCGGGGTCAGCCCGTCGGCATCGCGCAGAATTTCCGAAAACGCGCGGATCGAGGTCATCGGCGTGCGCAATTCATGGCTGATCTGCGACAGGAACGCATCTTTCTGCACCGAAAGCCGGGTCAGCTTGCTGTTGGCTTCGCGCAGCTTGGCGGCGGTGCGCGCCAGTTCCTGCGACTGCGCTTCGAGCCGGGCGGAATATTCCATCAGCTGCGCGGTCTCGTCCGCCACCGCCATCAGATCCTCGACCGATACCGACATGCCGCCGACGATCTGCCCGACCATGGCGTGGGCCGTCGCCGCGCCGACCGATCCGGCCAGCTCCCGTTCCAGCCTTTCCAGAAAGTCCGGAGTCGGCGCGGGCAATGTGCCGCCCGTCGCTTGCCGGCGCGCCTCGTGTTCGAACAGCGCCTGCGCGTCGCGCGCGCCCAGAATGCGCTGCGCCATGATCATCAGGTCCTCGGTCTGGGCCACCTTGCCCGACCAGCGGGGCGGGCCGGTGGAATGGTCGAACACATTGACGAACTGCGCGCCCTGCAAGCGTTCCAGCGGGCGGGGAAAGCTGGCAAGCGAGGCGAGCACGAAGCCGCCCGCGTTCAGCGTCAGCGACCAGACCACCGTGTGCAGCAGCGGGTCCATGCCTTCGATGCCGAACAGCGCCTGCGGGCGCAGCCAGGCGATGCCGAACGGCCCCGCCACCATCCAGCTGTCGGGCACGAACACCCCCGCGCCAAAGCTGGGCAGGAACAGCGTGTAACCCCAGCAGCCAAACCCCAGCGTCAGCCCCGCGAGCGCGCCGACGCGGCTGCCCCCCCGCCAGAAAATCCCGCCCAGCATCGCCGGCAACACCTGCGCGACCCCGGCAAAGCTGACCTCGCCGATCGAGGACAGCGCCGCACCGCCCCCCGACAGGCGGTAATAAAGATAGCCCAGCATCACCACGCCGACGATCGACAACCGCCGCGCCAGCAGCACCACATGGCGCACGTCCCCCGACACCTTGGCGCCGCGCTTGGCAAAGCGCAGGAACAGCGGCATCACCACATGGTTCGACACCATCGTCGACAGCGCAATCGCCGCGACGATCACCATCGACGTGGCCGAGCTGAACCCGCCCAGAAAGCTCAGTACCGCCAGCCCGTCCCGCCCCTGGCTCAGCGGCACCGTCAGCACGAACAGGTCCGGGTTGGACCCCGCGGGCAGCAATTCCAGCCCGGTGACGGCGATTGGCACAACGAACAGGCTCATCAGCCCGAGGTACAAGGGAAAGGCCCAGGACGCGGTGCGCAGGTGGGTTTCATTGTCGTTCTCGACCACCAGCACCTGAAAGATGCGCGGCAGACACAAAAACGCCGCCCCGGACAGCACGATCATACCCGTCCAGCGCCCGCCGTTGATGCGCCATTGCCCCAACTCGGACGCATCAATCCGCTCCAGTGCGCCCGACACCCCCCCAAGCAGCCCCCAGACCACGAAGATTCCCACCGTCAGCAGCGCCGCCAGCTTGACCACCGCCTCAACCGCGATGGCCATGACGACCCCGTTGTGGCGTTCGTTCGCATCCAGATTGCGCGTGCCAAAGATCACCGTGAACAGCGCCAGCCCCGCCGCGACCCACAGCGCGGTATGGCCCGATTCCTGCCCCGACACGATATCGCCGACCCCGAAAACCTCGAAGCTGAGCGTCACCGACTGCAATTGCAGCGCGATATAGGGGGTGGTGCCCACCACGGCCAGAATGGTGACCCCCACCGCCAGCAGGTTGGATTTGCCATAGCGCGACGAAATCAGGTCCGCGACCGACGTCAGCCGCTGCGTGCGCCCGATGCGCACCAGCTTGCGCAGGATCCACCACCACCCCATCAGCACCAGCGACGGACCAAGGTAGATCGCCAGGTATTCGAACCCCGTCCGCACGGCGCTGCCGACCGCGCCGTAAAACGTCCAGGCGCTGCAATAGATCGACAGGGACAGCGTGTAGACCAGCGGCGAGCGCAACCAGCGCGCCTGCCCCCTCATCGCCGCCCGGTCGGCGGCAAAGGCGATGGCGAACAGGAACAGCGCATAAAGCGAACACACCGCCACAAGCGTGTTGAGCATGGTCATTCGCCCATGCCCCCCGGACCGGCCCCCCCCGGCTCGCGCGCCTGCGCCGCCAGCTTCCACGACAGCACCGCCGCCGCGCCCACCAGTGCGAACCATGTGCCGAACAAAAAGACGATGGCGCTGGAACTGCGCACGGCAGCGGCGCCCTCTTCGCGCCACAGCAGCGGCAAAAGCCACAGCAACAGTCCGATAAAGGGCAACACCCGCGCCGCGTCGATCACCCGCCGTCGGCGATAGGATTGCCGTTCCAGAAACACCAGCGGCTTGCCCCGCAGTCCGGCGCCATCCTGCGCCATCTCAGACCCGCGGCGCCGAGGCCAGAAGCCTGCGCACCTGATCCAGCATCTCGGCGTTGGAAAACGGCTTGGTCATGAAGGCGGACACGCCCGCGCGTTCCGCCGTCTCGCGGTCGCGCGACTGGCCGCGCGCGGTAAGCATCAGCACCGGCAGATCCGCCGTGGCGGCGTCGTCACGCAATTCGCGTAGGATGTCATAGCCGCTCTTGCCCGGAAGCATGACATCCAGGATCAACACATCGGGCCGGTTGGCGCGCAGCTTGTCGTTGGCGGTTGTGCCGTCCGAGTGGGTGTCGACCGTCAACCCCTCGCGCGACAGGATGAAACCGATCGCCTCGATGATGTTCGGCTCATCCTCGATCAGCATCACGCGTTTTGTCATGCTCGTCCCTTCCCGCAGGCTCCGCGAGGCGCGCACGGCCCGTGGATGTCCCTCTCCCCTGTCGACAAGGTATCGCGAAACTGAGCGCCGGTGTCAAAAAAACGTCGCGGCGCGGCACCGGGCAGCGCGTCACCCCGCAGTCGATGCCGGGACGGGCATCGTTGCTGCGCGGTCACACGCCGCCCGGCTCCCCCAGCAAGGACGGCTCGCGCCGGGCCGGACAGGCGGCGCGCGGGCAGATGCGACAGGTCACGCCGACCTCTTCGGGCTCGTCGCCGCTGCGCCATTGGCCTTGCGCGATCATCATATGCGCCTCGAACACGGGTTCGCGGTTGATCTGCGGCGGCCCAGAGGGTTGCGCGAACGCGATCGCCGTGACCGACCCGCTTTGGCGCCCCGCCGATAGCAGCACTCGCGACAGCACCGACATGGGGCGCGACAGTGCGGCGAACAGCGGCCACAGCGGGCAGTCGGCGCCAAAGCGCGGGATCGGGAAATCCGGTAGCGGCTTGCGAAACAGGAACACGCCCGACGCATCGCAGATGGCCAGCCCGACCTGCCCGCAGGGCGCGTCTGGCGGCAGGGATGCGAGACGGCGCATCGCCCGCGCCGGATCGGTGCCAAAGCGTTGCGCCAGGGCCAGCGGATCCGTGCCCGTGCGCGCCACCGCGCCAAGCACCTGCGCCAGCGGCATCGCCGCCGCGTCCGCCGCGTAGCGGGTCAGCACACGCACCAGCAGCCCCCGCCCTGCCAGCGACAGCTGCGCGCCGATCCGCCCGGCCACGGACTCGGGCGGGTGGCCCGCATCAATCGCCGCGACGTGGTAATCCATCCCTTCGAGCAGCTTGTCGACTTCTTCCTGCGGCGTGCCGCTTTCAGCGGCCGCCTTGTCTTCGGCCTCCAGGTAGGACGCGATGGACCGGCTGGTTTCGGCCAGCCGCGCGCTGTCTTCGTAGATGTTGCGGTGAAAGCGGCGGCGCCATTCGGGGTCGATCTCGCCCGGTTCTGCCAGGATCGACGCGGTCGAACGGATCGAGGTCACGGTCGACAGCATCTCGTGCAGCGCGTCCGCCAGATGGGGGTCGTGCGCCAGCCGGTCCGACAGCGCCGCGACCGACCGTTCCAGCGTCTCGACCCGCGCGCGACTGCCGGCCAACAGACGTGCCCAACCGGGAAACCGCCCCGCAAATTCATCCAGCCGGTCCATCTCGGCCCCGGCTTCGCTTGCATGCAGCGCCGCCTCGCGCAGGCTGGCGATCAGCGCAGCCTCTGCGCCTTCGGTCAGGACCGACGGTTCGACCCCGAGGATCTCGGCCAGGTCCAGCAGCAGTTTTCCGCCGATTCTCCGCCGGTTGTGTTCGATCAGATTAAGGTACGAGGCCGAGATTTCGGCCCGCCGCGCCAGTTCGGCCTGCTTCATCCCCAGGATGATGCGCCGTTCGCGAATACGCGATCCCGTCAGCGTGTCGCGGGCCATGTCGGCATTCTCCCTTTCTTTCAACGCCTTTCTGCGACGCAGTATAAGCTATTTTACAGAACGCCATGGCAAATTGTTCAGTCGTTGACAAAAAAACTTCACAAGTCAAAGCAGTTGTTGATCGGTTTACCCATCGCGGCAAATACTGTTTTCGCACACCATCGTGCAGGTGCCGTCGCGGAAGAGGAGCCCGGCAGCACGGTTTCAAAATTCGGGAGGATTTCCATGTCCAAGTCGACTCTGTCGCGTCGTGGGCTGCTGAAGACGGGTGCGCTTGGCACTGCCGGTCTCGCGGTGCCGACGATCTTTACCGCAAGCTCGGCGCGCGCCTTTACAAACGCCCCTTCGGGCGGATCGGTAACGCTGGGCTTCAACGTGCCGCAGACCGGTCCCTACGCGGACGAAGGCGCCGACGAACTGCGCGCCTATGAACTGGCGGTCGAACATCTGAACGGCGGCGGCGATGGCGGCATGCTCAACACCTTCAGCTCCAAGGCGCTGAACGGCGTGGGGATCAACGGACACAAGGTCGCCTATGTGACCGGCGACACCCAGACCAAATCGGACGCGGCGCGCGCATCGGCCAAGTCGATGATCGAAAAAGACGGCGCGATCATGATCACCGGCGGGTCGTCATCGGGCGTGGCCGTCGCCGTGCAGGGCCTGTGCCAGGAAGCGGGCGTCATCTTCATGGCGGGCCTGACCCATTCCAATGACACCACCGGCAAGGACAAGAAAGCCAACGGCTTCCGCCACTTCTTTAACGCCTACATGTCGGGCGCGGCGCTGGCGCCGGTGCTGGCCAAGCAATACGGCACCGACCGCAAGGCCTATCATCTGACGGCCGATTACACCTGGGGCTGGACCCAGGAGGAATCCATCATGGCCGCCACCGAGGCCTTGGGCTGGGAGACCATCGAGGCGGTCAAGACCCCGCTCGCGCAGACCGATTTCTCATCCTATATCGCCCCGGTGCTGAATTCCGGCGCCGACGTTCTGATCCTGAACCACTACGGCGGAAACATGGTGAATTCGCTTACCAACGCCGTGCAGTTCGGCTTGCGCGAGAAGGTGGTCAACGGCAAGCAGTTCGAAATCGTCGTGCCGCTGTTTTCGCGCCTGATGGCGCGCGGTGCCGGCGAAAGCGTCAAGGGCATCCTTGGCTCGACCAACTGGCACTGGTCGTTGCAGGACGAAGGTTCCAAGGCGTTCGTGCAATCCTTCGGCACCAAATACGGTTTTCCACCCAGCCAGGCGGCGCACACCTGCTATGTGCAAACGCTGCTTTATGCGGATGCGGTGCAACGTGCGGGCAGCTTTGATCCCTGTGCGGTGGTCGAGGCGCTGGAAGGCTACGAATTCGACGGTCTGGGCAACGGTCCGACGCTGTACCGTGCCGAAGACCACCAGTGTTTCAAGGACGTTCTGGTGGTGCGCGGCAAGGAAAACCCGACCTCGGAATTCGACCTGCTGGAAGTGGTCGAGATCACCCCGCGCGCCCAGGTGGAATACGCACCCGATCACCCGATGTTCTCGGGCGGCGCGCTGGGGTCGTGCAACCCGGGCGCCTGATCCCTGCCGAAACCGGGGCGGTGCGCGCTTCGCCCCTTTCTTGCAGCGGTCCCGGACTTCGCGCCGGGACCGTATGGCATCCTCTTGACCTCCGAAGGCCGGGACCATGGACGCAATCATCCTTCAAATTCTAAACGGGCTCGACAAGGGCTCTGCCTATGCGCTGATCGCGCTGGGGCTGACGCTGATCTTCGGCACGCTGGGTGTGGTGAATTTCGCCCATGGCGCGCTGTTCATGGTCGGCGCGTTTTGCGCCGTGACGCTCAGCCGGCTGCTGTCCCTGTCCCATCAGGTGGTGGACGAGACGCGCACCGACTTTCTTGGCAAGCCGCTGAAAGTGGATGTGCCCTACGTCATGGATATCTTTGGCGAAACAACGGGCGCGGCCATTATCGACTGGGCGGTGCCTCTGGCAATCCTGTTTTCGATCCCGGTGATGATCGCCCTCGGCGTCATCATGGAACGCGGGTTGATCAAGCATTTCTACAAGCGTCCGCATGCGGACCAGATCCTGGTGACATTCGGCCTTGCCATCGTGCTGCAAGAGATCATCAAGCAGGTCTATGGTGCCAACCCGATCCCGACGCCCGCACCGGATGTGTTCAAGGGCTCGCTGGATTTCGGGGTGCTGATGGGCTTTGATCCCAATGCGATCATCTACCCCTACTGGCGCCTGGTCTATTTCGGCTTTGCCGCCATCATCATCGGGGCGGTGTTCGCGTTCCTGCAATTCACTACATTCGGCATGGTCGTGCGCGCCGGCATGGCGGATCGTGAAACCGTGGGGCTGCTGGGCATCAACATCGACAAGCGATTCACCATCATGTTCGGGCTGGCAGCCGCCGTCGCGGGGCTTGCGGGGGTGATGTACGCCCCGATCAATTCGCCGAATTATCACATGGGGATGGATTTCCTGGTGCTGAGCTTTGTCGTCGTTGTTGTCGGCGGCATGGGCAGCCTACCCGGAGCGGTGCTCGCGGGGTTTCTGCTGGGCATTCTGGAAAGCTTTGCGTCGATGAACGAGATCAAGGCCATCCTGCCCGGCATCGACCAGATCATCATCTACCTCGTCGCGATCATTATTCTGCTCACCCGTCCGCGTGGCCTTTTGGGCCGCAAGGGCGTGATGGAGGACTGAGCCCATGTTCGGACTTGGAAAAAGAGACTTCACTCTGTTCCTGTTGGTGGCGGTGCTTGCGATCTTCGCACCGTTCATCCTGAACCCCTTTCCCACAGACAGCGCGATGGCGCAGTTCAACGCCGGCTATCCCGATTTGATGCAGCGCTTTGTGATCTTTGGCATCCTCGCGATCGGGTTCAACATCCTGTTCGGCCTGACCGGATATCTGTCATTCGGCCACGCCGCGTTTCTGGGGGTGGGCAGCTATTCGGCGGTGTGGATGTTCAAGCTGCTCAGCATGAATGTCATCCCCGCCATCCTGCTGTCGATGATCGTGTCGGGGCTGTTCGCGGTGGTCATCGGCTATGTGTCCTTGCGCCGCTCGGGGATCTACTTTTCGATCCTGACGCTCGCCTTTGCGCAGATGAGCTATAACCTCGCCTATTCGGTGCTGACGCCGATCACCAATGGCGAAACCGGGTTGCAGATCACGCTGGACGATCCGCGCCTGCTGGGCGTGTCGGCCACCGCCGACGGGGGCATCCCGGTCACCAACCTGTTCGGGCTGGAAATGCGCGCCTATGAAACCGTGACTATGGGGCCTTGGGAATTCCAGTTCTCGGTCGGCTACTATGTCGCCGCGATCATCATGCTGGCGTCGTTCTACCTGTCGATCCGCATCTTCCGCTCGCCCTTTGGCATGATGCTGCGGGCGATCAAGTCGAACCAGAACCGGCTGTATTACACTGGCCTGAACGCCAAACCCTATACGCTAGCGGCCTTTGTGATTTCCGGCATGTACGCGGGGCTTGCGGGCGGCTTGCTGGCCTGCATGGACCCGCTTGCTGGCGCCGAACGGATGCAATGGACCGCGTCCGGCGAGGTGGTACTGATGACTATCCTTGGTGGCGCGGGCACGCTGATCGGCCCGGTGCTGGGGGCAGGCTTCATCAAGTATTTCGAAAACATCTTCTCGAAAATCAACGACCAGGTCGTGCACAGCTGGGTGTCCTTCCTGCCCGACGGGATCGAGGATTTCGTGGTCGGGATCATCCACCCCTTTGTGGGCAAGGGCTGGCACCTGACGCTGGGCCTGATGTTCATGGCCATCGTCATCTTCCTGCCCGGCGGGCTTGTTGAAGGCGGCCAGCGCATCGCCCGTCGTCTGCGCAAGCGCGACGGCACCAAGACCGAAACCAGCACCACCCCCGCAGAATAAGGAACGAGCCATGGGCATTCTCGAAGTCAAGGACGTCGGCAAGCGGTTCGGCGGGTTGCAGGCGCTGTCGGATGTGAACCTGTCGGTGCAGGAAAACACCGTTCACGCCATCATCGGGCCGAACGGGGCGGGCAAGTCGACGCTGCTCAACTGCCTCGTCGGCAAGCTGATCCCCGACACCGGGTCGGTCATGTTCGACGGCCAGTCGGTGCTGGGGCGCAAACCCTATGAGATCAACCAGATGGGAATTTCCCGCGTTTTCCAGACGCCGGAAATCTTCGGCGATCTCACGGTGATGGAAAACATGATGATCCCGCTGTTCGCGCGGCGCGACGGGGTCTTTCGCCTGCACGCCATCCAGTCGGTCAGCGCCGAAACCGATCTGATCACCCGCGCCGAAGCGATGCTGGAGGACGTCAACATGCTGGACAAGCGGCACATGCATTCCGCGTCGATGTCGCGCGGTGACAAGCGGCGGCTGGAAATGGCAATGTGTCTCGTGCAGGAACCCCGGTTGTTGTTGCTGGATGAACCCACGGCTGGCATGGCCCGCGCCGACACCAACAACACCATCGACCTGCTCAAGGAAATCAAGGCCACGCGCCCGATCACCATGGCGATCATCGAACATGACATGCATGTGGTGTTTTCGCTGGCCGACCGGATCACCGTTCTGGCCCAGGGCACGCCCCTGGTCGAAGACACGCCCGAGAACATCAAGGGCCACCCCAAGGTGCGCGAAGCCTATCTTGGCGAGCACGCGTAAGGAGCACCGGAGATGAACGTCAGACCCGACTTTTCAAAGCACGCGAACCAGGCCGAAACCGCGCCGGCCTTCCTGTCCGTCTGGGACATGCATTCCTATTACGGCGAAAGCTACATCGTGCAGGGCATCAGCTTCAATGTGCACGAAGGTGAAATTCTGGCCCTGCTGGGCCGCAACGGCGCGGGCAAGACCACGACGCTGCGCTCGATCGCGCGCATGGACAATCCGCAGGTGAACCACGGCGAAATCTGGCTGGATCACCAGCCGCTGCACCGGATGGCGTCGCATCAGGCGGCCTCGGCCGGGTTGGGGCTCGTCCCCGAGGACCGCTGCATCATCCCTGGTCTCACGGTCGAGGAAAATCTGCAACTGGCCCAGATCGCCCCGCCCGTCGGATGGTCGATCGAGCGGCTTTATCAGCTGTTCCCGCGCCTTGGCGAACGACGCAAACAAGAAGGCGTGACCCTGTCGGGTGGCGAACAGCAGATGTTGTCCATCGCCCGCGCGCTTGCCCGCGACATCAAGGTGCTGCTGCTGGATGAACCCTACGAGGGGCTGGCCCCGGTGATCGTGGACGAGATCGAAAAGACCCTGCGCCACGTCAAGGAACAGGGCATGACGACGATTCTGGTGGAACAGAACGCCGTGCGCGCGCTGCAGCTGGCCGACCGGGCGATCATTCTGGACACCGGCTCCATCGTCTTCGACGGCTCCGCCGCCGAGGTGCTGGACAACGCCGAACTGCGGGCGGAGTATCTGGCGATCTGAAGCGGATGCGATCGCGGTGGGATCACACCTGCGCGACCACCACGCAATATGTGCGGCGTTTCAGCGGATCATGCTGAAATACACCACCAATGGGCTATTGCCTTCGCCGTCATGCAGCCGTCCAATGCCGCCAGATTTCCGTGGAGGAGGAAAGATCATGACCACGACCTACGCGCCCTCGCCCGAGTTCGCGGCGAACGCGCATGTGAGCGCGGCGCGGTATGATGAGATGTACGCGCGCTCGATCAGCGACCCGGACGGGTTCTGGGCCGATCAGGCGCGGCGGCTGGACTGGATGGCACGGCCGACGCGGATCAAGAACACCTGCTTTGATTTCGGCAAGGTCTCGATCAAGTGGTTCGAGGATGGCGTGCTGAACGTCGCCTACAATTGCGTCGACCGCCACCTGCCCGCCCGCGCCGACCAGACGGCCATCATCTTCGAACCCGACAACCCCGACGATCCCGCCCGGCACATCACCTATGCCCAGCTTTACGACAAGGTGAACCGCATGGCCAACGTCCTGCTGAGCCAGGGCGTCATGCGCGGCGATCGCGTTGTCATCTACCTGCCGATGATCCCCGAGGCGGCCTATGCCATGCTGGCCTGCGCGCGCATCGGCGCGATCCATTCCATTGTTTTCGCGGGCTTTTCCCCCGATGCGCTGGCCAACCGCATCAATGATTGCGGCGCCAAGGTCGTCATTACCGCCGACACCGCTCCGCGCGGCGGCCGCCGTACCGCGCTGAAATCAAACGCCGACGCGGCGCTGCTGCATTGCTCTGACAAGGTCCGCTGCCTGGTGGTCAAGCACACCGGCGACCAGACCAGCTGGGTGCAGGGCCGTGATGTCGATCTGAATTACCTGATGGAACACGCCGCGC
>NZ_QLMG01000004.1 GCF_003259905.1 Salipiger aestuarii | reverse complement strand
CGGATCGCCTCTTCGGCCTACGCAAACGCGCCGCGACCGGAGCGCACGAGTTTGACAGACTCTGCGCCTCACTCGATATCGGCCATCGCCTGACCCCGCCAAAATCGCCCCAAACCAACGGGATGGTCGAGAGGTTCAATGGCCGCATCGAGGACGTGCTGCAAAGCCACCACTTCCAATCCGGCGAAGAGCTGGAAACGACGCTGCACCGCTACGTCTGGCTCTACAACCCGCAGCTCCCGCAATCAGCCCTGGGCAGCAATACGCCCTTGCAGGCCATGAAGGACGGGAACAAACTCAAGCCGGAGTTGTTCAAGAAGCAGCCATACTACCTGCCGGGATGTGACAGATACAGACTTTCGAGTCCAAAGGTGCGGATGGCAATTCGAACGATGCTATCAATAAGTAACGGCAAGGTGACGCGGACAATCTCAGACATTTGAGAGAGCCAAGATAAGAGAGACGATTAACTTGGTAGGTGTCGCGATACAACCGCCCCCCACCCTTGCACCTCAGCCCCCCAACGCTTAGGAAAACACCGCGCAACCTGCCACGGGAGGGCCTTTGACGATGCAAGACGACCCCAGGACGCTGGTCTCGACGGACTGGCTGGCCGCGCATCTCAGGGATCCGGACCTGCGCATCCTCGATGCCACCTGGCACATGCCGGGCTCGGGACGGGATCCTCGCCGCGAATACGACGCCGCCCATATTCCCGGCGCGCGGTTCTTCGATATCGACGATGTCAGCGATGCCCGCTCGGACCTGCCGCATATGGTCCCGCCGGTGGAAAAGTTCATGTCGCGGATGCGCGCACTTGGCGTTGGCGACGGGCACCAGATCGTGGTCTATGACAGCTACGGCCTGTTCAGCGCCGCCCGCGTCTGGTGGCTGTTCAAGCTGATGGGGCAGGATGACATCGCCGTGCTCGACGGGGGGCTGCCGAAATGGCAGGCCGAAGGACGGACCATCGAAGACATGCCCCCGGTGATCCGCGACCGCCACATGACCGTGCGCCGCCAGAACCAGATGGTGCGCGATGTCACGCAGGTCTCTGCCGCATCAAAGCTCAAAGACACCGAGATCATCGACTCCCGCGCCCCCGACCGGTTCCGCGGCGAGGTCGCCGAACCGCGCCCCGGCCTGCGCGCGGGCCATATCCCCGGCGCACGGAACGTGCCCTTCAAGGCTGTCCTCAACGACGACGGCACGATGAAATCCCCCGCCGACCTGCGCGCCACCTTCGAAGCCGCCGGCGTCGACCTGAAAAAGCCCGCGATCACCTCTTGCGGGTCGGGCGTCACCGCCGCCATCCTCAACCTTGCCCTGACCCGCACGGGCAAGTCCGACCATTCCCTCTATGACGGGTCCTGGACCGAGTGGGGGCAATTCCCCACCCTCCCCGTCGCCACCGGAGACGCATGATGTTCGAGTCCCTCAAGGAACAGCCCGCTGACAAGATCCTGGCCCTGATGCAGCTGTATCGCGAAGACCCGCGCGACACCAAGATCGACCTTGGCGTCGGTGTCTACAAGGACGCCAGCGGCAACACGCCCATCATGCGCGCCATCAAGGCCGCCGAGAAAATGCTGTGGGACGCCGAGACCACCAAAAGCTACACCGGTCTGGCGGGCGATCCCGGCTTCACCGAGGCGCTGTCGACCCTCGTGCTGGGTGACAGCGTGCCGCGCGCCAACATCGCCGCGGCGGCGACCCCCGGCGGCACCGGTGCCGTGCGCCAGGGCTTTGACCTTGTGCTTCAGGCGAACCCCAGGGCGCGGGTCTGGGTGTCCGATCCGACCTGGCCGAATCATCTGTCGATCCTGAAACACATGGGCATCGCCTTTACCCCATATCGGTATTTTGACGCCGAAACGCGGAGCGTGGATTTCACCCACATGATCGCGGACCTCACGCAGGCGATGCCCGGCGACGTGGTGCTGCTGCACGGCTGCTGCCACAATCCGACCGGCGCGAACCTGACCGGCGCCCAGTGGAAGGCGGTGATCGAGCTGCTGCTGGAAAAAGAGGCCGTGCCGATGATCGACATCGCCTACCAGGGCTTTGGCGACGGGCTGGAACAGGATGCCATGGGGGTGCGCATGGTCTGCGAAAAGATGCCCGAGGTGATCATCGCGGCGTCTTGCTCCAAGAACTTCGGCATTTATCGCGAACGCACCGGGCTGCTGATGGCCGTGGCCAAGGATGCCTCGCGCACCAAGCTGAACCAGGGCACGCTGAACTACCTCAACCGTCAGAACTACAGCTTTCCGCCGGACCACGGCGCGCGGCTGGTGACCATGGTGCTGAACGACCCCGACCTGCGCGCCGACTGGGCCGCCGAGCTGGAAGAGGTGCGCAATTCCATGCTGGGCCTGCGCCAGCAGCTGGCGGATGAACTCAAGCGGCTGACCAATTCGGACCGCTTCAATTTTCTTGCCCAGCACCGGGGCATGTTCTCGCGCCTTGGCGCAACGCCCGAACAGGTCGAAACGCTGCGCCGCGATCACGGCATCTACATGGTCGGCGATTCGCGCATGAACATCGCTGGCCTCAACAAAACCACGATCCCGATCCTGGCCAATGCCATCGTGAAATCGGGCATCTGACCTGAACAGCGGCGCCCCGCACGGGCGCCGCATCGCGTTTCAGCCATGGGTCGCAAGGCTGTCCCGCGGGGCCTCGTCGCGCTCGGACATGCCGTAGTCGCGCAGCACATGGCACACCCGCAGGCGGTAATCGGCAAAAATGCCCTCACGCCCGGCCCGTTGCGCGCCACGATGCGCCGGAAGCTGCCGCCAGCGTTCGACCGCTGCCTCGTCTTCGAAAAAGCTGATCGACAGCAGCTTGCCCGGATTGGTCAGGCTTTCGAAGCGCTCGACCGAGATAAACCCCTCGACCTCTTCGACCATCGGGCGCATCGCCGCGGCAATATCCAGATATTGGGCGCGCCGCCCCTCGGCGGGAATGACTTCGAAGATGATGGCGATCATGGGCTGTCCTTTGGTTTTGGCGATCCTGCGCCGGCCGGTACTGCCGCCGCAAGAGGCGCGGTCAGCACTGGCGCCGCAAGAGGCGCGGTCAGCACTGCCGCCGCAAGAGGCGCGGTCAGCACTGCCGCTGCAAGCGGCGCGGTCAGCACTGGCGCAAAACGTCCGGCGGCGGAACACCAAAAGATCAAACACAAGGGGTGCGCTCGTCCCGGCGTGCGCGTATCTCTAGCCAACGATCAAAGGAGCGCGCATGACACAGGTTTCAAGAGGCATCGTCTATGTCGCCTGGGGGCGCGATCACGTCGACGTGGCGCGCCGATCGGCGGCCAGCGTCAAACAATCCAACCCTTCGCTGGGTACCACGATCTGGTGCAAGCAAGGCGACGACACCAGCGGGTTTGACGCGGCGCGCATCGTGCCCGACGGGCTGAAACGCCCCAAGGTGAACCTGCTGGGCCAAAGCCCGTATGACGAAACGCTGTTCCTGGACAACGACACGCTCGTGCGCTCCGACCTTGGCTCGCTGTTCGATCTGCTGCGCAAATACGAGATCTGTGGCGCGCAGGTGATCCTGTGGCACCGGCCGCGCCACCAGAAACCGATCGCGCTGGAATTGCCGGAGACCTTCCCCGAGATCAACACCGGCGTGCTTTTGTATCGCAAGACCCCCGCCACGCTGGCGCTGTTCGACGATTGGGCCAGCAGCTTTGCCGCCTCGGGGATGAAGATCGACCAGCCCAGTTTCCGCGAGGCGCTGTGGCGCTCGGACGCGGCGTTCTACGTCCTGCCCCCGCAATTCAACAAACGCGTGTTCGAAGCGTCCGAGCTGATCTGGACCGATGCGCCGAAACCGCGAATCCTGCATCTGGAACTGCTGCGCCCACAAAAGAACCGCATCCTGCGCTGGTTGTCGAACCGGATTCGCTGATCCTGACGCCGCGCGCCGTATTGCGCCCGCCCGCCCGCCCGTGCGAACGTCCACCAAAGGACGCCCCGATGACCGAAGCCCAGACCACACAGACCCACCTGCCCCAGACCACGGACCCGCGCAATCCCGGCATGCCGCTGGATATGGACATGGTGATGCGCCGCACCGCCAACCGGTCCGCCATCGAACGGCGCGCGGCCACGCTGCCGGGGCGCCGGACGCTGAAAAAGGATCATCAGGCCGCCTGGCTGGCCCGTGCGATCAGCTGCATCGACCTGACGACGTTGGCGGGCGACGACACGCCGGGCCGTGTCGCGCGGCTGTGCGCCAAGGCGCGTCAGCCGGTGCGCGCCGATCTGCTGGCAGCCCTCGGGCTGGACGGGCTGACCGTCGGCGCGGTCTGCGTCTATCACGACATGATCGCACCGGCGGTGTCGGCCCTTGCGGGCACGAACATCCCGGTCGCCGCCGTCTCGACAGGCTTTCCGGCGGGGCTGTCGCCCTTTGGTCTGCGGGTGGCCGAGATCGGCGAAAGCGTCAGTGCGGGCGCGCGCGAGATCGACATCGTGATTTCCCGCCGCAAGGTGCTGACCGGCGACTGGCAGGGGCTGTACGACGAGGTGAAGACCTTTCGCGAGGCCTGCGGCGATGCCCACATCAAGGCGATCCTGGCCACGGGAGAGCTTGGCACGTTGCAAAACGTCGCGCGCGCGTCGATGGTCTGCATGATGGCCGGGGCGGATTTCATCAAGACCTCGACCGGCAAGGAAAGCGTCAACGCCACGCTTCCGGTCAGCCTCGTGATGATGCGGGCGATCCGCGACTATCACGGGGAAACCGGCTGTCGCGTTGGCTACAAACCCGCCGGCGGCATTTCCAGGGCCAAGGACGCGCTCGTGTACCTGAGCCTCGTCAAGGACGAGCTGGGCGACCGCTGGCTGCGCCCCGACCTGTTCCGCTTTGGCGCCTCGTCGCTGCTGGGTGACATCGAACGGCAGCTCGAACACCATGTGACAGGCGCGTATTCCGCCAGCTGGCGCCACGCGATCGGCTAGACGCATCCGCCCGTTTTTCGGGCACTATTTCGACGGCGCGACCGCACGATGCGATTCTGGCTTGTGGTTGCACGACCTGTTCCCTTACCGTTTGGTCAAAAATTAGACACCAACAGGGGATGGTCCAGATGACCGACAGAAAGACAATGCTTGCCCAGATGACGCGCCGCCGCATGCTGCTTGGCTCTGCCGGGCTGACCGTGGCCTTCGGGATGCTGCCCGGATCGCTGTTCGCCCAGGACCCGATTTCCGTGGCCGGGATTTATACCGTGCCAGTCGAACAGCAGTGGGTCAGCCGCATCCATGTCGCCGCCGAGGCTGCCGCCGAACAGGGGCTGATCACCTATACCTTCAGCGAAAACACCGCCAACACCGATTATCCGCGCGTCATGCGCGAATATGCCGAACAGGGCGTCCAGCTGATCGTGGGCGAGATTTTCGGGGTGGAACAGGAAGCGCGTGAAGTGGTGCTGGATTACCCCGATACCGCGTTCCTGCTGGGCTCGTCCTTCATGCCAGACCCCGAATATCCCAACCTCGCGGTGTTCGACAACTACATCCAGGATGCATCGTACCTGTCGGGCATCATCGCCGGCGCGATGAGCGAGACGGGCAACATCGGCATGGTCGGAGGCTTTCCCATCCCCGAGGTCAACCGCCTGATGCATGCCTTCATGGCGGGCGTGCGCGAAATCAAGCCCGAAGCGGAATTCCAGGTCAGCTTTATCGGGTCGTGGTTCGATCCGCCCAAGGCCAAGGAAACCGCGTTCGCGATGATCGAAAACGGCGCTGACATGCTGTATGCCGAACGCTTCGGCGTGTCCGACGCGGCCCAGGAAAAAGGCATCCTTGCCATTGGCAACGTCATCGACACGCAATCCGATTACCCCGACACGGTCGTCGCCTCGGCCCTGTGGGATTTCGGCCCGACGCTGGCGGCGGCACTGGCCAGGATTGGCGACGGCAGCTTTGCGGCCGACAATTACGGCCTTTACAGCTTCATGAAGGAAGGCGGCTGTTCGCTCGCCCCGCTCGGCACCTTCGACGGCAAGATCCCGCAAGACGCGCTGGATATGGTCGCTGCCAAGCAAGCCGCCATCACGTCGGGCGAATTCACGGTCGAGATCGACGACAGCGAGCCTACCTCGTCCTGATGCCCCCAGAAACGACGGCGCAGGGCCCTGTCCTGCGCCTTTCCGGCATTACCAAACGGTTCGGCCAGCTTACCGCCAACGACGGCATCTCGCTGTCACTGGCGCGCGGTGAAGTCGTCGCCCTGCTGGGCGAAAACGGCGCGGGCAAGACCACGCTGATGAACATCCTGTTCGGGCATTACACCGCCGACGCCGGCACGGTCGAAGTCATGGGCCAGACGCTGCCCCCCGGCCAGCCGGGGGCGGCGCTGAACGCGGGCGTCGGCATGGTGCACCAGCATTTCACGCTGGCCGACAACCTGACCGTTCTCGACAACGTGCTGCTGGGCACGCGCCCGCTGCTGTCGTTGTCGCCTGGACGGGGCGCGGCGCGGCGCAAACTGGCGCAACTGGCGCAGGATTTCGGACTTGCGGTCGACCCCGATGCCCGCATCGCGGCGCTGTCGGTGGGCGAACGCCAGCGGGTCGAGATTCTCAAGGCGCTGTTTCGCGATGCCCGAATCCTGATCCTGGATGAACCGACAGCCGTGCTGACCCCACAAGAGGCCGATGCCCTGTTCGACACGCTACGCCGGATGCTGGCGCAGGGGCTGTCGGTGATCTTTATCAGCCACAAGCTGCATGAGGTGATGGCGATTTCCAGCCGCGTTCTGGTGCTGCGGCATGGCAAGCTGGTGGGAGAAACCGCGACCGATGCGACCGACCGCCACCAACTTGCCACGATGATGGTCGGGGCCGAAATCACCGCCCCCGCCCCCGCCGAGGCCCGCCCCGGCGAAACCCTGTTGAAACTCGACAACGTCAGCACCGCGCGGCAGGGCAACCGCCCCGGCCTGCAAGACGTCGCGCTTGACCTGCGCGCGGGGCAGATCCTTGGTCTGGCAGGCGTGTCGGGCAACGGCCAGGGCGCGCTGGCCGACCTGTTGTCCGGCCTTGAAAGCCCCACCCAAGGCACTCTGACCCTTGCCGACAAACGCCCTGACGCGTGGTCCCCCCGCACCGCCGTTGCGCTTGGCATCGGGCGCATCCCCGAAGACCGGCACAAGACCGGCACCATCGCGGATTTCACCCTGACCGAAAACACGGTGCTGGAAAACTACGCCACAACCGCGCGCGGCGGCTGGATGAACTGGCGCGCCGCCCGCACCGCCACCGATGCCATCATCGACAAATACGATGTGCGCTGCCCCGGCCCCGACACACGCATCCGGCTGCTGTCGGGCGGCAACATGCAAAAGCTGATCCTGGGCCGCGTTCTGGAAGCCGCGCCGCGCATCATCCTGGCCAACCAGCCGGTGCGCGGACTCGATATCGGCGCGGTCACCTATGTGCAGGAACAGCTGATCGCCGCCCGCGACGCAGGCGCCGCCGTGCTGCTGATCTCGGAAGATCTGGATGAGATCCTGACCCTGTCCGACAGCATCCGCGTCATCTCCGAAGGTCGCCTGTCCCCGGAATTCCCACGCGGCACCAAGACGCCGACAGAGCTTGGCCAGTGGATGGCCGGACAAGGATTTGACCATGCGGCCTGACACCTGCCAGACACGCCCCGAAAGGATCGTCCGCTGATGCGGCTGGAACCCATCGCCGCCCCAAGCCATGCGCGCACGCTAGTGCCCCCGGCCATCGCCATCGCGGCCACCATTGCGGTGGCGGGGCTGCTGGCCGCGCTTGCGGGCGCCAACCCGTTGCAAACCTTCGGTCTGATCGTCAAAGGTGCCTTCGGGTCGAAATTCGCGGCGCTTGAAACGCTGAACCGCGCCACTCCGCTGGTCTTTACCGGCCTTGCCGTGGCCGTCGCCTTTCGTGCCCGGCTGTGGAACATCGGGGCCGAGGCGCAGCTATACGCGGGCGCGCTGATGACCGTGCTGATTGGCACGCAACTGGGCCTGCCCGGCCCGCTTGCCATACCGCTGATGGCGCTTGGCGCTGTCATGGCGGGCGCGCTGGTGCTGCTGGGGCCGGTGCTGCTCAAAACCCGTCTTGGCGTAGACGAGGTCGTCACGACCCTGCTGCTGAACTTTGTCATGGCGCTGTTCATTTCCTACCTTCTCGAAGGGCCGCTGAAGGATCCGATGGGTATGGGATGGCCGAAATCGCCGTCACTGCCGCGCGATGCGCGCCTGCCGCGCATCGTCGACGGGCTGCGCCTGCATTGGGGGTTTGGGCTGGCGCTGATCTGCGCCGCCGGGGTCTGGCTGATCCAGACCCGCACCACGCTTGGCTATGAAATCCGCGCGGTGGGCGCCAACCCGCAGGCCGCGCGCTTTGCCGGCATCCCGGTGACCAGGGTCTTGGTGAAGACCGCGCTGCTGTCCGGCGGACTTGCCGCGCTGGCGGGATTTTCCGAGGTGGCGGGCCTCAAGGGGAACCTGACCACCGATCTGTCGGCCAGTTTTGGCTATACCGGCATCGTGGTCGCCATGCTGGCGCTGCTGCACCCCATGGGCGTCGTGATTTCGGCGCTGTTCGTGGCGGGGATCTTTGTCGGCGCCGACAGCATGTCGCGCGCCGCGCAAGTGCCGACCTATATCGCTGACCTGTTGCTGGCCTGCGCGCTGCTGTTCATGGTGCTGGCGATCCTGCTCACAAGGTTCCGGGTGGTGCGCGGATGACCGAAATCGCCGACATCCTGATAAGCGCCAGCTTTTGGGCCGCCATCCTGCGCATCGCCTCTCCGCTGATCTTTGCCACGATGGGAGAGCTGATCTGCGAACGTGCCGGCGTGCTGAACCTCGGGATCGAGGGGATCATGGTCTTTGGCGCCTTTGCGGGCTGGATGGCCGTCTACGCCGGCCTGCCGTTGTGGGGCGGCGTCGCCGTGGCGATGCTGGGAGGCATGGCGTTCGGCGCCTTGCACGGGCTGCTGACCGTTCCCTTTGGCCTGTCGCAGCACGTTGTGGGGCTGGGCATCACCATGCTGGCCACGGCGGCGGCCTATTACGCCTATCGCCTTGCGCTGCCGCAGGTCACCAACCCGCCGCGCATCACCCCGTTTCAGCCGCTCCATATCCCCGTACTGTCGAACCTGCCGTGGCTGGGCCAGGCGCTGTTTTCCCAAACCGCGCTGACATGGGCAGGATTCGCGGCGGCGGGCGCCACCGCGCTGGTACTGTTTCGCACGCCGCTCGGCCTTGCCGTCCGCGCCGCCGGGGAAAACCCGCAGGCCGTCGAGGCGCAGGGCCTGTCGGTCACCGCCATCCGCATGGGCGCGGTGATCGTCGGGTCCGGCCTGATGGCCGTGGGCGGGGCGTTCCTGACCATGTCGGCATTTTCCAGCTTCTTTTTTGAAATGGTCAACGGGCGCGGCTGGATCTGCATCGCGCTGGTGGTGTTCGGCGCCTGGAAACCGGGAAAGGCGCTGCTGGGCGCGCTTTTGTTCGCCGGGTTCGACGCGCTGCAAATCCGGCTGCAACAAACCGGGCTGGGGCAGGTCGTGCCCTATCAGGTGTTCCTGATGATCCCCTATCTGCTGTCCATCCTTGCCCTGATCGCCATGTCGCGGCGCGCCGAAGTGCCCGCCGCCCTGATGACCCCCTTCAATCGCGGAGACCGCTGATGCCCAGTTTCGACATTCTCGTAAAGGGGGGCACCCTGCCCGACGGAACCGTCAAGGACATCGGCATCACCGGCGCCACCATCGCCGCCATCGGCGATCTGACCGGCGGCGATGCCGGCACCGTGATCGACGCGGCGGGGGACCTCGTCTCGCCCCCCTTTGTCGACCCGCATTTCCATATGGACGCGACGCTGTCCTATGGCACCCCGCGCATCAACGCATCTGGCACCCTGATGGAAGGCATCGCGCTGTGGGGAGAACTGAAAGAGATCGCCACCGTCGATGACATGGTGCAACGCGCGCTGGCCTATTGCGACTGGGCCGTCAGCATGGGCCTGCTGGCGGTGCGCAGCCATGTCGACACCTGCGATGACAGCCTCAAGGGGGTCGAGGCGATGTTGCAGGTGCGCGAGATCGTCAAACCCTATCTGGATCTGCAACTGGTCGCGTTTCCCCAGGACGGGTTCTACCGTGACCCCACGGCGCGTGCGAACACGTTGCGCGCGCTGGATATGGGCGTCGATGTGGTCGGCGGCATCCCGCATTTCGAACGCAGCATGGCCGAGGGCGCGGCATCCGTGCGCGAACTGTGCGAGATTGCCGCCGAACGGGGCCTGCCGGTCGATCTGCATTGCGATGAATCCGACGACCCGCTGTCGCGCCATATCGAAACGCTGTGCTATGAAACCCAGCGGCTCGGGCTGCATGGGCGGGTCGCCGGGTCTCATCTGACCTCGATGCATTCGATGGATAATTACTATGTCAGCAAGCTGCTGCCGCTGATGGCCGAAGCGCAGATTTCCGCCATTCCCAACCCGCTCATCAACATCACCCTGCAAGGGCGGCACGACACCTTCCCGAAACGGCGCGGGCTGACGCGGGTCAAGGAAATGCAGGCACATGGCATCACCGTGGGCTGGGGGCAGGATTGTGTGCGCGACCCATGGTATTCGCTGGGCACCGCCGACATGCTCGACGTGGCGTTCATGGGGCTGCATGTGGCGCAGATGACATCCCCGGAAGAAATGCAGCGCTGTTTCACCATGGTGACCGATGAAAACGCCCGCATCATGCAGCTCGGCGATTACGGGCTGGCGGCTGGCAAGGCCGCATCGCTTGTGGTGCTCGATGCCGGGTCGGCGATCGAGGCGCTGCGGCTGCGCCCCGACCGGCTTTGCGTGATTTCCAAAGGCAAGGTGGTGTCGCGGCAGGCGCGCAACGATGCGCGGATCAGCCTGCCGGGGCGTCCGGATTCGGTGCGGCGACGTCACAGGCTGACCTACGGGTAAGCGGCGCCGGATCAGGCAACCATCTTCGCCGCCTTCCTGAGATCGACCGACACCAGCTGCGACACGCCCTGTTCCTGCATCGTGACGCCATACAGCCGGTCCATCCGCGCCATCGTCACCGCGTGGTGGGTGATGATAAGAAATCGGGTATCGGTGCGGCGGCACATTTCGTCCAGCAAATCGCAGAACCGCGTGACGTTGGCGTCGTCAAGCGGGGCGTCGACCTCATCCAGCACGCAGATCGGGGCGGGGTTGGCAAGGAACACCGCAAAGATCAGCGCCAGCGCCGTCAGGGTCTGTTCACCGCCCGAAAGCAGCGACAGCGTGGCAAGCTTTTTGCCCGGCGGCTGGCACATGATTTCCAGGCCGGCCTCTAGCGGGTCGTCGGATTCGACCATCACAAGATTGGCCTCTCCGCCGTTGAACAGGTGGGTGAACAGCAGGCGGAAGTTGCTGTTTACCTGTTCGAATGCGGTCAGCAGCCGTTCGCGCCCTTCGCGGTTCAGCGAGGCGATGCCCGAGCGCAGCGTCTTGATCGCCTCTTCGAGATCGGTCTTCTCGCTGGCCAGCGTGTCGTGCTCATCCTGGATTTCGCGGGCGTCTTCCTCGGCACGCAGGTTGACCGCGCCCAGACTGTCGCGCTGACGCCTGAGCCGGTTGACCTCGGCCTCGATCTGATCCGAGGGCGGCATGTCTTCGGGCAACGCGTCGAGCCGGTCCAACAGCTTTTGCGGCGTCGTTTCCTGTTCTTCCAGAATGCGCGCGGCGGCGGTATCGACGGTTTCGCGCGCGGCCTCAAGACGGGCCTGCGACCCGGCGCGGGCCTCGCGGGCCTCCGACGCGGTGCGTTCGGTGTCGCGCTCGGTGACGATGGCGTCGCGCAGAGCGGTTTCGGCAAGACCCAGCGCCTCGGCGGCGGCGGCGCGGCGGGTTTCGTCGCGCGCGATGGACTCGTTCAATTCCTCGCGCTTTTCCGCCAGTTCGGCGGGAATGGCCGACGCTTCTTCCAGCTCGTCCTCGGCGGCGGCCTTGCGGTCGGCCAGCTCGGCGCTGCGCCTTTCCGCCGTTTCCAGCCGATGACGCCAGCCGGACAGGTCCTTGGCGACGGTCTGCATGCGGGCAGTGCGGGTCTCGCCCTGGCGGCGCAATTCGTCGTGGCCGGACCGGCGGGCCATCATCGTCATGCGCGCCGCTTCGACGGTGACCTTGATGTCTTCGACTTCGGCGCGGGCGGTTTCCAGATCGCCAAGTTCGTCCACCGCGCGCTGTGCCTCAAGCAATTGTCTGCGGGCGGTGGTCGCGTCGTCCTCGTGGCGTGTCACGGCCATGGCAAGGCTTTCCAGCTTGCCTTCGGCCATGTTGCGGTCGGCCTCGGCGCGGTTGGCGGCGCGGACCGCATCGTTCATGCGCTGATCGGCGGCGCGGCGGGCATCGCGCGCCGCCTTGTCGGCGTCGGTCTGGCGGGCAAGCGTGGCCACCAGCGTTTCATGCGTGGCGCGCATGTGATCGACGCGCGCCTCGACCTCGTCCATTTCCTGCGTGAGCCGGTCCAGCTTGTTGATCTGTTCCAGACGCAGGGCGGCGGCCGTGGGCGCGTCTTCGGCCCAGGCCCGGTAGCCATCCCAGCGCCACAGATCGCCGTCGCGGCTGACCAGCCGTTGACCGGGTCTCAGCAGCGGTTGCAGGCGGGGGCCATTGGCGGCGTCCACAAGGCCGATCTGGCCGAGGCGACGGGCAAGCGCGTCGGGTCCGCGAACGTGCCCCGCAAGCGAGGGCAGCCCGGCGGGCAGCGGCTGGGGCGTGTCATAGGGCGGCAGCGCGGTCCATCCGGTGGGGCCGTCCGCATCGACCTCGGGGGCGCGCAGATCGTCCGCCAGCGCAGCGCCAAGCGCCTTTTCAAATCCCCGTTCGACGTGAAGCCGGTCAAGGATCTGCCCACCCCCGGCAGTGTCGCGATCCAGCAGCCGGGCCAGCGCGGTGACCTCGGCGCGCAATGCGTTGAATTCGCCCTCGGCGGCAGAGCGTTCGGCGCGCGCGTCGGCCTCGCGGCTGGCGGTGTCGGACCGCGCGGCGTCGGCTTCGGCAAGGCGCTCTTCGGCGTATTCGGCGGCCTCGGAGGCCTCTTCCGAGGCTTCGCGCGCCGCATCCATTCGGTCTGACGCGCTGGCAAGCGTAGCGCCGGCTTCGGCCACCGCCGCACGGGCGCGCGCGGCTTCGGCTTCGTGGCGGTCGACCTGCCGGGTGGCATCCGCCAGAAAGCGGTGCGCCGACTGGTGGCGGGCGGCAAGGCGCGCGACGTCCTCGGTGCGCTGTGACAGATCCGCCTCGCGCGCACTCAGGATTGCTGCGGCCTCGGACGCGGCCTCGGACGCTTCGGCGACGCGGTCGTCATGGCCTTCGCCCGCTTGTTCTAGCGCGCGCGCTTCGGATTCGAGCTGCGCAATGGTGTCGCCGGCATCGCGGTTCAGACCCGATTCCCGCTCCATATCCCTGCCCATCTGCAAGATGCGGCGACTGAGCGCGTTGATCGTTTCGGCGGCGCGGCGTTCCTGATCGGACAGGGTGTCACGTTGCACCGTCAGACGTTGCAATACCGCTGCGGCGATCGCCTCTTCCTCGCGCAGGGCGGGCAGGATGTCTTCGCGTGCGGCACGTTGTCTGGCGGCGGCGCTGGCGGCGCCTTCGGCCTGCGCGGCAGCGGTGACGCGCGCGCGATAGTCGGCTTCGGCGGCAAGGCGGGCCGCGTCGGCCTCTTTCCAGCGGCGAAACAGCAGCATGCCCTCGGCGCGCCGCAGATCCGCGCCGATGGCCCGGTAACGCGCCGCCTGCCGCGCCTGCCGCGCCAGTTGCCCAAGCTGTCCCGCAAGCTGTTCGACCACGTCATCGACCCGCAGCAGGTTCGTTTCGGTGTTCTTCAGTTTCAGTTCCGCCTCGTGACGACGCTGATACAGCCCCGAAATACCTGCCGCCTCTTCAAGGATACGACGGCGATTCCTGGGCTTGGCGTTGATAAGTTCGGAAATCTGCCCCTGCCGCACCAGCGCGGGCGAGGTCGACCCGGTGGACGCGTCCGCAAACAGCATCTGCACATCGCGCGCCCGCGTGTCCTTGCTGTTGGCCTTGTAGGCCGACCCGACATCGCGGGTGATGCGCCGCACGATTTCCAACTGGTCGGAATCGTTGAACCCGGCCGGCGCGAGACGATCCGAGTTGTCGATGGTCAGGCACACCTCGGCAAAGTTGCGCGCCGGGCGGGTGGACGTCCCGGCAAAGATCACGTCCTCCATCCCGGATCCACGCATCGCCTTGGCGCGGGTTTCGCCCATCACCCAACGCAGCGCCTCCAGCAGGTTGGATTTGCCACAGCCGTTCGGACCGACAACACCGGTCAACCCGTCGGAAATGACAAGGTCTGTGGGATCGACAAAACTCTTGAAGCCCGTGAGCCTGAGGCGTGAGAACTGCACCTAAACCTGCCCTGATTCCATGCGTCTGGGCAGTTTGGCTGCCCAATCCGAAGTCTGTCAAACCGTTTGGGCCGCATGTCGCGGGAACCAACGGGTTATCCACAATATCTTGCGTGAATCCCGACAAACTAAGGGATTGACCGACGTGATGCCAGCGCGTTTCATCCCGAGGCTGGAAAGGAACTGCCGATGCCGCTTTCTATAAAACCCGTCTCGCCGCGCGATCCACGCGCCATCGCCTTGCTAAGCGAAAGCCACGCGCTGATGGAATCGCTGTTTCCCCCGGACGAGAACACCTGCCTCGACAGCGATGCGCTGTGCGCCGACGGCATCACCTTTTACGGCGCCGAAGAAGATGGCGAGCTGCTGGGCTGTGCCGCTCTTGCGCGTCGCGACGGCTATGGCGAGGTCAAGTCGATGTTCGTCGCCCCGGTGGCGCGGGGCATCGGCGTGGCGCGCCGCCTTCTGGCGCATCTGGAGACCGAGGCGAAAGCCGAAGGGCTGACCCTGCTGCGCCTGGAGACCGGCAACAAACTGGCGGCGGCGGTATCGCTATACGAGCGCCACGGCTACATCCGCCGCCCGCCCTTTGGCGCCTACCGATCCAACGGCTCCAGCCTGTTTTACGAAAAGACCGTCTGCGCAACGGTCCAAGAAGCTTAGTATTCCGTGCATTCCAGCGTCGCTTGCCCGCCAAGGCGATCATTGATGTAACTGCCCATGATGTCACAGGAAACCGTCTTGCGGCGCGGCTCTGGCGGGGCCGGTTTCCCGTTGCAGCTCAGCCCCATGACCATAACGGCCGGATCGCCGCTCACCCATGCGGGCTTGCATCCGGTTTCCAGAAAGACAGCCTTCTGCGCGCGGGCCGCGATCGGGCCGTAGCGCGCCGGAAATTCCGGGCTGGTGCGGATGGCTTCGGCCATGTCATTCTTGACGCGAATAACAAAGCTTGACCCTTCGACATCGCGTTTCACCGGCGCGACACCGTAAAATCCCGGCCCCCCCATGTTGCAGGCTGCAAGAAAAAAGAGCGGCATCAGCAGGGCGTGTTTCATGGGGTCACCTAAGCAGAAACGGCGTTAACAAACGATTAACACCGCCACGTCGCACCCCCCGCCCTGCCCATCACGCATAGCTGATGCGACGTTTCGCCATGGAACCGCCCCCCCGCGCAGCGGTTGGATTGACAGAGCAAGGAGTGTAACCATGGCTGACCAGACGAACCGGACCGACCGCAAGGACACGGCACCCTCTCGCCCAGATTGGCGTTGGATGCTGATTCTGGGTGCCCTGTTGATCGTGGGGGGGGTCATGGCGTTTGTGAACCCGTTTGCGGCCTCGCTGACCGCCGTGGCAATCGCCGGGGGCATCTTTGCCATGGGTGGTGCCATCCAGATGTGGATCGCCTTTCGCGACGAGGGCGGCGCGCCGGGCCGTTGGCTGTCGGGCGTGTTGGGCCTGTTGCTTCTGGCCTTCGGGATCGCGCTGATCGCCAATCCGCTGGCCGGGATCGTATCTTTGACGCTGATCATCGCCGGGTTCTTCATCGCCTCGGGCCTGTTGCGCATCTGGCTGGGGATCGATCTGCGCCATCACACCGGATGGGGCTGGCTTGTCGGCGCCGGGGCCGTGTCGGTGGTGCTGGGCCTTCTGGTGATCCTTGCGCTTCCGGCGGACCCGGGAAGCTTGCTCGGCCTGTTTCTTGGCATCGACCTGCTCAGCACGGGCATCGGCGTGACAGCCCTGTCGCTGAAGATGCGCGCGCGGCGCTAGATCAGAACCGCACGGTCACGCCCGGAAGGTTGATCGTGGACATCAGGTCGCGCAGCTCTTGCCGTGCCGCCACGTTCGAGATGTTCAGCGCCCGAACCCCGATGTCGCGCAGATCCAGCAGCGTCAGCCCGCGTGGAAACAGTTCGCGAAAGATCACCCGTTCGGAAAATCCCGGCGCGATGCGAAACCCGATACGGCGCGACAACCGTTCCAACGCGCTTTCCATCCTTTGCTTGTTGATCATCTGCTGCGCCCCGAGCCGGTTGCGCAACACGATCCAGTCGATCGGCGGCAGCCCCTGTTGCGCGCGCAACTGACGCGCGCCCCACACCATTTCCGAATAGACCGAGGGTCCAAGGATCCGGTCCGTCGCCCCGTCGATCCGTGCCAGCAGGTCAAAGTCGATGAAGCTGTCGTTGAGCGGCGTAATCAGCGTGTCGGCCATGGAATGCGCCACCTGACTGAGCCGGGTATGCGAGCCGGGGCAGTCGATCAGGATGAAATCGGACTGAGGGCGCAGGATCGCCATCGCCTCGGTCAGACGGCGGTCGTTGATGTTTTCGTCGGCTCCCAGCATCTCCGGCGCGATCTCGGGCAGTTCGATGTAATACGGCGAAGGCAGATCGACGCCCTCGCCGGCCAGAAAGGCACTGCGGTTGGCGCAATAGCGCCCCATGGTCTTTTGCCGCATGTCCAGATCAAGCGTGCCGACCCGGTGTCCCATGCGCACCAGCGCCGTTGCGACGTGCATCGAGACGGTGGATTTGCCCGCCCCGCCCTTCTCGTTTCCGACAACGATGATATGCGCCACGTCTTGCCTCTTTATTTTCCGGGGTCCGGGTCTGCTGCCCGGTCCCTGCTGCGCTACCGTATCGGGGCGGGATCGGCAAGATCCCGCCCCGATACGCGCCCGGAAACCCGGCCCGCGAAACAACAAAGCCCGACCTGAAGGCCGGGCTTTCGCGACGTCGGTCGGTGTCGCGGATCAGTGAAGCTTGGCACCCACTTCGTCGATCGACTCGTCGATCATGCGATCCTTGTCGGCCGCCGAGGTCACCTGCGCAATCACATCGCGCGCGGCGGCCACGGCCACCATCGCGGCCCGGTCGCGCACATCCTTGACAGCCGACGCCTGGGCAGAGGCGATCCGCTCTTCGGCGGACGCCATGCGGCGCGCGATGGTGGCATCCAGATCCTTGTGGGCCTGAACGGCGGCAGTTTCGGCTTCGGTCCTGGCGTTGGCGACGATCTTGTCCGCCTGATCTGCGACCTCTTTCTGCTTGCGCTCATAAGAGGCAAGCAGGGTCTGGGCCTCTTCCCGAAGCGCACGCGCCTCGTCAAGTTCATCGCGGATTCCCTGCGCACGCTTGTCAAGCAGCCCGCCCAGCAGTCCGGGCACCTTGAAATACGCCAGCACGGCAAGGAACAAAAGGAAGCCCAGCAGCACCACGAAATCGGTGTTGCGCAGGGAAAAGAACGGACCCGTCGCCGCCAGTGCGGGGCTGGCGATCACGGCGGCAAGGCCGCTGGAGAGGATCAGCTTGCGCATGTTCGTCACCCTTTCATCCGGCTGTCGACGGCCCTGGACACGGTCTCTTGATCGGCAGTGGCACCAAGCGCCGCGACAATCGCAAGCGCGGTGTCCTTTGCCACGATTTCGATGTTGGCAACCGAAGAGGCGCGGATCTCGTCAATCGCGGCTTCGGATTCGGCGGTCTTGGCGGCGATCTTGGCGTCCGCATCGGCCACGGCGGTATCCAGCTGTGCCTTGATGTCGTCGCGGGTCTGCTGACCGATGGCCTGCGCTTGGGCACGCGCGTCTGCCAGCGCCCTGTCATAGTCTTTTTCAGCTTCGCCCGCCTGGCGCTTGAGCTCTTCGGCGGCGGCGATGTCGTTGGTGATCGTGCCGGTGCGCTCGGCCACGACCGACGCGATCCGCGGCAGGGCGATGCGCGACAGGATGAAGAAAATCACCACAAGCGTGATGACCAGCCAGAAGATCTGGTTCGGGACCCAGTCCGCGCAAAGCTGCGGCATCCCGATGGCGGAGCCGTGATCGTCGACGCAGATGCCCGGTAGATCTTCGGCGAGTTGTGTTGTCGCCATGTCGTCCTCCGTCGGAACGTTGTCTTTCGGGCGGCCTCTCAGTCCGGGGGCCGCCCGTGCGTAAGGATGTCGGTATCCGTCTTAGACGGCGAACATCAGCAGCAGAGCGACGAGGAAGGAGAAGATGCCCAGAGCTTCGGCGAATGCGATGCCGATGAACAGGGTCGCGGTCTGCGATGCGGCTGCCGACGGGTTGCGCAGCGCGCCCGACAGGAAGTTGGCGGCAACATTGCCAACGCCAAGGGCGGCAAGGCCCGTGCCGAGACCTGCGAGACCTGCGCCGATGTGTGCGAGTTGACCTTCCATGGGGGTATCTCCTTACGTCTGGAAGTTGATCGTGTGTTGGGGTGTGCGGTTGGGTCGGGCCAGCGTGGCCCGCCCGAAATCAGTGATGCGGATGCAGCGCGTCCTTGAGGTAGACGCAGGTGAGGATGGTGAACACATAGGCCTGGATAAAGGCCACCAGCACCTCAAGCCCGTAGATCGCGGTGATCGCGACGATGGTCAGCGGCGACACGGCGGCGACAGCGGCAAAGCCCGCAAACACCTTGAGAACCGCGTGGCCGGCCATGACGTTGCCCGCAAGACGAATGGAATGGCTGACCGGGCGCACGAAATACGAGATGATTTCGATGATCGCCAGGATCGGACGCAGCGCCAGCGGCGCCGAGCTGACCCAGAACAGCGACAGGAACGACGGGCCGTTCTTGACGAAGCCAAGGATGGTCACGGTCAGGAACACCGCCAGCGCCAGCACGATGGTCACCGCGAAATGCGACGTGGTGGTAAAGCTCATCGGGACCAGACCAAGAAAGTTGGCGGTGACGATGAACATGAACAGCGTCATGATATAGGGGAAATAGCGCAGGCCGTCCTTGCCGGTAACGTCTTCGATCATCTTGTAGATGAAACCATAGGCCAGTTCGGCGACCGACTGGCTGCGCGACGGCACGATGGCGCGACGCGAGGTGCCCAGCACCATCAAAGCAAAGATCGCCAGGATCGCAAGCCCCAGCCACAGGGTCACGTTGGTGATGGTGAACATGCCCACGTCGCCATGGCCGAACAGCGGCTTGACGATGAACTGGTCCATCGGGTGAAAGACAAGGCCAGACGCCTGTTCGGCCTGGCCTGCGCCATGGTCCGCCATCTCTGCACCGTGCGCTGTTTCAGTCGCCATCTCGGTCCCTCTTTTCGATCTCGGTGCCCTGGTCGGCCACCTGTCCGCCGGCCTGCAGGGCCAGCTGTTTTTCCTGAATCTCGGCGGCAGAGCGGATCATCACGCGAACGCCGGCCACGAGCCCCAACACTGTGAACAGCACCATCATCCAGGGCAGCGTTCCGAAAAGCGCGTCCAGCCCGTATCCGATACCAAAGCCGATCCCGAGACCGGCCACCATTTCCGTCACCATCCGCCAGGCAAGGTTCGCCTGTGAATAATGCTCCTCCTGGTGGGCCGTGGTTTGCTCCCGAGCGGCTTTCACCGCCGCGATCTTCGCCTCCAGCGCCTTCATTTGCTGCGTCGGATCGGGATCGCTCACCTTGCCTGCCCCCTGGGGAGTTCCGGGATGTTGCTAAGGGCTGGGGCGCCGTGAGTCAAGAAGCGGTGAAGCAATCCCGAGCAAGGGTCAACCAACTGATTTTAGTATGATAAATTTTGCCCGGCGCGGGCAGATACTGCCAGCGGGCCACGCGTTAGCGCCATCGGGGCGGCAATCGCATATTCAACCCCGCGGTTGATCTTGGCCGACCGGCGCTTGACGCGCGGCGTTGCGCAACGGCTTATGCCAGCATGACCGACACGCTTTCCGCCGTCTTTGCCGCGCTTGCGGACCCGACCCGCCGCCGCATTCTGTCGATGCTGCTCGAAGACGACATGGCCGTCACCGACGTGGCCGAGCCGTTCGACATGTCGCTGGCGGCGATTTCAAAACATCTCGCGATCCTCGCGGCGGCGGGCCTTATCAGCCAGACCAAACACGGCCGCGTAAAGTGGTGTCAGCTGGAACCGGACGCGCTGCGCGAAGCATCGGTGTGGATCTTTGGCTTCGGGCTGGTGGAACCGGTCAATCTGGACGCCTTCGAACGGTTCCTTGCGGCGGAACTGGACGTGCCGCCCGAAGACCCCTGAGCGCGATCATTCCTGCTTGAGCAGCAGCACGAGCGCGCCCCCGGTCATCGCAACGCCCGCAAAGATGATCCCCGGCGGCAACCCGTGCCCAAGCGCCATTTGCCACAGGATCACCCAGGACGGGGTAAGGTAAGTGTAGGCCATCACCTTGGCCGCGGGCAGGCGAAGGGCCGCGAATTGCAGCAGCACAAAGGTCGCCGCGGTCGCCGCGACGGCGGTGTAGACGATGGTCAGCCAGACCACGCCGGGCAGCGCCAGCCAGTCGGTCGCCATGATTTCGGGCCAGCCGATCACAAGCAGCAGCGCGGTGCCCGCAAGATTGGTCCACAGGGTAAAGACCAGCGCCGGCTCGCCGCGATTCAGCCGCGTGACCAGCGGCGCGTACAGCGCATGCGCCGCGCATCCGATGAAATACACCGCCTCGCCCCGCCCGATCCCAAGGCGCAGCACGCTGGCCAGATCGCCGCCAAAGATCACCCACAGCGCCCCGATGGCGCCCACCGCCAGTGCCAGCATCATCCGTGGCGTCAGGCGCTGACGCACGATCAGCCAGCCGAACCCAGCGGCCATCAGCGGTGTCAGCGTGAACACCGCCGACAGGCTGATCGGCGCGGCGGTCTTCAAGCCTTCGAACATCAGAACGAAATAGGCGATCATCAGCCCGCCCAGTACGAGGTAGCGCCAGGGCGCGCGCACCGACCCCCGGTCGACCTTGCCGCTGGCCAGCGCCACCGCCGCAAGCAGCGCCCCCGCGATGACAAAGCGCACCGCGTTCAGGGCCACCGGCGCGATCTGCGGTGCCGCCAGCGATCCCAGCGCAAAAGACCCCGCCACCAGTGCCGAAAAGCAAAGCATCGCAAGATGCCCCTGTGCCTGCGGACTCATCAGCAGCCGAGACCGGCGGAATAAGTCTTGAGATGGCGCAGAAAGGCCTGCACCTTAGGCGTGCGATGCAGATCGACATGGGTCACCAGCCACATCGGCGACGACCATTCCTCACGCGAGGGCAGGATTTGCACCAGTTCCGGATCGTTCTCAGCCTCGTGCACCGGCACGAACCCCAACCCCGCTCCGGCCCGGACCGCGGCTTGCTGCACCCGCCCGTCTTCGGTCCGGAACACGATCCGCGCATCGGGCACATTCGCCCGCATCCACATCGCGAACGGGGCGCGCGAGTCCAGATCGTCATGGCCGACAAAGGCGTGACGGGCCAGGTCCGGCCCTTCGGTCGGGATTCCGTGCGCGTCTGTGTAGCTGCGCGCCCCGTAAAGCGCGATGGCCTGCCGGGCAAAGCTTTGCACCACGTTGTCGGGTTCCTGAGGGGCGGCCCCGGCGCGCAGCGCGACATGGGCCTCGCCGTATTCCAGCCGGAACAGCCGCGCCCCGGTCAGGTAGCGCACGACGATGTCCGGATAGGCGGCGCGAAACGACGCCAGCGCGCCGACCATCAACGGGAAGAAATTGACCAGAGAAGTGACCAGAAGTTCGCCGGACACACCTTCGCCCTGCCCCTTGATGCGACCTGCCAACTGCTGGAACTGATCGTCGGTGGTCTGCGCGACGCGGGCCAGATCGCGCCCCGCTTCAGTCGGGATATAGCCGCGCGCGTGGCGCTGGAACAGCTTGACGCCCATGCGCTGTTCAAGCGCGTCAATGTGGCGGATGACCGTGGCGTGATGCACGCCCAGCACCTCGGCCGCGCCGCTTACGGTTCCAATCCGCGCCACCTGAAAGGCGGTGCGGATCTCGTCCCAATTGGTCATCATGCCTGGCACCTGTGCATATGGTCACTTTTGCCGCCGATATGAGGCGGTTTGGTTCGCAAATGCAATAGTCGTCACAGAGGCTTGCCCATGCGGATCTTGGGGGCGCGCACCCGTCGCTGAACATGGAAAACGCCCGGATTTCTCCGGGCGCTTTCGAAAAGTCAATACTGATGCAGAGCGGTAGACCGCCCCGGGGTCGTCTATCAGTTGGCGGTGCCAGTGCTGCTGGTCGTACCGGGGGAATCGCTGGAGCTGTCGTCGCCGTCGGACGACGCAAGGACCGCGATCAGTACTGCGGCACCACCCAGGGCTGCCAGCGCGTCGGTGGGGATCTCGACACCGTTCGAGGTCACGGCATAGGGGTCATCGACGGTGACGACGGCAACCGGCTCTTGTGCGAAGGCGGCCGAGGTCGACAGAGCGGCAACGAGAGCGGCCGAAGTCATAAGAGTTTTCATGGTGCATCACCTTTGAAATGCGTGTTTCTAGGTCAGGTCTTAGCGCTTTTCAGTCGAATCAGCCAGCCCGTTTTTCTGCAACGGCAAACATCCGCGACAATCCGGGGCCACTGTGACCTGCTTGCGCAATTTACGGTCACTTGCTTGCGAAACAAGGGCCGCAACGGACAAATAGCGCCGAACCTGGCCCCGCCCACCGGACGGCGCGAGGGAATCGGTACCGCGCCCGCGCCCGGGATGCAACGAAAACAGGGGCCGATGCCCTGCAATCCTTGACTCAGACGTTGCAAGTCGGTAACTCGCGGGCAATTCCGGATGCCGTCACCGTGCCTCCGGTCCCTTGGGCCCTGCCCGGGATCGCCCTCCGTCAGCGCGTTGCGCCCACGGAGGCCTTTCCGCTTTGGCCTATTGGCAAACGCGACGCCGTCCCCACATCGGGGGCACAGGATCAACAGACGAAAGGCTCAGCGCCCCATGTTCGAGAATCTTTCCGAGCGCCTCGGCGGCGTGTTCGACCGGCTGACGAAACAGGGCGCGCTGTCAGAGGATGACGTCCGCACCGCACTGCGCGAGGTGCGCGTGGCGCTGCTGGAGGCGGACGTGTCGCTGCCCGTGGCGCGCCAGTTCGTCAAGGCGGTTGAAAAGAAAGCCACCGGCGCGGCGGTCACCAGGTCGATCACGCCGGGCCAGCAGGTCGTCAAGATCGTGCATGACGAACTGATCGCGACGCTTGCGGGCGAGGGCGATCCGGGCAGCCTGCGCATCGACACGCCGCCCGCGCCGATCCTGATGGTGGGCCTGCAGGGCGGCGGCAAGACGACGACAACGGCGAAGCTGGCGAAACGGCTGAAAGAGCGCGACAAGAAAAAGGTGCTGATGGCATCGCTGGACGTCAACCGCCCCGCCGCCATGGAACAGCTGGAAATCCTTGGTCGCCAGATCGGCGTCGACACGCTGCCCATCGTCAAGGGCGAAGACCCGGTCGCCATTGCCAAACGCGCCAAGACGCAGGCCGCGCTTGGTGGCTATGATGTCTATATGCTGGACACCGCCGGCCGTCTGTCCATCGACGACGAGCTGATGGCCCAGGTCGAGGCGGTGCGCGACGTTGCCAACCCGCGCGAAACGCTGCTGGTGGTCGACGGTCTCACCGGCCAGGACGCCGTGCACACGGCGGAGAATTTTGACACCCGCATCGGCATCACCGGCGTCGTGCTGACCCGGATGGATGGCGACGGGCGCGGCGGCGCGGCACTGTCGATGCGCGCCGTCACCGGCAAGCCCATCAAGTTCGTCGGTCTTGGCGAAAAGATGGACGCGCTGGAAACCTTCGAACCCGACCGCGTCGCGGGCCGTATCCTGGGCATGGGCGACATCGTCGCGCTGGTGGAAAAGGCGCAGCAAACGCTGGAGGTCGAGCAGGCCGAACGCATGATGCGCCGCTTTTCCAAGGGTCAGTTCAACATGAACGACCTCAGGATGCAGCTTGAGCAGATGATCAAGATGGGCGGCATGGGCGCGATGCTGCAAATGATGCCGGGTGCGGCCAAGATGGCCAAGCAGATGGACGACGCAGGCATGGACGACAAGATCCTGCGCCAGCAGATCGCGCTGATCAATTCCATGACCAAGAAGGAACGCGCCAACCCCGCGCTGCTTCAGGCGTCGCGCAAGAAGCGCATCGCCAAGGGGTCGGGTATGGACGTGTCGGATCTCAACAAGCTGCTCAAGATGCAGCGGCAGATGTCGGACATGATGAAAAAGATGGGCAAGATGGGCAAGGGCGGCATGCTGAAACAGGCCATGAAGGGCATGTTCGGTAAAGGCGGCATGCCCCCCGAAATGGCTGGCGGCATGGATCCTGGCCAGATGGACCCCAAGCAGATCGAGGCCGCCGCCAAGGCGATGGGCCAGCGCCTGCCCGGCGGCATGGGTGGCATGCCCGGCGGCGGGCTGCCCCCCGGCCTCAGCGGGTTCGGCAAGAAGAAATAGATGCCCGCCCCCATCCTTCATACGCCGCGGCTGACGCTGCGGGGCCACACGCTGGCCGATCTGACGGCGCTTTGCGCGCTGCTCGGGACAGAGCGCGCGCGCTACATGGGCGGGGCGATCCCGCATCTGGAAGCCTGGCGCTGGATGGCGTCCGAGATGGCGATGTGGGACCTGATGGGCCACGGCGCCTGGGGGATCGAAACCCGCGAGGGCGTGTTTCTGGGCCAGGTCGGCATTTGCCAGCCGCCGCATTTCCCCGAACGTGAAATCGGCTGGACGCTGTTGGACACCGCCGAGGGCAAGGGCTATGCGTTCGAGGCCGCGACCGCCGCCCTGCACTGGGCCTGGGCACAGGGCTTTGACACGCTGGTGTCCTATGTCGATCCGGCCAACACCCGGTCGCGCGCGCTGGCCGAACGGCTTGGCGCGGTCCACGACCCCGCCGCCGCCCTGCCCGGTGGCGATACGCCCACCGATTGCCTTGTCTTCCGTCACAGCCCCGATTCCGATGGCAGCCCAGAGGCCTACGCATGACCCTTGTCGCCGCCCCGGTTCTGGAAACCGACAACCTGATCCTGCGCGGCCCCATCGCGTCGGATGCCGAACACGTCATCACCTTTCTGATGGACCGGCCCCGCTCTGACGGGTTTGGCGGCAGCGATACGCGCGCCGATGCCTGGCGCTGGTTCTGCACCAACCTTGGTCATTGGCAGATGCGCGGCTACGGCTATTTCACCATAGAAACCAAGGCCGAAGGCACGCCCGCCGGGATCTGCGGCATCTGGAACCCCGAAGGCTGGCCCGAACCGGAAATCGGCTGGGTCGTGTTCGCCGGCTTCGAGGGCCGCAGCATCGCGCATGAGGCCGCGCTGCGCGTGCGCCGCTATGCCTACGAAGACCTTGGCCTGACCACGCTGACCTCGAACATCGTGCCGGGCAACGAGCGGTCGGCGCGTCTTGCCGAGCGGCTGGGCGCCTGGCACGAGCGCACCTACCAGAACGTCACCATGGGCGAGGAACGCCTGTTCCGCCACCCCGGCCCGGACGAGGCGCTGGGATGACCGCCGCCTGCGAACAGCACCGCCCCGGCCCCGGCGCGCGCGCCGCCGCCCGCCTTGGCGGACGCGTGCCGATGATCGACACCACGCGGCTGCAACTGCGCGGCCCGCGGATCTATGATTTCAAGGCCTTCTCCGACATTTTCTGCTCGGACCGGGCCGAAGCCATCGGCGGCCCCTTTGCCCGCAACGAGGCCTGGTCCGTGTTCAGCCAGTACACCGCCCAGTGGATGCTGCACGGCCACGGGCTGTGGACAGTGGATGCACAGACGCAACCGTCGGCGGGCTTTGTCTTGCTGGGGTACGAATACGACGACCCCGAGGCCGAACTTGCCGTCTACATGACCGAAGAAGCCGAATCCAACGGCTACGCGTTCGAGGCCGCGCAGGCCGCGCGCGCATATGCCTTTGACACCCTGCGCTGGGACAGCGTCGTGTCCTACCTTGATGCATCGAACAGCCGCGCCAATGCCCTGATGCTGCGGCTGGGCGCGGTGCGCGACATGGCCGCCGAGACCACTCAGGGCGACGGTACCCAGATCTGGCGCCACGCCAGGGGGGCCGCATGATCATCCCCACGCTCGACACCCCCCGCCTGCGCCTGTCGGCCCCCTCGCCCGAGGATTACCCGGATTTCAAGGCGACCTTCGCCTCTTACCGGTCCCGGTTCATGGGCGGACCGCTGAACCCGTATGAAACCTGGATGCTGTACGCCGCCGAAATCGGCCACTGGGACATCCGGGGATTCGGCATGTGGATGGTCCATTTGAAGGATTCCGGCGAAACCGTCGGCATGGCGGGGGGCTGGTTTCCCGCCAAATGGCCCGAACGCGAAATCGCCTGGATCATCTGGCCCGGAAAGGCCGGCCGCGGCTTTGCGCTGGAAGCCACCCACCGGGTGCGGGCGCATCTGTACCGGCACATGGGCTGGGACGGCGCGGTCAGCTACATCGACCCCAAGAACCTGGATTCCATCCGCCTTGCCGAACGGCTTGGCGCGACCAAGGACACCGCCGCGCCGTCGATCGACGGCACCGATGCAGTGTACCGCCACCCGACGCCCGCCGCGCTGCACGGCACGCAGCTGGCGCATGGCATCGACATGGAGATCGCGAATTTCGCCGATCCCCTTTTCAAACCGAAAGGCCGGGCCATTGACTGACACCATTGATCCGGTCGCGCGTGCCGCGACCCTGCTCAAGGGACATCGCGAAAGCATCGACAGGCTGGATGCGATCCTTGTCTTTACGCTGGCCGAGCGGTTCAAGCATACGCAATCCGTGGGCGTGCTCAAGGCCACCCACGACCTGCCCCCATCCGATCCCGCGCGGGAAGAACAGCAGATCGCGCGGCTGAGGGATCTGGCGAAACAAGCGGATCTGGATCCGGAATTCGCCGAGAAATTCCTGAATTTCGTCATTCAGGAAGTCATCAAGCACCACGAACGTCACCAATCCTGACGGCCCACCCGTCAGCACACGCCATTCACAAGGAGAACTTACAATGGCTCTTAAAATCCGGCTCGCCCGCGGCGGTTCCAAGAAACGCCCCCACTACGCCATCGTTGTCGCCGATTCGCGCATGCCGCGCGACGGCCGTTTCATCGAAAAGGTCGGCACCTACAACCCGCTGCTCGCCAAGGATGACGAGCGTCGCGTGAACATGGACGTCGAGCGCGTTCAGCACTGGATCGGCCAGGGCGCCCAGACCACCGACCGCGTGTCGCGTTTCCTCGAAGCGGCTGGCGTTGTCGAAAAGAAAACCCGCAACAACCCCGACAAGGCAAAGCCAGGCAAAGCCGCCACCGATCGCGCCGAAGCCAAGGCCGCCAAGGTCGCGGCCGCGTCGGAAACCACCGAAGAGGCTGCGGCAGAGTAATTACTGTTGCATCCTTGCAAGCAGGCGCGCGGGAGTTCATCCCGCGCGCCTTTGTTGTTTGCAAGGTACGGTGATTCCGTGTCAGACGCGCTCGTCTGCAACTCACACCGCATTTCGGGATCGCTGCCAATGATCACCTCGCGCTTCGCCTGTTCCCTGACGCTTGTCGGCGTGCTGCTCGCCAGCGGCGCGGCCGCTCAGGATCGGCTTTCGACCCAGGGCAACCAGCCCGGCGTCGCCTTTACGCTGCGCGGTGGCGTGGCCTCTGCGCCCGATTATTTCGGGTCCGAGGATTACACGGCCGTTCCCGACATCGCGTTCAGCTTTGACGGGCTGACGCTGAGAAACGGGCGCAGCTTCGGCGACAGCGACCCCTGGGTCGACGCGCTTGGCTTTGGCATGCGCGGATCGTTCCGCTATATTTCCGAACGCGACAGTTCCGACCATGGCACGCTGCGCGGCATGGACGATGTCGATGCCGCGGTCGAGCTTGGCTTTGGCGTCAGCTTCACGAGCCGCAGCTATGAGGTGTTTGCCGACATGCGGCGCGGGCTTGGCGGCCATGAAGCCTGGGTCGGAGAGGCCGGGATGGACCTGATCGCCCGCCCCGACGACCGCTGGAAACTGACGATCGGTCCCCGCCTGTTTTGGGGCAGCGACGATTACGCCGACACCTATTTCGGCGTGGATTCGGACGAGGCGACCGCCTCGCGGAGCAGCTATGACGCCGACGGTGGCCTGCTGTCCGCAGGCGTAGAAATGGGCGCGCGCTACCGGCTGACCGACGACTGGGGGCTTGAGGGCGCCGTGACCTGGGAAAACTACCGCAACGACGCCGCCGACAGCCCGATTGTCGACGATCCCGACCAGTGGACCGTTCGGTTCGGCGTGACCCGCGCCATGCGCCTGCGCTTCTGAGTTTGCGCACAAGATTGCAAATGCTCCGGGCGCTGGTTTATCCAGTGACCCGGAGTTTTCATGCGCGGGGACAAGCAACATGAGCGAGACGATCTGCGTCGGCGCGATTTCGGGCGCCTTCGGCGTGCACGGTGAAGTGCGGCTGAAAAGCTTTACCGCCGACCCCGAGGCCATTGCCGACTATGCCCCCCTGACAACCGAGGACGGCGCGCGCCGCTTTGACGTTCAGCTGACCGGGCAGGTCAAGGGCGGCTTTGCCGCGCGCCTGTCCGGCGTGCGTACCAAGGAAGACGCGGATGCGCTGAACGGTGTGCGGCTGTTCGCCCCGCGCGACCGCCTGCCCGCCCTGCCCGATGACGAATACTATCACGCCGACCTGATCGGCCTTGCGGTGTTCGACACCGGCGGCGCCGAAATCGGCCGGGTCAAGGCGGTACACAACCACGGCGCCGCCGATCTGCTGGAACTGGTGGTGCCCGGCGGGTCGAAAACCGTGCTGATGCCGTTCACGCTGGCGGTGGTGCCGACGGTCGATCTGGCCTCCGGGCGCATCGTCGCCGACCCGCCAGAGGGCTTGCTGGAATGACGCGGGTCGTCGTTCACGCGGGATTTCACAAGACCGGCACCAGCACCGTGCAGCATGCTCTGGCCCAGAACCGCGACGCGCTTGCCCCGCATCTGCGCATCCACCTGCGCGAGGATTTCGACCCGCTGACCGCCTCTGCCCGCAGCTGGTCGGTCACGCGGTCCGACAAGCATTTCGCCGCCATCGGGCGCAACGCATTGCGGTTTTTCCGCAGCATCGGGCGCGAGGACACGCGCCCCGTGCTGATGTCTTCCGAGGATCTGTGCGGCCATATGCCGGGGCGCAACGGCATCGCCGCCTATGATGCCGCGCCCGACATCCTGCGCGTGATCGCCGATAACGCGCGGCACTGGTTCGGCCCCGCGCTGGACCTGGTGATTTATTTTTCGACCCGCGCGCCGGACCCGTGGCTGCGGTCGACCTGGTGGCAGAACCTGCGCTCGACCCGGCTGACCAAGGACCTTGATCCCTATGCCGACGACCTGCCCCGCGCCGCCGACCTGTCGGCCGTTGTCGATGCGGTGCGCGCCGCCGTGACCGCGCAGGTCGTCACCGCACCGCTGGAAGACAGCGCCGCGCGCCCCGAAGGTCCGCTTGCCCCGCTGCTGGACCTGACCGATGTGCCAGCCGATGTCCGCGCCGCGCTGGGGATCCCCCCCCCCGTGAACGCCCAGCCCGATCTGGGCATGGCCGAGGTGCTGCTGGCACTGAACCGCAGCGGTCTGGATGATGAGGCGCTGTCCGATGCCAAACGCACGATCCGCAGACTGGCCGTCAAGCGATCCAACCTGTCCCCCCACGCTTGAGCCGCGCCCGGCAAGCGCGTAAGGCAATGTTCATGACCGACACCCCGCCCCCTTCGATGCCTCCCGCAAAACCGCCCCCCAAGTCGCCCCCGAAATCGCACGGGCGCAAATCCGTGCGCCCCAGCCTCAAGCCGCGCCAGCTGATGGACAGCCACCCCATGCTCGCCCACGCCTGGACCGCGCAGGTCATCACCCTGTTCCCCGAGGCGTTTCCCGGCGTGCTTGGCCTGTCGCTGACAGGCAAGGCGATGCAGGAGGGACGCTGGCAGCTTGACACCATCCCCCTGCGCGACTTCGGCATCGGCAAGCACCGCAACGTCGATGACACTCCGGCGGGCGGCGGCGCGGGCATGGTGCTGCGCCCCGATGTCGTCGGCTCCGCGGTCGAGGCCGCGCGCGCCCGCATCCATCGGGCCGCACCGATCCTGTACCTGTCACCGCGCGGTCGCCGATTCGATCAGACCATGGCACGCGATCTGGCGACCCGCCCTGGCGTAACCCTGCTGTGCGGACGTTTTGAGGGGCTGGATGAACGTGTGATTGAACATTACGGCATCACCGAGGTGTCGCTGGGCGATTTCGTGCTGACCGGGGGCGAGCTGGCGGCGCAGGCCCTGCTGGATGCAACGGTCCGCCTTCTGCCCGGTGTGCTGGGCAACGCGGATTCGACCGAAGAGGAAAGCTTTTCCAACGGCTTGCTGGAACATCCGCAATACACCCGTCCCGCCCAGTGGAACGGTCACGACATCCCCGCGGTGCTGATGTCGGGCCATCATGGGGAAATCGCCAAATGGCGCCGCGCCCGGTCCGAAGAGATCACCAGGGCCCGCCGCCCCGATCTGTGGGCCACATACGAGGACACGCCATGATCATCCGCCCCGCCACCCGCGGACGATCTGACCGCCATCGTCACGCTGCTGGCGGATGACCCGCTGGGCGCCGCGCGCGAAGATCTTGGGCCGCCGCTGGCGGATAGCTATCACACTGCTTTCGATGCGATCCACGCCGACCCCAACCAGTGCCTCGTGGTGGCCGAGGACAACGGCAGCGTGGTGGGCACGCTTCAGCTGACCCTGACGCCGGGCCTGTCGCGCAAGGGTGCGCTGCGCGGCACGATCGAAGCGGTGCGCGTGCACGCCACCTGCCGCAGCCGGGGCCTTGGGGCCCGTCTGATCGACTGGGCCACGGATGAGGCCTCGCGCCGGGGCTGTGTTCTGATGCAACTGACCACCGACGCCAGCCGCAACGCCGCGCATCGCTTTTACGACCGGCTTGGCTTCACGCCCAGTCACATCGGATACAAGAAGCTGCTCTAGCCCGCCCCGGCCCATATTTTCCTTGCTCCAAGCGCGCGCAGCGCCTATACGCAGCGCGTCTGCGGGGCCAACGAGTCGCGCGGGCTTCTTCGGTGTTGCCTGACCCGCTGCTTCGGCGGACCCTGACGGCCCCGAAGACCGCATAAACGAGAACGCCGTCGATAGCCTCCTGCGGGCGCCCCGGACCTTCCGGCGCGGACCCGAACGAAGACCGGAGCTCTGGGACGCGAGACATCTTCACGGGCCAACCGTGAGCCATCAGGAGTAGCGTCAGATGAATCTGATCGCACAGATCGAGGCGGAACAAATTGCCGCCCTGGGGAAAACCATCCCCGACTTCAAGGCCGGCGACACCATTCGCGTCGGCTACAAGGTGACCGAGGGCACCCGTACCCGCGTGCAGAACTACGAAGGCGTCTGCATCAGCCGCAAGAACGGCAAGGGTATCGCGGGCTCGTTCACCGTTCGCAAGATTTCCTTTGGTGAGGGCGTCGAGCGCGTCTTCCCGCTGTATTCGACCAACATCGACTCGATCGAAGTCGTGCGCCGTGGTCGTGTGCGCCGCGCCAAGCTGTACTACCTGCGCGAGCGTCGCGGCAAGTCGGCCCGTATCGCCGAAGTCACCAACTACAAGCCGCTCGCCGGCGCCAGCGCGTAAGGAGAGACGTCATGAAAAAGGGCATCCACCCCGACTACCACGTCATCGACGTCAAGATGACCGACGGCACCATCTACCAGACCCGCACCACCTGGGGCAAAGAAGGCGCCCAGATGTCGCTGGACATCGACCCCACCGTGCACCCGGCCTGGACGGGCGGCAATTCGCGCCTGCTGGACGCTGGCGGTCGCGTGTCGAAGTTCAAGAAAAAATACGAAGGCCTGGGTTTCTGATCCTCGCTTCATATGGTCGTTCAAACGCCGCTCCTTCGGGGGCGGCGTTTTTCGTTGGAACGGCGGCGTGCAGGGGCCGCGCCATGTGGCATCCGGCACGCGGCGAAGCCCTGCTGCGACAATAAACCATGTGAACAAACAGGCGGCATCCCTGCTGCGGGCCAGACGTCGGGCGAAACGCGCCCTGGACATTCGCAGGGTCGACGACGCCATCGCTGTGGTCCCGCAGATCGCCCCCGCCGGCTATCGTGCGACCGCCCCGATGACGCGGGCGCCGACCGGACAGGCCTGCGTCGCATCGCTGCGCGCGGAACCGATCCAGCCGCCGGTTTGTTGGACGGCGATGCCGCAAGGCCGGGAATGGATGGCGCCGCCCACAACCGCGATGCCACAATGACGCAGACGCCCCGCTCGGACAGGGTTCAGCACCGAAGTCCCTTCAATAATTCTAACCTTGGAATATAAGGTGGGGCGCCGGAGACCGCCCACGGCCTCCGGCGCCCCACCTTGCCGCATTCAGGACGTCGCCGATGACCCTACCGCCGCTTTCCCGCTACCTGCCCATCCTGACATGGGGGCGTGCCTATACGCGCGACACCGCCACGGCGGACCTTGTGGCGGCGGTCATCGTGACCATCATGCTGATTCCGCAGTCTCTGGCCTATGCGTTGCTGGCCGGGTTGCCCGCCGAAATGGGCCTGTATGCGTCGATCCTGCCGTTGGTGGCCTACGCCATCTTCGGCTCGTCGCGCACGCTGGCGGTGGGACCGGTTGCGGTGGTGTCGCTGATGACCGCTGCCGCCATCGGACAACTGGGCCTGAGCGATCCCGGCGACATCGCGCTGGCGGCGATCACGCTGGCGTTCATCTCGGGGGGGATCCTCACGCTGCTGGGGGTGCTCCGGCTGGGGTTCATCGCCAATTTTCTAAGCCATCCTGTCATCGCCGGGTTCATCACCGCGTCGGGGGTGCTGATCGCTGCGTCTCAGCTCAAACATATCCTTGGGGTAGATGCCGAGGGCGAAACGCTGATCAAGCTGGTGCCGTCGCTGATCGCCCATCTGGGACAGGTCAACATCCCGACTCTGACGATCGGTGCGGCGGCCACCGCGTTCCTGTTCTGGGTCCGCAAGGGGTTGAAACCCTTGTTGATGTCGCTTGGCATACCGCACAAGCTGGCCGAAACCGGGGCCAAGGCCGGACCGGTGGTCGCCGTTGTCGCGACCACACTGGCGGCGTGGCTGTTCAACCTTGGGGATCACGGTGTCAAGCTGGTGGGCGAGGTGCCGACCGGCCTGCCTCCGCTGTCGGCCCCGTCGTTCGACCTGACGATGTGGGGCGCGCTGTTGCTGCCCGCCGTGCTGATTTCGATCATCGGGTTCGTCGAATCCGTGTCGGTGGCGCAGACGCTCGCGGCCAGGCGTCGCCAGCGCATCGACCCGGATCAGGAACTGATCGGGCTGGGCACGTCGAACCTTGCGTCGTCGCTGTCGGGCGGGTTTCCGGTGACGGGCGGGTTTTCCCGGTCGGTTGTGAACTTCGACGCCGGCGCCGAAACCCCAGCCGCCGGGGCCTATACCGCCGTCGGCATCGCGGTGGCAACGCTGGCGCTGACGCCGCTGTTGTTCTTTCTGCCCAAGGCGACGCTGGCGGCGACGATCATCGTCGCGGTGCTGGGGCTTGTCGATGTCTCGATCCTGAAAAAGACATGGATCTACAACAAGGTGGATTTCGCCGCCGTTGCCGCGACCATCGTTCTGACGCTGACACTGGGGGTGGAAACCGGCGTGTCGGCGGGGGTGCTGCTGTCGATCTTTCTGCATCTTTACAAGACATCGAAACCGCATGTGGCCGAGGTCGGCCTTGTCCCCGGCACGCATCACTTCCGCAACATCCACCGCCACAAGGTCGACACGCTGCCCCATGTGCTGACCCTGCGGGTCGACGAAAGCCTGTATTTCGTCAATGCCAGGTTCCTTGAGGAATATGTGCTGAACCGCGTGGCCGAATGCGCCGACCTGCGACATGTGGTGCTGATGTTCCCGGCGGTCAACGATGTCGACATCAGCGCGCTGGAAACGCTCGAAGAGCTGAACACGCGGCTGGGCGAAGTGAACATCACCCTGCACCTGACCGAGGTCAAAGGCCCGGTGATGGACCGGCTCAAGCGGTCGCGTTTCCTGGATGATCTCAGCGGGCAGGTATTCCTGTCGCAATACGATGCCTGGTGCGCGCTGGGGCCCTGCCCCGATGATCCGCGCGACGATCCGATCGCCGCCGCGCCATAAGGCTACAGCGCGCGGCGGCCGTTTGCGCCAAGGGCATAGCCCTTGCGCCCCTCGATCACGCAGGGCACCAGCGGGCGGCCATAGCCCGCCCCGCCGTCAAGGTTGATGCGGTTCACATAGGCTTCGGGCGCTTGCAGCGCGGTGTGCCCATGCACCACGACGCGCCCCCAGTCGGTGGTATCGCTCAGGAACGGCTCGCGGATCCAGACCAGATCGCTTTGTTCCTGATCGTGCAGCGCGACGCCGGGACGCAGCCCGGCATGGACAAAGATCTGGTCCTGGGTTTCGTAGATAAGCGGCAGCCCGGCGATCCAGTCCAGATGCGCCTGCGGGATCGCCTTGTGCGCGTCGGCATGGATGTCTTCGGGCCAGCGGCGCACATCCACGTCCACCCCGTAGCTTTCCAGCGTTTTGTCGCCTCCGATCGGCGGATCGGTATAATAGAGCGGGCGCGATGTACGTCGGTCCTGATAGGCAAGAAAATCAAGATAACGCAGCAGATAACGGTCGTGGTTGCCCAGCAGGCAGACCCAGGGGCGCCCCTGCGCCTGTCCCTGCATCAGCGTCTCGATCACGCCGCGGCTGTCGGGGCCGCGATCGACGAAATCCCCGGTAAAGACGGTGGTCGCCCCGGTGCCGCCCTCGCGTTCGATGGTCTCAAGCGCCAGGTGAAGCTGGTCGAGATAGCCGTGAATGTCACCGACGGCGAAAATCGGTTGCATGGGAATGTCCTTGTCTGCTCGGTCTATAGTTGGCCTTGCCGCAGCGCACCGCAAGGCCGGGGCGCGGAAATGTCAGCGCCGCATGGCACGGATGCCACCGCCGATCCCCATGAAAAGGGCGCCCCGAGGCAAGCAGGGCGCCCATCGTCGTCATACCTCTCTGGCGCCCGGTTTACGACATGTCGAACTGAAGCGGCTTCACCTGACGGAACAGCCCGGTGTCCTTGAGCGCCTTGACCGCCGAGTCCTTCATCGGCTCGTCAAGATAGGAAATGGCGATGGCCTCGCCGCCCTGCACAGACCGGCCCAGCGTAAAGTTCGCAAGGTTCACCTTGTGCTCGCCCAACATGGTGCCAAGCGTGCCGATGATGCCGGGGATGTCTTCGTTGGTGGTATACAGCATGTGCTCGCCGACCTCGGCGTCGATGTTGATGCCCTTGATCTGGATAAAGCGCGGCTTGCCGTCGCTGAACACCGTGCCCGCGATCGACCGTTCCTTGGTCGGGGTGGTGATGGTCACCTTGATGTACCCTTCGAACACGCCCGATTGCGCCTGATTGGTGGTCGCGATCTGGATGCCGCGATCCTTGGCAAGCGCGGGGGCCGACACCATGTTCACCTCGGGGTTGATCGACTTCATGATGCCCGCGATCAGCGCGCAGTTCAGCGCCTGAAGATTCATGGTCGACGCTTCGCCGTCATACACGATGTTGATCGCCTTGATCGGCTCGTCATCGGTCATCTGGCCGAGAAAGTTGCCCAGGTGGCCCGCGGTCTTGATCCATGGCCCCATGACCTTGGCTTCTTCGGCGGTCACGGACGGCATGTTCAGCGCGTTGGTCACAGCGCCGGTCAGCAGGTAATCCGACATCTGTTCGGCGACCTGAAGCGCCACGTTTTCCTGCGCCTCGGTGGTCGATGCACCAAGATGCGGGGTGCAGACCACGTTCTTCAGACCGAACAGCGGGTTTTCCTTGGCCGGTTCTTCGGCGAACACGTCAAAGGCGGCGCCCGCGACATGGCCGGATTTCAGCAGCTCGGCCAGCGCGTTTTCATCGACAAGACCGCCACGGGCGCAGTTGATGATCCGGACGCCCTTCTTGGTCTTGGCCAGGTTTTCCGCCGACAGGATATTGCGGGTGCCATCGGTCAGCGGCACATGCAGGGTGATGAAATCGGCGCGCTTGAGCAGAACATCCAGTTCGACCTTTTCGATCTGCATCTGCGCGGCCTTTTCTTCCGACAGGAAGGGGTCGTAGGCCACGACCTTCATCTTGAGACCGCGCGCACGGTCACACACGATGCCGCCGATGTTGCCCGCGCCGATCACGCCAAGGGTCTTGGCCGTCAGCTCGACCCCCATGAATTTCGACTTTTCCCATTTGCCCGCCTGGGTCGAGGCATCGGCCTCGGGGATCTGGCGCGCGACCGAGAACATCATGGCGATGGCATGTTCGGCGGTGGTGATCATGTTGCCGAAGGGCGTGTTCATCACGATCACGCCCTTTTTCGACGCGGCTTCCTTGTCGACGTTGTCGGTGCCGATGCCAGCGCGACCGACGACCTTGAGGTTGGTGGCATGCTCCAGCAGCGACGGCGTCACCTTGGTGGCGGAACGGATGGCGAGGCCGTCATACTGGCCGATGATCTCGGCAAGCTTGTCCTTGTCCTTGCCGACATCGGGCAGGTAGTCGACCTCGATACCGCGATCGCGAAAGATCTGAACGGCGGTTTCGGAAAGCTTGTCGGAAACGAGAACCTTGGGCATGGTCTGGGTCCTTTGGGATATATGGGGGGTGTGCGGCGGGCCGTGCGGGGCCCGCCGTCGTGCAATTTGGTGAAGGGATGGCGATCAGGCGGTCGCGGTCTGCTCTTCGAGCACCGTCTCGAACGCCCATTTCAGCCAGAGGGTCAGCGCCTCGACATCCGACGATTCGATCGTCGCGCCGCACCAGATGCGCAGGCCAGCGGGGGCATCGCGATAGGCGCCCACGTCCAGCGCCACGTTGTAGTCTTCAAGCTTCCTGGCGACGGCCTTGGCAAAGCTTGCGCCATCCTTGATGCGATCATCCGTGAACTTCAGGCAGACCGACGTGTTCGACCGCGTCGCCGGGTCGTTGGCAAGGTTCGCGATCCAGTCGTGACGGTCGCAGAAATCCCACAGCACCCTGGCGTTGGCATCGGCGCGGGCCATCAGCTTGGGCAGGCCGCCAATCTTGCGCGCCCAGTCCAGCGCGACGAGGTAATCCTCGACCGCGAGCATGGACGGCGTGTTGATGGTCTCGCCCCTGAAGATGCCGTCGATCAGCTTGCCGCCCTTGGTCAGGCGAAAGATTTTCGGCAGCGGCCATGCGGGGGTGTAATTTTCCAGCCGTTCAACCGCGCGGGGCGACAGGATCAACATGCCATGCGCCGCTTCGCCGCCCATCACCTTTTGCCAGGAAAAGGTGGTCACATCCAGCTTGCCCCACGGCAGATCCTGCGCAAAAGCGGCGCTGGTGGCGTCGCAGATGGTCAGGCCGGCGCGATCCGCCGGGATCGCATCGCCATCGGGGACGCGCACGCCAGAGGTGGTGCCGTTCCAGGTGAACACGACATCGGTGTCGAAATCGACGGTCGCAAGATCGACGATCTCGCCGTAATCGGCGGTCATCACCTCGGCGTCGATCTTGAGCTGCTTGACCACATCGGTCACCCAGCCTGCGCCGAAGGATTCCCAGGCGACCATGGTGGCTTTGCGTTCGCCCAGCAGCGACCACATCGCCATCTCGACGGCGCCGGTGTCGGACGCGGGCACGATGCCGATCCTGTAGTCGGCGGGGATGCCCAGGATCTCGCGGGTGCCTTCAATGGCGGCGGCAAGCTTTTCCTTGCCGATCCTGGCACGGTGCGAGCGTCCAAGCGCGGCATCCGAAAGCATATCGACAGTGAAATGGGGGATCTTGGCGCAGGGGCCAGACGAAAAACGCGGATTCGCCGGGCGCGCGGTGGGGTGTTTATCAGCCATGTAGCCTAACCTTACAGATAGATGCCCTTCGTTGGGGAAGGGTGTCCCGCCGATGCACTTATGCGGGCCGCCGACGAAAAGCAACAGGTTTTGTCGGGGGGTGCATTCCGCACAACGGGGCTGGCGCAAATGCGGGATGCGGCGCAAGGGCATGGGGTGTATCCGGTTGATCGGGCTCGATCATCGCATCCATGCGCCTTCGGCTATGCCCGCCCGGACGCCTGTAGTCTTGCACGCCGCACGCTCATGATGGTTAACCGCCTTCGGGGTTTCCGACAGGTTACAAAACGCCTCCGAACGCGCGCTGCGGGGCCTTGAAGCAGGCGGGCCACCCGGCCCCGATTGCCGCCGGGCGCCGATTTCGCTACCCCTTTCGGCCAGCAAGGGGGCGCGCAGATGACAGCGATCATGATTCAGGGGACCGGGTCCAACGTCGGCAAATCGTTGCTTGTCGCTGGGCTGTGCCGCGCGGCGCGCCGAAGGGGGATCGACGTGGCGCCCTTCAAGCCACAGAACATGTCGAACAACGCCGCCGTGACCAGCGATGGCGGGGAAATCGGCCGCGCGCAGGCGCTTCAGGCGCTGGCCTGCGGGCTGACGCCGCACAGCGACATGAACCCCGTGCTGCTGAAACCGCAAAGCGACACCGGCGCCCAGGTCATCGTGCAGGGCCGGCGGCATGCCACCGCCGAGGCGCGCGATTACGGCACGCTGGCGCCGCGCCTGCTGGGGGCGGTGACCGACAGTTTCGCCCGGCTGACCGAGCGCCACCAGCTTGTCATCGTCGAAGGTGCGGGCAGCCCCGCCGAAATCAACCTGCGCCCCCGCGACATCGCCAATATGGGCTTTGCGCGCGTGGCCGGGGTGCCGGTCGTGCTGGCGGGCGACATCGACCGGGGCGGTGTGATCGCCCAGATCGTCGGCACGCAGGCGGTGCTGGACCCGGACGATGCCGCGATGATCGCAGGCTTTGTGGTGAACCGCTTTCGCGGCGACCCGGCGCTGTTCGGTGACGGCTACGCCGCCATCGCGCGGCGCACCGGCTGGCGCGGCTTTGGCGTGCTACCCTGGTTTGCCGATGCCTGGAAACTGCCCGCCGAGGATGCCCTGGACCTTGCCGCCCCGCGCCGCGACACCGGGCTGCATGTGGTCTGCCTGTCCCTGCCGCGCATCGCGAATTTCGACGATCTGGACCCGCTGGCGCAGGAACCGGGGGTGCGGCTGACGATGCTGGGGCCGGGGCGGGCGCTGCCGGGGGATGCGGATGTCGTCATCATTCCCGGCACGAAATCCACCCGCGCCGATCTGGGTTTCCTATACGCCCAGGGGTGGGATGTGGATATTGCCGCGCATCTGCGCCGCGGCGGGCACCTGCTTGGTATCTGCGGGGGCTACCAGATGCTGGGAAGCACCATCGCGGACCCCCAGGGGATCGAAGGTCCGCCGGGCGCCGATCCCGGCCTTGACCTGCTGAAGATCGACACGGTGATGACCGGCGACAAGCGCCTGACTGAAACCCGCGCCATCCATGCCGCCACCGGCACGGGATTTGCCGGTTACGAGATCCACATCGGCAGCAGCGAGGGCGCCGACCGCGCGCGCCCTTTTGCCCATATCGACGGACGCCCCGAAGGCGCCGTGTCGGCGGATGGCCGCATCGCGGGCAGCTATCTGCACGGCATGTTCCGAAACGACACGTTCCGCGCGGCCTGGCTGGCGGATCTGGACGCGCCCAGCCACGGCGGCTACGGCGCTGCTGTCGAAACCGTTCTGGACGCGCTGGCGGATCACCTTGAAACGCATCTTGACGTCACCGGCCTGCTGGCGTTGGCGCGGTAATCCCCGCTGCACACGGAATTGACCCTTTGGACTCCATGGGGTAACGCTGCGACATCACCCCGACGCAAGACAGCGCCCCTCCGGCCGCGCAATCCAGCACGATCGGCCGCATGAGGGACAGTCTGATGACATTCGACACGCGGGGGCTATTGCTCCTGACCACGGCGCTGTGCGCCGCCACCGCCGCAAGCGCGCAAGACAGCGAGCCGACCTTTCTTGGCACGCTGCGCATCGAAGGCGCCGCCGCGCAAAGCCTGCTGGGCAACACCGAGATCACCGAGCAGGACATCGAACACCGCAACCCCGCGACCGTTGCCGACGTGTTCGCCGGTGAAAGTTCGGTCACCGTCAGCGGTGGCGCCGCCATGGCACAAAAGGTCATGGTGAACGGCATCGAGGAATCGCTGCTGTCGGTCACCATCGACGGCGCGCGGCAGAACAAGGGCGCGTTCCACCACACTGGCAACGTGCTGCTCGACCCCGCCTTGCTGAAATCTGTCGAGGTCAGCGAAGGCCTTGCCCCCGCGGACGCCGGGCCGGGCGCGCTTGCCGGCGCCCTGGCCTACACCACGAAAGACGCGCGCGACCTGCTGGATCCGGGCGATCCGTTCGGTGGCACGCTTACCTTCAGCGGTGGCGGCAACGGCACGGGCCTGCGCAGCAATCTGGCGCTGTTCGGCCAGCAGGGCGGGCTGGAATGGCTGCTCAGCGGCACCCGTCAGCGGGGCGACGATTATCGGGACGGCGACGGCGACACGGTCGACGGCACCGGCGCCGAGCTGGACGACTATATCGTCAAGCTGGCCTATACCACGGCCAGCGGCAAGCGGCTGGCCTTTTCCGCATCTCAAACCGAAGATACCGGCCCGCGCGCCTCGCAGGGCGGCTATATCCGGGCGGATTTCGGCGGCCTGACCTCGGCCGCGCGCCCGACCGAAATCATCGGCGGCTACGCGCGGCGCAGTTCCTACACGCTGACCTACACCGACGAGGCACCGATGGGCTGGTTCGCCCCGACCGCGCAACTGACCTACAACGAGCAAGAGGTCGACGTGGGCGCGGTGAGCGGCGTCAACTACAGCCTTTCTGGCACGATCAAGAACGAATTCCAGCTTGCCAACGGCACGCTGACCGCGGGCCTCGACATGTTCGACGAAGGCGCCAAGGCGACCGAGGGCACATCCGGAAGCGAAAGCCATCGCAACCTTGGCCTGTTCGTTCAGGCACGCCAGGACCTGACCGACCGCGTGTCCGTGAGCTATGGCGCGCGCTATGATTACCAGTGGTTCGACGGCGTGAACGACGCGGATTTCGAAGACGGCGGCTTCAGCCTGAACGGCGCGGTGGATGTCGTGCTGACCGACGCGCTGACGCTGAACGCGGGGTTGGCATCGACCTTTGGCGGCTACGCGCTTGGCGAAGCGGCGCTCATCAACGTGCGCGGCACCGACTGGACCTATGACGGCTTTGGCACGTCGCATTCCAACGCCGCGCGCATCGGGCTGCGCTACGAAACCGGGCCCTGGGCTGTCAGCGGCGCGCTGTTCCAGACCGAAATCACGAACATCAACGCCGTGCTGCCCTCGGGCGGCGACCGGGGGGCGCAGGCGGACATGGTGTCGCGCGGCTTTGACGGGTCGGTCGCCTACACCGGCACGCGCGGTTTTGTAAGGCTGAACTACACCCACGCCAACGTCGAACTGGATGACGACACCATCAGCGGCACCTCCTATTATCTGGGCCGCCCGGTGGGCAGCATCGCGGCGCTGGAAGCCGGCTACGACATCCGGGACAACTGGCGCATCGGCGGTACCGCCGAGATCGCGCTGGAAAACGACGCGACCGACCCCGATCTGCCGTCCTATGAGGTGCTTGACCTCTACACCACCTACCACCCTGCCGCGCTGGCCGGGTTGGAGCTGCGGCTTGACGTGAAAAACGTCTTTGATGCGCGATACGCCAGCCGCAGCTCGGACGGGCTGGATTCCACCGGATCGGTGATCCCGCTTTATGAACCGGGGCGCACGGCTCTGGTGACCGCAACCATGCGATTCTGATATCCGGACAGGCGCCGCCCCGGTAGCGCCTGCCCCGCGACGGGGGGCGGCGAATGGCACGCTCTTGAAGTTGATCGTTTACGTTGGTTTTCTGGTTGAAGCCGCCTCCCCCTGTCCCTTATCACTGATCATCATCCGCGAAGCCGGCGCCTGCGCCATGCCACGCCCACCCCGGTACCGGAGACTCCACATGCGTCCGATCCTTCTGGCAGGGCTGATGGCCTGCGCCACCGCCGTTCCCGCGCTTGCCCAAGACGTCACCATCGATACGGCCACCGGTCCGGTGACCCTGACGCAAGCACCGCAAAGCGTCGTCGTCTTCGATGCCCCCTCGGTCGATACCATATCGGCGCTGGGGCAGCCGATCGCTGGGCTGCCGTCGCCGCTGTACATGGGCAGCATTGGCGGCATGGCCAGGGTTCTGGACGCGGCGACCCCGGTCGGCACCCTGTTCGAACCCGATTTCGAAGCCCTGGCGGTGATGGGCCCCGAGCTGATCGTCGCGGGCGGGCGGTCCTCGACCCAACTGGGTCCGCTTTCGCGCATCGCACCCACCATCGACATGACCGTCGACGGCGCGGGCGGCAACATGGTGTCCCAGACCCGCGGCCGCATCGCCGCCTTCGGGGCGCTGTTCGACCGCGAAGACGCCGCCGCGGAGCTGACCGAGGCGCTGACCGCCAAGCTGGACGAGGCCGCAGCGGCGGTCAAAGGCAAGGGCAAGGCACTGGTGATCCTGACCAATGGCGGCAAGATCTCGGCCTTTGGATCGGGCAGCCGCTTTGGCTGGCTGCATGACGCGGTCGGCCTGCCGCAGGCGCATCCGGGGTTGCAGGCCGAGACCCACGGCCAGGCGATCAGCTTTGAATTTCTTGCGCAAACCGATCCGGACTGGCTGCTTGTGATCGACCGTGGCGCGGCCATCCAGGCGGACAGCCAGGCGGCGCGGGCGACGCTGGACAACCCCATCGTGGCGCGCACCAGGGCGGCACAAAACGACCGGATCGTCTATCTGGACGCCGCGCCGATCTATATCTCGGGCGGCGGTGCCAGGTCGATGATGCACACGCTGGACGAGCTGATCGCCGCCTTTTCCGGCGCCGAAGGCTGACCCCTTGCGCGTCTGGGCCATAGCGCTTGTCGCGCTGGCGGCGCTGATTTCGGTCAGCCTTTGTCTTGGGGCGGCCAACCTTGATGGCGAGGGCTGGCTGCTGACGGTCAGCCGCATTCCGCGCACCATGGCCGCGCTGCTGGCGGGCGCGGGGCTGGCGCTGGCGGGCGTGGTGGTGCAACAGGTGGTGCAGAACCGGCTGGTCGAACCATCGCTGACCGGCGCGCCCGAGGCGTCGATGCTGGGCCTGCTGGCGGTGACGCTGATCGCGCCCGGCATGGCGGTGGCGGGCAAGATGCTCATCGCCGCGGCCTGCGCGCTGCTGGGCATGACAGGCTTTCTGGCGCTGGCCCGTCGCATCCCGCGCGAAGACCCGATGCTGCTGCCCATCGTCGGCATCGTCTACGGGGGCATCCTTGGCGCTGTCTGCGTCTGGTTCGCCTGGGCCAAGGACCTTGTGCAGTATCTGGGCGCATGGCGGCTGGGCGAATTTTCCGGTGTCATGATGGGGCGCTACGAGTGGCTGTGGGCCATCGCGGCTTTGGCGGGGCTGCTGTATCTCGTGGCGGACAGGATCACCATCCTGGGGCTTGGGGAAACGCAGGCGCGCAGCCTGGGGCTGGATTACGGTCAGACGCGGGCGCTGGGGCTGGTGGTGGTGTCGGTGATCACCGCGCTGGTGCTGGTGACGGTCGGCGCGTTCCCGTTTGTCGGGCTGGTTGCGCCGAATCTGGTGGCCCGCTGGCGCGGCGACAACCTGCGCGCCAACCTGCCGCTGGTCGCTGTGGGCGGCGCGGCGCTGCTGCTGGCAGCCGACGTGATCGGGCGCGCGATCCGGTACCCGTTCGAAATTCCCGCGGCCACCGTCATCGCGGTGTTCGGCGCGGGGGTGTTTTTGTGGCTGCTGCACGCGGCCCCCGGCGCCCGGCATGGCTGAGCGGCGGGTTCTCTGGCTGGGCCTTGGGCTGATGCTGCTGTCGGCAGGGTTCCTGGTTTGGCAGATCCGCGCGCCCTACGGGTTCATTCTGGAACTGCGCGCGGCCAAGCTGGGCGCCCTGATCTGCGTTGGTGCCGCGACCGGCGCCGCGACCGTGCTGTTCCAGACCGTTGCGGGCAACCGGCTGCTGACGCCGGGCCTTGTGGGGTTCGACGCGCTGTTCGTGTTGCTTCAGACGGTGCTGGTAGCCGGGCTTGGCGGCGTGGGGTTTGCGCAGATCCCGACCGCCCCGCGGTTTCTGATCGAGGCCGCGACCCTTGGCGGGGGCGCGACGCTTCTGTTCGGCCTGTTGCTGCGCCGCGACGCCCAGGACGTCATGCGGATGATCCTGACCGGGATCATCCTGGGTGTGCTGCTGAGGGGCAGCGCGGAAATGGTCCAGCGCCTGATGGACCCGTCCGATTTCGCCGTGGTACAACAGGCGATGTTCGCCAGCTTTGGCGCGGTCGATGCAGGCCAGCTGGGCGTGTCCGCGGTCGTGCTGCTGGCGGCGCTGGCGCTGTCGTTGCGACTGGCGCCCGCGCTGGACGTCTGCGCGCTGGGGCGCGACACGTCACGCGGGCTGGGGTTGCACCATGACAGGCTGGTGATGATCGCGCTGCTTCTGATGGCCGCGATGGTGTCGGTGTCGACGGCACTGGTCGGGCCGGTGACCTTTCTGGGTCTGCTGACCGCCAGCCTCGCGCGCCACCTGACCGGCACCCATCGCCACGCGGTGCTGATTCCGGCGGCGGCACTGCTGGGGGCGCTGATCCTTGTCGCCGGGCAGTTCCTGTTCGAACGGCTGCTGGGCAGCGCCTCTGCGCTGGCGGTGATCGTGGAATTCTGCGGGGGGCTGACGTTCCTGTTCCTTGTGCTGAAACGGAGACGGCGATGATAGAGATCAACGGCCTGAGTTACCGCATCGACGGGACGAAAATCTTGCATGATGTGACGATGCGGCTGGAAAGCGGCGGCATCACTGCGCTGATCGGGCCGAACGGGGCCGGAAAATCGACCCTGCTGCATTGCATTTCCGGCCTTGAAACGCCCGAACGCGGCACCGTGCGCATCGACGGGCTGGACCCGTTCGCCGCGCCCGCGCGCGACCGGGCCCGCGCCGTGGCGCTGCTTCGGCAATCTCCCGCGCTGGTCAGCCGGCTGAGCGTGCGCGAGCTGGTCGGCTTTGGCCGCTGGCCGCACCACCAGGGCCGGCCCGGAGCGGCAGATCGCGACGCGGTGGACCGCGCGCTGGGGGCGTTTGCGCTGGCCGACCTTGCCGGGCGCAGCATCGCCACCCTGTCGGGCGGCCAGCGCCAGCGGGCGTTCATCGCGATGACCTGGGCGCAGGAAACGCCATGGATGTTGCTGGATGAACCCCTGAACGCGCTGGACCCGCGCCACGCCCGCGACCTGATGGCGCGGCTGCACGCGCTGTCGCGCGACGCCGCGCGCAGCATCGTCATCGTGCTGCACGACATCAACGCCGCCGCCGGCTGGGCTGATCGTATCGTCGCGATGAAGGCCGGGCGCATCGTGGCGCAGGATGCCTGCGCCGCCCTTCTGACCGAAGACACCCTGCGCGAGGTGTTCGACACCCCGTTCGAGCTGCTGGAGCATCGCGGGCGCAAGGTGGTGGTCGCGCGCTGATCCAGAGCCCGCCAGCGGTACGGTACGCGGGAACAGGCGGCGACACTGCCCGCTCAGCAGATCCTGGGCAGTTGTTCGCCCACCAGCATGTCGACGATGCGCGTGCCGCCAAAGGCCGACCGCATCGTCACCGGCACCGTACCCCGTGCCGCCGCGCGCCCCACGACCGCCGCCCCCTGCCCCGCCGGCACCGACCGCATCGCGGCCAGCGCAGCGTCGGCTTCGGCCTGCGGTACGAACAGCACCAGCGCGCCTTCGTTGGCAAGGTACAGCGGATCCAGGCCGAGGATCTCGCACATCCCCCTGACCTCGGGGCGAATCGGCAGCGCGGACTCGTCCAGTTCGACCGACACGCCCGCCGCCATGGCCATTTCGTTCAGCGCCGAGGCCAGCCCTCCCCGCGTCGCATCCCGCGCGGCGCGCAGGCCGGGGCAGGCCGTCAGCACCGCCTGCATCAGATGCCCCAGCGACCGGCAATCCGATTGCAGCGGGGCCGACAGCGCAAGATCTCCGCGCGCGGCCAGGATCGTGGCGCCGTGATCGCCCAGCATGCCGTTGACGATGGCGACGTCTCCGGGGCGGATGTGCTCGGCCCGCAGATCGTCGCCCGGCGCGATCACGCCGACGCCCGAAGTCGTGATGAACACCGTGTCGCAGGAACCCTTTTCGACCACCTTGGTGTCGCCGGTCACGATAGAGACACCCGCCGCGTCGGCCTCGCGCGCCATGCTGGCGACAAGGCGGCGCAGCAGGGCGATGTCGCAGCCTTCCTCGATGATGAAACTGGCCGACAGCCACAGCGGCACCGCGCCCCCCACGGCCAGATCGTTGATCGTGCCACAGACGGCGATCTTGCCGATGTCTCCCCCGGGAAATTCGACCGGGGTCACCACATAGCCATCCGTTGTCAACGCCAGCCGCGCGCCGGGCTGCTGCAACGCCGGGGTCATCAGCCGGGCCTGATCTTCGGCGCTGTCGGGTTTGAAGACGCTGGTGAACAGCTCGTCGATCAGAACACGCATGGCGCGCCCGCCGCCGCCATGCGCCAGGGTCACACGGCCCCCGCGCAGGCGCGATGGTGATGGTCTGCTGGCGACGGTCATTGCGCAGCCTCCGTCGCGCGGGCGCCGCCATAGGTCCAATAGGCCGCGCAGGCGCCTTCGGAACTGACCATCAGCGCACCAAGGGCGGTGTCGGGCGTGCATCCGCGCCCGAATTGCGGGCAGGCGGTGGGCTTGATCCGGCCGGTCATCACCGCGCCGCATTCGCAGCCATCGGGTTCCCTGACCGGCGCGCGACCCACGGCATAGCCGATGCCGAATTTCTCTTCGGCATCCCAGGCGCGATAGGCGTCGCGAATGCGCAAGCCACTGGCGTCGATTTCGCCCAGACCCCGCCATTCGAAACTGGGCCGCACTTCATACACGTCGGCCATTGCCGCAAGGCTGAGCGGGTTGCCATGTTCGGGCACCACGCGGGCGTACTGGTTTTCGACCTGCGCGCGGCCATCCCGGATCTGATTCAGCACCATCAGCACCGATTGCAGCAGATCCAGCGGTTCGAACCCCGCTACGACGATCGGCTTGCCGTAATCGCGCGCAATGAAATCGTAGGGATGGATGCCGATGACCATGCTCACATGCCCCGGCCCGACGAAGCCGTCCAGCCTCATGTGGGGATCGTCCAGCAGCGCCTTGATGGGCGGCGGCACGGTGATGTGGTTGCAGAACACGCTGAAATTCCCGACGCCGTCGCGGTGCGCCTGTTGCAACGTCAGCGCGGTCGAGGGCGTGGTGGTTTCGAAGCCGAGGCCAAAGAACACCACCTCGCGCGCGGGGTTGCGCCGCGCCAGGTCCAGCGCATCCAGCGGCGAATAGACCATGCGGATATCCGCCCCGTCCGCCTTGGCCTGACCCAGGGATTTCTGCGATCCCGGCACCCGCATCGCATCGCCGAACGTGGTAAAGATCACGCCGGGGCGCTGTGCGATCTCGACGCATTCATCGACGCGCGACATCGGCAGAACGCAGACCGGGCAACCGGGGCCGTGGATGAAGTCGATGCCCTCATGCACCAGCCTGTCCAGCCCGTAGCGAAAGATGGCATGGGTGTGCCCGCCGCAGATTTCCATGATGCGGACAGAGTCCTGCGCCGTTGCGCCGATGTCACCGGCGACGCGCGCGATGGCGCCAAGCACGCCTTTCGCGGCCTTGGGGTCGCGGAATTCCTCGACATATCTCATGCAGAGTCTCCCCCGTCAGAGGCGGGGTCGGCAAAGGCACGTTCGCCTTCCGCCATGGCCTCCAGCGCCTCTTGCGCCTCGCCAAGGTCGTGCAGGGCGATAAGCGTCTGCGCCGCCTCGTCCGCGTCGATCACCGCCATGGCAAAGCCGACGTGGATCAGCACCCATTCGCCCAGCAGCTCCGTCAACGGACGCTCCGCGACCGGGGCCAGCGACACCTCGCGGCGCACGCCCGACACCTCGGCCACCGCCATCTGACGGGGCGCATCGGTAATCTCGACAATCTGTCCTGGAATGCCCAGACACATGGCTTAATCCTCCTCGGAGACGGATGCGTGGGGTTCGATCCCGTAGCGATCCAGCTTTGCGCGCAGCCCGACGCGCGACAGCCCCAGTTCGGCCGCCGCTCTGGACTTGTTCCATTTCAGACGGGTCAGGGTTTCGCCCAGTATCCGCATCTCCATCAGTTCGACACGGTCTTTCAGGGTGCCCTCCAGCGTGCACGGATCTGTGCCCATGACCGCGTCGTTTCGATCCGAATGCCCCGCCTGAAGAATATGGCGCGAGATCAGTTCCGGCCCCAGAGTCATGTCCTGCGCCAGGATCAGCATCCGCGTCACCTCGTTGCGCAATTCGGGCAGATTGCCGGGCCAGTCATGCGCCACCAGAAAATCCAGCGCAGGTTGCGACAGGCCCCGCACCGGCTTGCCATGCGTCTCGGCGGCCTCGTGCAGCAGGCGTTCGGCCAGCATCGGCAGATCGTGCACGCGGGCGCGCAGCGGTGGCACCGACAGTTCCGTCACCGCCATTTCGAAGAACAGATCGCCGCGGAATTGCTGTGCCGCGACCATCGCGCGCAGATCGCGATGCGCCCCGAACAACAGCCGCGCCGCGCTGGTCAGGGTTTCATGCCCGCCCAGCGGCTGAAAGCCCCCCGTGGTGACCACATTCAACAGCGCAAGCTGCATCGCCGGGCCCAGCGTGTCGATGCCGTTCAGCATCAATGTGCCCCGGTCGGCCTTTTGCAACAGCCCCGCGCGGGCCTGCACGGCGCCCGCCACAGCGCCGCGCTTGGCCCCGAACAATTCGACCCCCAGCACATCGTCGGACATGCCCGCGCAGTTGATCGCGTAAAACGGCCGGTCAGACCGCAACGAGCCATAGTGCATGGCGCGCGCGATGTCGGTCTTGCCGGTGCCCGCCTCGCCGGTAATCAGCACCGGCACCTCAAAGCTGGCGTATTGACGGGCAAGCGCGATGGTCTGGTTCAGCGGGCTGGCCGTGCCCCGCAGCACCTTGTCAAAGCCGCCCGCCTGTTGCGCCTGCACCCGGCGCGCCTGCAGTTTCTGCGCCGCCGTGGACCCAAGATACCGCATTTCCAGCGACATGCGTTCGTGATCGCGGCTAAGCTCGAACAATCTGGCGGCGTTGCGCACCGCCATCAGGAATTGTTCGGGGTGCCAGGGCTTGGTGATGAACTGATAAATGCCCGCGCTGTTGATCGCCTCGATCATGTCGGCGCTTTCGGTGTAGCCGGTCACGATGATGCGCACGGTTTCGGGCCAGCGGTCGCGCACGTCCGACAGCAGCGCCACCCCGGTGCGCCCCGGCATCCGTTGATCGGACACCACCACCTGCACCCAGTTTTCCTCCATCAGGCGCCAGGCGTCATCGGCCGAGGTCGCCTCCAGCACCTGAAAATCGTCTTCCAGCGCCATCCGCATCGAGGCGACGGAAAACGGTTCGTCATCGACGACCAGAACGGTGGGAAGCGCCGGGGCGGCCATCTACCCGGCGGCCCGCGCCGTGTGTTTGGCCGACGACCCGGCGCGCAGCCAGCCAAGCCAGGCGTCCAGACCTTCGCCAGTGCGGGCCGAGACGCGGATGATGTCGATCGTCGGGTTCACCCGGCGCAGGTTGGATTCATACAGATCGAGATCCACGTCGCAATGCGGCGCCAGATCGGTCTTGTTCAGCAGGGCGATGCGCGCTGCGGTGAACATGTCAGGGTATTTCAGAGGCTTGTCTTCGCCTTCGGTGACCGACAGGATCGCGACCTTGGCATCCTCGCCCAAATCGAACGCCGCGGGGCAAACAAGATTTCCGACGTTTTCGATGAACAGCATGTCCCCGGAATGCAGGTGCAGATGGTCCAGCGCATGCCCGACCATGTGCCCGTCCAGATGGCAGCCCTTGCCGGTGTTGACCTGCACGGCGGGGGCGCCGGTTTCGCGGATGCGCTCGGCGTCGTTGCTGGTTTGCTGATCGCCTTCGATCACCGCCGCCCCGCCACCCATGGCACGGATCGTCGCGCACAGAAGCGTGGTCTTGCCCGATCCCGGAGAGCTGACAAGGTTCACGCAAAACACCCCCATCGCCGTCAGCTTCGCGCGATTGCCGGCGGCATAACGGTCGTTTTCCGACAGGATGCCGGTTTCGATCTCGATCAGCCGCTCCTGGGTCATGTTGCCCACCGCGACCCCGGCCAGCCCTTGCCCAAAGTGAATATCGCCATGGGCATGGTGACCGTGCCCGTCGCCGTTACCATGACCTTCGACCTCACCGTCCGAACAGCCGCAAACCGTACACATCAGAGCACCTCCATATCCTTGATCCGCATCTCGTCGCCCCCGTCGGGCATCAGCTTGCCGCTGCCGCAGTTCGGGCAGGGATCAAGCCTGTGGTCAATGCTGACAGTGGCCATGCAGTCATAGCAAAGCGCGCGGCCCGGCAGGTCGATCATTTCCAGCGTCGCGCCTTCGGCTTTCGATCCGCGCATGACCACGGCCCAGGCAAATTCCAGCGCGGGCTTTTCCACCCCGGCAAAGCGCCCGATTTCCAGCCGCACCCGCGTCACGCGGGTGATATCGCCCGAGCCCGCCACCTGATCGACCACCCGCCGGATGCCTTCACACAGCGACATTTCATGCATGATGCACCTGTTGCAACGCGACCGGGCTGCACGGGTCCAGAATATCCAGCAACAGCGCGCCCAGCCCGGCCTTGGCGGCGGGCAGCGTTTCAAGGCAGCGTTGCAGAATGCCGCCCGGCGCCAGCAGCGCGTCGGTCGGGGTTACGCGGGCGAAATCGGCCACGCGGTTCTGCGCCACCACGATGCGTATGGCATAGCTGCCGCGCGCGGCGGGTACCATGGCCCAGGCGGCGCCGCTTTGAATAGCGGGAATATTTCCCAACGCCATCGCTTCGATGTCATAAAGCCGGGCGGCGGCGCGCCACAACGGCCCCCGGCCCCAGGCGGTTTCCAGATGCTGCATCACCGGGTGGTGCAGATGCCGCGCGGCGACCGAATTTTCAATATCGGATTTCGCCCAGATCAGATCGGACGACACCGGGGGAAACCGCCCGGTCACTGCCTCACCCGGGGCAAAGGCATCGCGGATGCGCGCCATGACCGGCGCCACCGGCATGTCGCGACGCGCCAGAAAGGCATCGAACGCCGCCACGCTGGCCGGTGCTTCGCCGGCGCGCCCAAAAAGCCATGCGAGCAGCCGGCGCCCGCCCTTGTCCCAGTCCGGCGGCAGGGGCTGCGGCGCAAGCCCGACAAGCTTCGGCCAGGTCGCGTAGAGCTTGAGCAGATGGTCGCGCAGGATTTCACGCGCGATGGCGCTGGCGGCGTCGCGGTGGCAGCCCTCCCCGATGGCCACCGAAACCGCCGTTGCCTGCGCGCCCCGGCACAGGTTGAACAGCCGCGGCAGCAGCATCTGGACCTCGTTCACCGGACGCCCCATCACCAACTGCGCTACCGGAAGCCGGGGCGCGGGGCGGGCCATCAGGCAGGCTGGCGCGCGAAGGGTCATCCGTCGGACCCGTCCGGCCGGTCTTCGGTCAGCGTCAGACCGCCGGTGATGACCGCGCGGCGGGTCGGCGCGGGATCGTTGTCGGCCTCGTCTTCGGCAGCGTTCACAGCGGCAACGTGATCTTCGCGCGCCGCCCGGATGTCGGCCGCGCGGTCGGTTTCGGCGCGGTTTTCATCCTGAAACAGCGCGATCCTCACCGCGCGGGCGACATCGGTCGCATCCTTGTGCCGCTTGAAATCATGCATCGGCGAGAACAGCGAGCAGGCCTTGTAGCCGCCGATCGTCTCGCGGGTGTTGTGGATGAATTCATACTCGCCCGACGGAAACGAGACGACCTCTTTCCTGCCCGCCTTCAGCCCCGACCAGTCCTGCCCCGCATCCGGCAGCAGGATCAGGTTCATGAACCACGGGCTGACCAGCACGCCCAGCAGAGTGTCGCCGTGTCTGGCAAACCCCACCGCCTCGACCTGCAACGACTTGTTGACGATGGGCACGTCGCGCATCTTGGCGTTGTAGATTTCGCGGAAGTCGGCCTCAAGCCGACGCGTGATCGCGCCGATGCGGTTGGCTTCCAGCAGACTGGCCGCGCCGGGGTCTTCGCGCACCATGAACTGCTCTTTCGGCGCGCAACAGGTCGGGCAGGACCAGTCCCCGGGCAGGTCGGCAAAGGGCACGCCCGCGTCGATCTGCCGGGTGTCGTCGCCCTCGGACGGATCGTAGGGCGTCCAGCAGATCTTGCATTCCATGATAGCCAGGTCGGAAATCCGGTCGTTGGCGCCCATGTAGCTGCCCTCGAAACTCATCGGATCGCCTCCAGCACGTCGCGCAGGCGGGCGGCGCTGTCGGCCAGGTCTTCGCCCGCGGCGATGGCAACCTCGGGCATGTCGGTGACCTCGAACGTATCAAGGATCAGCGTATCCATCGAGTTGAAAAATTGCACCCGCCAGACATGAGGCGTGGCGGTCGCGGTGACACGGCAGTTGCCATAGCCGCGCGACAGGATGTCGGTCGACCCAAGGCCAAGGCGCTTGTCCAGCCAGGCCAGATCGCCCTCGGTATGCGGCAGCAGGGTCAGGTTGACCACATGTACATTCCGACTGGCACGATAGTTGCCGGATTTGTCCAGCAGTTCGACCAGCAGCGGCGGGGCGTTGACCACGCCCATGCCCGCCCCGTCAGGGGTGGCCGGGCGAACGGGTTCAAAGGCGCGCGCCTTGGCCTGCGCGGGGGCCTGAGCGACCTCGATCACGTCCATCCCGGCGGCGCCGAGCCCCCAGATGCCAGCAAACACCGATTCCTGAACGCGGATTGCGGGCACGCCGCGGATCTTCATCGCGACCTCGCCTTCGCCCATGGTCTCGGCGATCAGCCCGCGATTGGCGGCATCCAGCGTCGACAGATCGAAGCGTTCGGGCGCACCGCCCCGCGCCACGCGGTCGGCGGCATTGGCGACCTCGGCCATCAGGCCAAGCGCCGCGCCAAGGCCGGAAACATCGTCGACCTCGGGGAAATGCGCGGTAAAGGTGCGCATGTCCTGCGGCATGGACATGTAATCGAAGCTGTCGTCTTCGGGTTGCGATCCGGGCCCGTAACCGACCGGAGGCATATGGAAATTTGTCACCATGTCGTGTCTCCGTCAGGCGGCGCGGGGGTTTAGGATCCGGGGAATGCGCGCGATGTAATCATCCCAGTCGCGCACCTTGGGGATGCCGCCAAGCGGCAGACCATCGCGGTAAAAGATCAGCGACGGCGTCTTGAGCACATTGGCCGCCGTGCGCACCTGCGTTTCGATCGCGTCCGCGACCACGGCGCAATCGAAGGCGCGCTGAAAGGTCATGTGCAGTTCGGGCAGGATCACCGCCACATCGGCGGATTCAAGGTTGCGCCTGGGATCGCCCGGAACAAACAGGCAATGCGCGCCCGGAGCCGCGACAAAGGCGGCGACGTCGTGCATGGTGGACAGGCGTGGCCAGTCAAAGTCTGTCACAAGGCGGTCGATCAGAGGATGGCTCATCTGCGGGGTCCTTCAGCCAGTGGCCTTGCCCGCCGCCAGCGCGTCGGCAAGATGCGGCGGCAGTTGCGGCGCGCGATTTTCGATATCGGCAAAGGCATCGCCGACCCCGGCCCCGTTCATCACCGCGCGCAGACCGCACAGCGCCTTTCCGATCAACGCGGCCTCCTGCGCGGAAATCACCTCGCGGGCGTGGCCGAGATGGGTCAGCACCCAATCGCCGACCTTCGCATCGGGGGTCAGCGACAGGTCGATCAGCGCGTCGCCCTCATCGCCCGTGGCGCTCCCGGCGATGCCGTCGATGCCAAGCAGGCGCATGGGAATGCCGACGCACATCAGCCGGCCACCGGAAAAAAGCGGGGGTCGCCGGTGCGGCAGGCGTCGTCTTCGCTGGGCCGTCCGTCTTCGTAGGCGGCATGGCGGATCGAGGCGTCGGCCAGCGTGTCGGACACCGTGGGGCCGTCGATTGCGCGAAATCCGCGCGCGGCCAGCCAGTCGCGGGCGATTTGCACCGCCTCGAGAATGCGGGCCGCGACGATGGCGCGCAGACCGCCGCCATAATCCTCCAGCTCTTCGGGCTGGCAGCCGACCAGCAGCAGCGCCTCGGGGCAATAGCCCATCAGCTGCGCCGTCGCGATCACATCCTGAAACCCGGTCTGGTGCAGCGACATTTTCCTGGCGCCCATGAAACGGGGCACCGCGTCGCCCTCGACCACCTTCACCGTGCCGGGGGGCAGCCCGTAATCGACGGCATCGAACACCACGAGCACATCGGCCTCTTCGAGGAACGGCAGCAGGTACAGCCCCTGCGTGCCGCCATCCAGTACCGTGACGTCATCGCCATAGGCCAGCCGGTCCGCAAGATGTTCGACGCAGCGCACGCCAAAGCCCTCGTCCGCCCAAAGCACGTTGCCGATGCCAAGGATAAGCGCGGTTTGCGTCATGCGTTCCCCCCCTTTCGCTGGCAGGGCGGAAGCGTTGTGCTGCCGCCTGCTGACTGGAAAAAGTCTATCCTTCCCGCCGATGCGGTTCATCGTTTCCGCAGTAAAGATATATCTCTAGATAACATGCTGATTATTATTAATAGTTTCTGGATCCCACCGCATCCCGAAGGCAATCACATGGATTTCAACCTTCCATATGATCCAACAATCGAAAAGACACTTTCCACAAGAAAAACGGGCCCCGGTCAGGGCCCGTTCGGTTTTTCGGCGCGGTGGCAAGCGTCACTCTGGCAGATCGTCCTTGAAGGTGCGGTGCCCCGAGATCATCGTCGACACCATCGACTGGCGCGACATGATATCCTCGCGGATGGCGGCGTAGATGTGGATCATCATGAAGATGACGATGAACCACATGCCAAGGTGATGGATCGAATGCAGGATCTGCGTGTTGCCGACCAGCGCGGCAAGCCACCCCATCGCCAGATCCGGCAACGATCCCTGCCCCGCACCTTCGGCATACAGCGCCCAGCCAGTGGCCAGCATGAACGTCAGACCGATGGTCATGAAGAAGAACATCGCCATCTGCGCCAGCGGATTGTGCCCGACGTATTTCTTCGGCGTCTTCGCGATGAAGGCGTACCATTTCAGCTCGTGGAACATCTCGTGCCACCAGGTCTTGCGCCAGACCGGCACATAGAACAGCTGCCGCGCATGGTGGTTGCCGACGAAGGCCCAATAGATGCGCGCGGCAAAGGCGACGGTCAAAAGCTGACCGCAGGCGAAATGGATGAACCGGTTGTAGCCCATGACGAACTGAAACGTCGCCTCGGCGAAATCCATCGACGGCAGGGGCGAGGCGATGAACCAGCCGGTGCCGATCAGCAGCGTGATAAGGGCCGCGTTGACCCAGTGCCACAGCCGCACCGGCCATTCGTAGACGAAAACGCTGGTGCGGGTGCGGATGCTGTCGATATCCTCGGCGGTGGCGTCGTCGGCCAACTGTTGGACAGGGGTGGTTTCGGTCATGACCCTACCCCTTGTTGCGGGCGCGGATCACCAGCAACAGCACAGCGCCAAGCGCCAGAACACCCACACCGTGCAGCGGAGACAGCAGCCAATGCGCCGCACCGTCGCCAAGCGCGGCATCGTGGCCTTCGTGCGCCATGGCGGCGGAGGCCGTCAGCAGGAACGCGGAAATTGCGTATTTCATCTCTCTCTCCTTTTTAGCGGACCTTGACGTTGGCAAGCTCTTGACCATCGGGCGACATCACATGGGTCGAACAGGCTAGGCAGGGATCAAAGCTGTGCAGGGTGCGCAGCACCTCGACCGGCTCATCGGGGCGCTCGACCCTGGTGTTCATCAGGCTTGCCTCGAACGCGCCGATGTTGCCGGCGGTATCGCGGGGCGAGCCGTTCCAGGTGGTCGGCACCACGCATTGGTAATTGTCGATGCGGCCGTTTTCGATCCTGATCCAATGGCCCAGTGCGCCGCGCGGCGCCTCGGTCATGCCGACGCCCCTGGCCGAGGTCGGCCAGGTTGACGGGTCCCATTTTGCCACGTTGGCGGTGGATTCGTCGCCGTTGCGGATGTTTGAGATCATCTTGTCGAAGAAGTGCCGTTGCAGACGCCCGCAATATTCCGATTCCAGCGCGCGGGCGGCGGTGCGCCCAAGAGTCGAAAACAGCGCCTCCTTGGGCAGGTCCATGTCGGACAGCAGGCGGTCGACCTGATCGGTGATGTCCTCGTGGCCCTTGGCGTAGCCGATGATGTAGCGGGCCAGCGGCCCCACCTCCATCGCGTGACCACGCCAGCGCGGCGCCTTGATCCACGAGTATTTCGCCGCCTCGTCAAGCTCCTGGATGTTGGTCCGGGTGCCCCTGGCGTTTGGCCCAAGCTCGTATTTCGGCTCGGTGATGCCATCCCATGGATGCAGCCCCTTGCCGGGCTCGCCGTAGGTGTACCACGAATGGTCGACGAATTCCTGCACCTGCTCGGGGTCGCGCGGATCGACGTCGAGCACCTCGTCCATATTGCCGCCCACGATCGCGCCGCGCGGCAGATGCAGCTGCTCTGGCGAGAAATCATTGGGGTTTTCGGGGATGTCGCCATAGGCAAGACACGCCTGCGATGACAGCCCCCCGCCATACAGCCAGTTGCGATAGAAGCCGCCGATCGCCTTTACGTCGGGGATATAGACGTTGCGGTTGAATTCCTGCGCCCGGTCGATGATCGCGCTGACCATGTTCAGCCGTTCCATGTTGATCGCACCGACGCTGCCGACCCCGTTCATGTTGATCGGGCAGGGCACGCCGCCGACCAGCCAGTTGGGATGCGGGTTCTTGCCGCCAAAGATCGTGTGAACCTTGACGATTTCCTTCTGAAGATCGAGCGCCTCAAGATAATGCGTCGTCGCCATCAGGTCCGCCTCGGGCGGCAGAAGATAGGCCGGATTGTCCCAGTAGCCGTTCTTGAACAGACCAAGCTGGCCGGATTCCACGAATTTCTTCAGGCGGTTCTGCACGTCGCGGAAATAGCCGGGCGACGATAGCGGGTGGTTCGGACCCGCCGTCTGCTGCAACTCGGACGTGGCCTTGGGATCGGCCTTGAGCGCGTTGATCGGGTTGACCCAGTCCAGCGCGTGCAAGTGATAGAAATGCACGACGTGATCGTGAATTTCCAGCGCAAGCTGCATCATGTTGCGGATCGAATTCGCGTTCTCGGGGATGTTGATGCCCAGCGCATCCTCGACCGCGCGCACGGAGGTCAGCGCGTGTGTGCCGGTGCACACGCCGCAGATGCGTTCTGTGAACGCCCAGGCATCGCGCGGATCGCGGCCCTTTAGGATGACCTCCAGCCCGCGCCACATGGTGCCGGTGCTGACCGCGTTGGTGATGATGTTCTGGTCGTTGACGTTGACCTCGCAGCGCATGTGGCCTTCGATCCGGGTCACCGGGTCGACGACAACACGCGTGCCGCCATTGTCGAGCGTGTAGCCGTTCGGGGTCTGGATCACCATGGCTTACACCTCTTCTTTCGACTGGGTTTTCTTCTGCGCGGATTTAAGCGCGGACACGGCGATATGCGCCGCGATGCCCGCGCCGACGACGCCGGCGGCGGTTGCGCCGACCTTGTCAGCGTTGGCCTCGATGCCGAATTGCGTAAGGTCGGTGACGCGGTTGTAGAACGACCCCTGATCCCAGAACCCGTCTTCGGAACAGCCGATGCAGCCATGCCCGGACTGGATCGGAAAGCTGACGCCCTCGTTCCAGCGCACGGTAGAGCAGGCGTTGTAGGTCGTCGGCCCCTTGCAGCCCATCTTGTACAGGCAATAGCCCTTGCGCGCGTTTTCATCGTCCCAGTGTTCGACGAATTGCCCCGCGTCGAAATGCGGGCGGCGGTAGCATTTGTCGTGGATGCGCTGGGAATAGAACATCGCGGGGCGGCCCTGCCGGTCAAGCTCGGGCATCCGGTCGAAGGTCAGCATATAGGTGATGACGCCGGTCATGACCTCGGCGATGGGCGGGCAGCCCGGCACCTTGATGATCGGCTTGTCGGTGATGACCTTGTGCACCGGGGTCGCGCGCGTCGGGTTCGGCGCGGCGGCCTGCACACAGCCGTAGGACGCGCAAGCCCCCCAACTGATGATCGCCTTGGCGTGTTCGGCGGCGTGCCTGAGCTGATCGGTAAAGGGCTTGCCGCCGACGATGCAATACATGCCGTCTTCGTTCAGCGGCGGGTTGCCCTCGACCGCAAGGATGTAGTTGCCCTTGTACTTGTCGATGGTGTCCTGCAGGGCGGCCTCGGCCTGATGGCCGGCGGCGGCCATCAGCGTGTCGTCGTAATCAAGGCTGATCATCGACAGCACGACATCCTTGGCCAGCGGGTGGGCGCTGCGGATAAAGCTTTCGGAGCAGCAGGTGCATTCCAGCCCGTGCACCCAGATCACCGGGGTGCGCGGCTTGGTTTCCATCGCGTGGGCGATTTTCGGCACGAAGGCGGGACCAAGGCCAAGCGCGGCGGCGGTGAGCGAGCAGTATTTCATGAAACTGCGGCGGGTGATTCCCTGGCTTCGCATGACATCATAGAAGGTTTCGATCTGGCTCAAGCTGGCGTCCTCCCTGGGTGGTTCTGGCATGGCGCGGCGGTGTCGCCCGCGCCGATCTGCCAAGCATCACGGTATGCCGCCGTGTGCGAAAGGAGTTCACCCAAGTCTCTCTCGACTTGTTAAAATGTCTTATAACAACAGGTTAAGTGTCATACCGCCGCAATCATCCGGTTAGCGCCTGTCCGCCACGGCAGGGCTGCCGGTCAGGCGCTTTCCATCTGCGCCAGGGCCACAAGCGCCTGACCCAGCGCCAGCCCGCCGTCATTGGCCGGGGTCTGGCGATGGATCAGCACCGGCACGCCGTCCAGCGCCCCAAGCGTCAGGCGCAGCAGCAGCGCGTTCTGGAAACACCCCCCCGTCAACGCGACCGCCCGCGCCTCGCCCGCCGCGACAAGCGCCCGCGCACGTGACGCAAACGCCTGCGCCAACCCGGCGTGAAACCGCCAGGCGCGGTGCGGCGCCGGGATGGCGTCGCTCATCAGTTCGCGAAACACCGCGTCGACCCCGATCCGGCACCCATCGCCAAAAGCGGCGGCCCCTTCGCAGCGCACCGCCATGGCTTCCAGCCGCATCGCCGCCTCGCCCTCATAGCTTTGCACGTCCGGACACAGCCCGAGACAGGCGGCGGCGGCATCGAACAACCGCCCTGCGCTGGATGACAGCGGCGCATTGATGCCCCGCCGCGCCGCGTCCAGCAGCATCGCCACGGGTTTCCCGTGAAACCGGTCGGCCGGGTCAAGACCTGCGGCCGCCAGCCGCACAGCGGCGTTGCGCCACGGTTCACGCGCTGCCGCATCGCCGCCCGCCAGGGGCGCAGGCGCCAGCCAGGCGCGCCGCTCGACTCCACGGTAATCGCCCAGCAAGAGCTCGCCGCCCCAGATCGTCCCGTCGGTGCCAAGCCCCGCGCCATCCAGCACGATTCCCGCCACCGGCCCGCCATCCAGCGGCCACAGGTTGTCGCCCAGACAGGCGGCAAGATGGGCATGGTGATGCTGCACCGCCATCACCGGCAACCCCAGCCCGCCGGCGTGCTGCGTGGCGCGATAACCCTCGTGCAGGTCGCAGGCGACCGCCGCGGGGCGATGGTCGAACAACGCGGCATAATCGCGATCCGCTTGCAGGAATGCCTCCCAGGTCAACGGCTCGTCAAGCTCGCCGAGGTGATGGCCCAGCAGGGCGCGGCCGTTCTTGATCAGGCAGATCGCCGCCTTCATCTGCCCGCCATAGGCCACCACCTGGCGGTCTGAAAACCCGTCCGGCAGCGCCAGCGTACCCGGCACCCGGCCCCGCCCTCGGCGCAACACCATCGGCGGGTCGACGCGTTCGACGCTGTCATCCAGCCTGCGGGCGATGGCGCGGTCATGCATCAGGAACCCATCGGCAAAAGCGCCCAGCGTGGCGCGCGCCTCGTCATTGCCGATCACCTGCGGCGCGCCGCTGACATTTCCCGAGGTCATCACAAGCGGCCGTTCCGCCGCGTCGCACAACAGATGATGCAACGGCGTCGCCGGCAGCATCCAGCCCAGTGTTCCCTGCCCCGGCGCGACCGCATCCGGCAGCGCGGCGCCCGCCTTGACCAGCAACACGATGGGTGCGGCGGGACCGGACAACACCGCCTCCTCCTGCCGGGAAACACCGCAATGCCGCGCCACGACCGCCAGCGGCGCCATCAGCGCAAACGGCTTGGCCGGACGCCGCTTGCGCGTCCGCAACAAGGCCACCGCCTGCGCATTCGTCGCATCGCACGCAAGATGAAAGCCCCCAAGCCCCTTCACCGCGACGATTTCGCCGCGCAGCAAGGCGTCCGCCGCGCGCGTCACCGCGTTGCCCGCTCCGGCGCCGCTGCCTTCATACCACGCCCGAGGCCCACACTCCGGACAGGCCACCGGCTGCGCATGGAACCGCCTGTCCGCCGGGTTTTCGTATTCCGCGCGGCATGCGTCACACAGGCCGAACGGCGCCATCGTGGTCTGCGCCCGGTCATAGGGCAGCCCGGTGACGATGGTGAAACGCGGACCGCAATGGGTACAATTGGCAAATGCATATCCCGCGCGGCGCCCCACGCCCCGTACCTCGTCCAGACACTCGGCGCAGGTCGCCGCATCCGGGGTCACCTGGGTTTCCGCCCCCGGCCCGCCAGAGGCGACAATCGCAAACCCGTCCCGCCGCGCCACATCGCAGCCCGAGCTTTCCACCGCATCCACGCGCGCCAGCGGCGGCGCCTCGGTACGCAACGCCCGTTCGAACCCGTCCAGATCCCTGCCGAAGCCCAGCACAAGCACGCCCTCGGCGTCGTTCGACACCTCGCCAGAGACCCCGAACCGCGCGGCAAGGCGCCAGACGAAAGGCCGAAATCCCACCCCCTGTACCTGCCCGCGCACCCGGATTCGCCGCCCCGTCACCATGTCCGCGTCTTTTTCCGGCTGAACAGGCCCCGGCGCGCTGCGCCGGCGCGCGGGGGCAGCACCCGCGTCGAGGGCGGCCTCAATGCACCGTGCAGACCATGCATGGATCGAAACTCCTTACAACGTGCTGCACCGCGACGGGCGTGCTTTCGGCATCGCCCACCGGGCAGCCGACCAGCGCCGCCTCGACCGGGCCGGGCACACCGCCCGCATCGCGGGGCGAGAAATTCCAGGTGGTCGGCGCCACGATCTGATAGCTGGCGATCACGCCCCGTTCGATGCGCAGCCAATGCCCCAGCGTGCCGCGCGCGGCCTCGACCAGCCCCGCGCCAGCGCCGTCCGCCGTTGCGGGCGCATCGCCCATGAACCGCGCCGACGGTTCCAGCGCCGCCGCCCAGCGGTCCAGCCAGGTCAGCAGCCGCGCCACCTCGAGCAAGCGCCCGCCGATCCGCGCCCGGACCGATCCCTCGGACGCAAGCGCCACCGCCAACGGATGCCCGTCGACCGCCTGCCGCGCCAGCGCGCCGACCTCGACCGTGCGTCCGGCCAGACGCGGGGCCTTGCACCAGGAATAGGCCGGGCCGGCCATGTCCTCGTCGGGCACGGTGGCCCCCTGCGCGGGATGCGCGGCATCGCCCAGCATCCAGGCATGGCTGAGATCCTCTTGCACCGCCGCCGGATCGAATGCGCTGACGGCCCCGTTTTCCCAGACGCCCGACGCGGTCACGCGCCCGCTGTCCAGCGGATAGGCGCCGCAGGACAGGTAGCGCCGTGGGCCAACGCCAAGCGTGTCCAGCCGCAGATCCGCCGAAATCTCGTTGAACAGCGCCGCATCCCCCCCCGGCCAGCTTTCCAGCGCCGCAACGGTTTGCAGCGCGGCGAACGGCTCGGCGGCAGCGCCGAACAGTTCGCGCTCGATCACCCTGCGCGCGGCGCGCAGCGTGGTCTGGATGCGGATGCGATCGCGCGCATCGGGCGCACGCGTTACCCCTGTCGGCTGGATCGCCAGCGTGTGGGGCCACTTGCCCCCCAGCAGCCCGACGATGTGAAACAGTTGCGCGCGCGCCTCGACGATGGGCCGCAGGGCCGCGCCCCGCGTTGCAGTGAACCGCGACACCGCGCGGTCGTGCCAACCCCGCCCGGCATACACCGGCCGCGCGAAATCGGGCATGAAGAACAGCGCGAAATGGGTCAGGTGGTCGCACAGGTTTTCGACCCCGTGCAGGATCGCCGCCGCCAGCGCCCCCTGGGGCAACATCCACGCGCCCAGGGCATCCCCAAGCGCCAGCGCCGCCGCCTTGGACTGGCTGACCGAACAGATGCCGCAGATCCTGGGGGTCAGCGTCAGCGCATCGCTGGGCGGCTTGCCCTGAAGCATCATCTCGAACCCGCGGAACAGCGGCGAATTGGCCCGCGCGGCGCTGACGCGGCCATCCTCGACGGTCAGCTGGATTTCCAGGTCGCCCTCGACCCGGTTGAACGGGCCGACCAGCAGTTTGCGCGTCATCGCTGACCCCTTGGCGCGGGCGCGATGCGCACACGATCCGAATGGGCGTTGACGTCGATGCGTTTGGGCGTTGCGGCCTTGGACAGCGACGCCAGCGCCATGAACCACGCCTTGGGCATGTCCGACGGCAACCCCACCGGGATGCCCGCGATGGTCGGCGTCTGGGTGAAGGCATGGCCCGGCTCTTCGAATTCCGGCGCGGTGCAGGCGATGCAGGGATAGTTCCCCGAGGTACAGGACCCCTGCCCGTTCCAGGGCCGCGTGTTGCAATCGCCCACCGCCTGGGTGCCGACACAGCCAAGATGCTCCATCATGCAGCCGATTTCGCACAGGGCGCGCGCCGAAGCCTTGTATTCATAGTATTCGTTCTTGGAACAGCCATGGTGCACAAGGTGGTCCGCATAAAAGCGCGGGCGCCCGTAGCCGTCCAGATCCTGCGCGCCCAGCGTTCCGTCCGCCAGCATCAGCAGGGTTTCGGTCACCCAGCCCGGATGGGTCGGACATCCTGCGACATTGATCACCGGAAGGCCGGCGCGCGACACGAACCCGCCCTCCAGCACGCCGCCCTTTTGCCGGCCATCCCATTGCAGCCCCATCGCGCCGGTCGGATTGCCCCCCGCAGCGGTCACGCCGCCATAGGCCGCGCAGGTGCCTACGGCGACCACATGGCGCGCGCGCGGCGCCAGGGCACGGACCCAGTCCAGCATCGCCCGCCCGCTGCCCGCCAGCATGTGATAGCGCCCGCTGCCCCTGGGGCCCGTCGCGACCGAGCCTTCGAAACACAGCGCGTCCAGCGGGATTTCCCCGCTTTCCAGCGCGCCAAGCAGCGCCAGCACCTCGGCGCCCGTGGCTTCGGAAAACGACGGATGCCACAGGAACGACACCCCGCCATCGCCCAACGTGTCAAAGACGTTGGGCGCTTCGGCGCACAGCAGCGACATGGTACAGCCCCCGCATCCCGCGGATTGCAGCCAGAGCACGTTCATTCCCGGTCTCCTTCGGCTTGCACCAGCGGCAGGTCGAGCGCAAAGCGCGCGCCCGGCCCGTCGGGCAACAGGATCAGCTGCCCGCCATGTTCATCCGCGATCTTTGCCGAGATGGAAAGCCCCAGCCCGGTGCCCTTGCCCACCGGTTTCGTGGTGTAGAACGGATCGAAAATCGCCGCGCGCTGGTCTGCCGGCACCCCCGGCCCGGTGTCGGACACGATCATCCGCGCCATGCCATCGTGGTGCTGCAGGGCGATGCACACCCGCGGCGCGGGGCTGTCCGCCACCGCGTCGATCGCGTTCTGCACAAGGTTCATGACGATTTGCTGCACATGCCCCGGAACCCCGCGCACGCGCAGGCTGTCCAACCCGGAAAAATCCACGACCACGTCGGATTTCGACCCGCGCTCGACCCACAGCGCCGAAACCCGCGCGGTTTCGGCAAGATCGAAAGCCATCGCCTCGCCCCGCCCGTCCGATGCAAGCCGGCGCAGATCGGCGACGATATCGCGCACCCGCTCGGATCCTTCGCGCGCGCCGTGGATCGCGGTGCCAAGATTGGTCAGCGCGCGTTCCAGTTTCAGCTCGGACCGCAGACGGACAAGATCGTCGCGCGACGCGCCCTGCTGGACCTTTTCGAAATAGGTCTCGAACTGGCCGACGTATTTTTCCAGCGCATGGACCGAAGCATAGACAAAGCTGATCGGATTGTTCAGCTCGTGCGCGACCCCGGCAAGCAGCCGCCCCAGCGAGGCCAGCTTTTCGTTGCGCACGATCTGTCCCTGCGCCTGCTTGAGCTGCTCGTGCGACAGTTCCAGCTTGGCGTAGGCACGGCGCAGCTCGCCAAGCGGACGCCCGGTCAGCACGGCGCCGCTGACCCGGTTGCGCGAATCCAGCCGGGGCGACAGGGCAATGTCAAAGGGCTGCGCGCCGCCCGGCGCCGGGATCGACGCTTCGAACTGCGCGGTCGGCTGGCCCAGCCGCAGGCCGGTCAGCGCGGCGCTCAGACGCGCCGCGCCTTCGGACTCGAACACCTGCGATGCGGGCAGCCCGACCACCGGACCCGGCACCAGATCGACGAGCGAGGCGCTGGCTTCGATCACCGCGCCGTCATGGTCGATCACCATCAGAATATCGCTGACCGACTGCAACAGCGATTCGATCAGCGTCTTGGCGGCGACAAGCTCGTCGTTGCGGCGTTCCAGCTGTTCCTGATGGGCAACAAGCTCTGAATAGGTCTGATCGACCGCTTTCAGAACCGACCGCCACACTTCGTCGTCGACGCCGGAAACGTCTGCGGCGGGGGCGTGATCTGGCGGGGCGGCATCGGTCATGGCCCAATCCTACCGCCTGCGCGCCGGTCTGTGCAATCGTCGGCTGCGCACGCGCCACGCAAGCCCCACGCAGGCGCCGGGCGGCCCCGGATCACCGGGGCCGCCCGGTCCAAAGGGTCAGGCTGCGCTGTCCTTCTTGTCCGGGTCGGGCGTGCCGGGGTCGGTTACCACCTCGGCATCCTCGACCGCGGGCCTGGCGTCATCGGCAGCCGACGCGCCCTGCGGCGTAGGCGGGTTCGGCGCCAGCACCTCGGGCACGGCATCGGTGGCCGGCGCGGGCGCCGGGTCGGTCCCGACGATCAGCGGCAGCATTTCGGCCCCCGCCGGTGCCCCGCCGGTCTGCGGCGGGGTGGTCCAGCTAAGGGTATCAAAGCCGTTGCAATTGTCACAGATCGGCACCCATTCGGAATGCAGATGGTGACACTGGTCGCAGACCCAGGCCGGGCCGCGCGGCGCCACAAGCGCCTTGGTCAGCCAGCCGCGCACTTCGGTTTCCGGCGCACCTTCGCCCTTGGCGATGGCCGCCATCACCGTCAGCACGCGTGCATCCGCATCGGTATCGGCAAGGTTGCCCACGGCGCGCCGCGCTTCGGGAAAATCCTCGGCGGCGAGCGCCAGTTCGGCGCGCAACAGCTTGGTTTCGCGATGGGATGTGCGCAGCCCGGTAAGCGCCTTGAACCGTTTCACCCGCTCGCCCGGGGTCTCGTCGGGGGCGATTTCCGCAAAGGTCGCGGCCAGATCGGGATGCGGCTGCACGGCCCAGGCCTTTTTCAGGATACGCTCGGCCTTTTTGTTTTCCCCACGCGCAATGTAGGCCCGCGCCGCCATGCAGGCGCCGGGAATCAGGTCGGGCGAACCCTTGGCCGAGGCGATTGCCGCCTCGCGCGCCTCGATCGGCTTGTCGTCGGCAAAGATATCCTTGGCCTCTGACAGCGCCAGCACCGCATCGCGTCGCTTGTAGACATCCCGCGGCAGGTTGCCGTGCTTGAGCTCGGCAGACAGGGTTTTGCGGGCACCTTTCCAGTCGTGGTTTTTCACCTGAAGTTCCAGAAGCATGTCCTGAATTTCACGATGCCGGGGCTTGATCGCAAAGGCGCGTTCGGCCAGCGCAAGCGCGGTGTCTTCGTCGCCCTGGGCGAGCTTCAACTTCATCATCCCGCGAATGCCCGCGAACCGGGTATCGTCGTTCTGGATCAGCTTTTTGTAGGTTTCCTCGGCCTTGCGGGTGTCGCCCGACATCTCGGCGGCCTGCGCGGTCAGCAGATTGGTAAGCGCGGGGTTGTGAAGATAGCGGTCGGCCTTTTGCGCCTTGGCCATCGCCAGCTTGCCCTCGCCAGACGACAGCGCCAGCAGACCCTCCGACAGCGCGTGATAGCCCTTACGCTCGCGGTTGCGGTCGAAATAGCGCGACAGCGCGGTGTCGTCGCCGTTGATGAATTTCAGCACGGCGATCGTCAGCCCGACAAGCTTGAACAGCACGAACAGCCCGACGACCAGCACGACGACGGCGATCACCGATTGCAGTGGGCCAAGGTTGACCTCGTACCCGGCGGCGGTGATCTGGATGCCGCCGTTGGCCTCCATCACATACCCGGCGCCAAGGGTCAGGGCCGCGACGATGGCGACGAAGATGACGATCTTCAGAAGTGACCAGAGCATGTTGCGACCCTTATTCCTTGTTCAGTTCCTGGGCGAGCCCATCGGCTGCCGCGAGCGCGTCGGCGCGTGTTTTCGCCCGGGCCATCCAGTCCGAGAGCGGCGCGCGCGCCTGTTCCGGCAGGGCGGACAACTCGGACAGCGCCGTGTCGAGCGCGCCGTCTTTCAGCGCCGCTTCGGCCCGCGACAGGATGGCATCGGCCCCGTTCCCGTCGCGCGGCGTGACCGACCGCACCCCCAGCTGGTTTTCGAGGAAGGTGGTGAAACGGGCCGCGCCGCTGGAGCCTTCGGTTTCGCCCCGGCGCGCGATGACCAGCGCCTCGCGGGCAAGCGGGGGATATTCTTCGGTCAGCTCGGCAAGCGACGGCACGCCGTCATCGGCATGGGACGCCAGCGGCGCAGGGGCGGCGACGCCGTTGGCCTCGACGGTTTGCAGCGGCTCGGCATAAGGCTCGCCTGCCGCCAGCGCCGCCATCACGTCGGCCAGTGCAGCGCGCGCCTTGGACCGGGTGGCAAGCTGCTGCGCGTTGGCTTCGGCATCAAGCGCCTGCTGCGTCATCTTTTCGACTTCGCTCGCCTGCTGGGTAGCGGCATCGCGCAGCGTTTCCAGTTCGCGTTCGAAGGCGGCCACCGCATCGGGCGAGATCTGTTCCAGCGGGCGCGTCGCGATTTCGTCCAGACGGGTTGCGAATTCATCCAGCCGCCCCGACAGATCGTCGAAAGAGCCGGTGGCCGTGTCGATCTGGGTCTGAAGATCCGCGACCGAAGATTCGAGCGCCGACAGGTCGATGCCGTTGGCCGTATCCGTGGCGGTCTGTACCTCGGCGGCAAGCGCGTCGATACGGTCGGCCTGCTCGGCCAGTGCGCTACGGGTTTCATCCTCGAACGGGTTGGGGGCCGTGTCAAAGGGCCAGGTGCCGCCCTGGTACGCCGCCGCGCCATAGCCCAGCGCCGCCGCGATCACCCCGCCCAGCAGCATCGGGACAAAGCCGCCCTTTTTCTCGACCACGGTCTTTTCGATGACCTGAGGCGAGGCTGCGGCCGCCATCGCCGGGGTTGCGGACGCCGGATCTGCGGCCACGGTGCCGTCGATGGCAGAGGGCGAGCTTGCGTCGATGGTCGACCCGTCGTCCGGATCTGCGCCGGTTTCGTCCGACAAGGCGTCGTCGCCGGGCCGCAGGCTGTCTTCGCGCAGCAGCGTGGCCTCGGCGGGGGAGTGGATGTCGGTGTTTTCTTCGGGCGTTGCCGCCGGGGTTTCGGTCACGGAGGGGCCGGTCACGGTGTCATCACCGCCGGCAACGCTGTCTGCCGCGTCCGGACCTGAAACGGTCTCGTCAAAGGGCGCCCCGGAGTCCGGCGTTGACGACGCCACTGTTTCGGCGCCGTTCCCGGCGTCGTCCTCGATCCCGTCTACCGGTTTCTTCTCGTCGGCCACGCTCCACCCTTTCAAGTTCTCGCAAAATCCTGGTTCACGGCACGATAAGGCGCGTGCCCGCCTAATCTTTCACAGACTTGTGACGCTTCACAAGCGCCCCCAGGTCTTTCAGTAACCCAATCACGGCATCCTGCATATGTTCCGCATCAGGCCGCGCCGGTATTTCCAGCCTATTCACATAGAGCGCGCCCAGTGCTTCGGCCACCTCGGCGCTGATCGCTGCGACGATGAGCGGCGCGCGGCGCGGCCCGATCTGCGCCGTCCGGGCAAACTGGGCCGCGCTGCGCACGGAGAAAAGCGGAAGAATCACCGGAGAGTTGCCGCCAAGCGCCTGCTGGGCCCGGGCGCTCAATTCCTGCGTCGGCTGGTCGTAGATCACCGCCTCGGTCGCGCGCAGGCCCCGTTGCGCAAGACGCGCCGCGACATCGCCCCGCGCATGCGCGCCGCGCAGATGGATCAGCCGGCCCTGCGGCGCATCGGCCGCGATCATCGCCACCAGCGCGTCGGCGTCGCCCTGCGCGCTTTGCGGCGCAAAACCTGCCGCGCGGGCCGCCTGCGCCGTCGCATCCCCCACCGTATAACACAGCGGCAGCGGCGCGCCGCCCAGCGCCTGCCACGCCCGCACCCCGTTGGCCGAGGTGAAAACTGCCCCCACCGCATCGCCCGTCTCTGGCAGCGGCCCACGCGGTTGGATGGCGATCACCGGGCTGACGATGGTGGAAAAGCCGTGCAGCCGCTGTTCGATACCGCCCAAAAAGCGGCGCGAGGCGGGGTCCGGGCGGGTCAGCAACAGGATGGGCTGTGGCATGGCGGCCTTGGCATTGTGGCGCTGGTGCGCAGGTGGTAGCTGGATGGTCATGGCTTTGCAACGGATGTGCCGATGACCGACCCGCTGATCCTTGGGCTGGAAAGCAGCTGCGATGACACCGCCGCGGCGGTGCTGCGCGGGCGGCATATCCTGTCGTCGGTGGTGATGGGGCAGGCCGAACTGCACGCCGCCTTCGGGGGCATCGTGCCGGAAATCGCTGCCCGCGCCCATGCGGAAAAGCTGGATCTGGCGGTGGAACAGGCGATTGCCGAGGCAGGTGTCCACCTGTCCGATCTGGACGCAATCGCGGTGACGGCGGGTCCGGGGCTGATCGGCGGCGTGCTGTCGGGCGTGATGATGGCCAAGGGGCTGGCGGCGGGGCTGAACAAACCGCTGATCGGGGTGAACCACCTTGCCGGCCACGCGCTGACGCCCCGCCTGACCGACGGGCTGGCGTTTCCCTACCTGATGCTGCTGGTGTCGGGCGGGCATTGCCAGTTCCTGATCGTGCGCGGCGCGCAGGATTTCACCCGCCTTGGCGGCACCATCGACGACGCGCCGGGCGAGGCATTCGACAAGACCGCCCGCCTGCTGGGCCTGCCCCAGCCCGGCGGGCCGTCGGTGCAGGACGCAGCACTGGATGGCGACGAGGCGCGGTTCCGCTTTCCCCGTCCGCTGCTGGACCGCAGCGGCTGTGACCTGAGCTTTTCGGGGCTGAAGACCGCCTTGCTGCGGATGCGCGATCAGATCGTGACAGATCAAGGCGGGCTATATGCCCGGGACCGCGCCGACCTGTGCGCCGGGTTCCAGGCCGCTGTCCGGGATGTACTGGCCGAAAAAACCCGCCGCGCGCTGGCTCTGTATCTTGCCGACTCCCCCGCCGCCCCCGCCATCGCCATTGCCGGAGGCGTCGCCGCCAACACCGCGATCCGCGGCGCCTTGCAGGCGATCAGCGACGAGGCCGGGGTCGTGTTCACCGCCCCCCCGCTGAAGCTGTGCACCGACAATGCGGCGATGATCGCCTATGCCGGGGCCGAGCTTTTCGCCGCCGGCGAACGGTCTGACATGACCCTTGCGGCCCGGCCCCGCTGGCCCCTGGACCGCGACGCCGCTCCGCTGCTGGGGTCGGGGAAAAAGGGCCCCAAGTCATGATCGGCGTGCTTGGCGCAGGGGCCTTTGGCACCGCGCTGGCGATCGCCTTGGCGCGCCATGGCACCCCTGTCGCGCTGTGGGCGCGCGATCCCGAAACCGTCGCCGCGATCAACCACACCCACCGCGCGCCCCGCCTGCCCGGCGCAACCCTGCCCGACACCATCACCGCATCGACCGACATCGCGCGGGTGGCGCGTGCCGAGACCCTGCTGCTTGCCACGCCGATGCAATCGCTGCACGCGGTGCTGTCCCAGGTCGCATCGCCGCTGACGGGCCAGCGGGTTGTGGCCTGCTGCAAGGGGATCGACGTGACCGACCTGACCGGCCCCACCGGCGTCATCGCCCGCGCCAAACCGCAGGCGATTGCGGCGATCCTGACCGGCCCCAGCTTTGCCGATGACATCGCGCGCGGCCTGCCCACGGCGCTGACGCTGGCCTGCGCCGATGCGGATGCCGGGTGGCGGTTGCAGCGCGATCTGTCGACCCCGACGCTGCGCCTTTACCGGTCCACCGACGCCATCGGGGCCGAACTTGGCGGCGCGCTCAAGAACGTCATCGCCATCGCCTGCGGTGCCTGCATCGGCATCGGCCTTGGTGACAGCGCCCGCGCCGCGCTGATGACGCGCGGCTTTGCCGAAATGTCCCGCCTTGCCACCACGCTTGGCGCACGCGCCAATACGCTGGCGGGGCTGTCGGGGCTGGGCGATCTGTCGCTGACCTGCACTTCGGATCTGTCACGCAACTACCGCTTTGGCCTTGCGCTGGGGCGCGGCACGACGTTCGATGCGTCGCTTACCGTCGAGGGCGTGAAAACCGCCGAAGCCGTCACCCGGCTGGCCGCCCGGCTGGGACTGGACCTGCCGATCTGCCGCAGCGTCGCCGAGGTGTCGGGCGGCACCGTATCGGTCGGCGATGCCATCACCCGATTACTGAACCGACCCCTGAAGGAGGAATGAACATGCTTGTCGCTCTTATTGCCAAGGACAAGGACGGCGCGCTGCGAACGCGCAAGGACAATCGCGAGGCGCATCTTGCCTACATCGAGGCCACCGGCGTCGTCGTGCAGGCCGGCCCGCTTCTGGACGATGCCGGCGAGATGGCCGGCAGTCTCGTGATCCTTGATGTCACCGACATGGCCGCCGCGCGCGCCTGGGCGGACAGCGACCCCTACGCCAAGGCCGGCATGTTCGAAAGCGTGACGCTGACCGCCTGGAAAAAGGTCATCGGGTGACATTCTGGCTGTTCAAATCCGAACCCTCGGCCTGGTCCTGGGCGGATCAGGTCGCCAGGGGCGAAGCGGGCGAGGAATGGAACGGCGTGCGCAACTATCAGGCGCGCAACTTCATGCGTGAGATGCGCGTCGGGGATCGCGGGTTCTTTTACCACTCGCAAAAGGAAAAAGCCGTGGTCGGCACCGTCGAGGTGATCGCCGAATCCCATCCCGACAGCACCGCCGACGATGCGCGCTGGGATTGCGTGGACATCAAGGCGCTGGAACCGGTGAAAACGCCCGTCACGCTGGACATGGTCAAGGCCGACCCGCGCCTGTCTGACATGGCGCTGCTGAAACAGTCGCGCCTGTCGGTGCAGCCGGTCACGCCGGATGAATGGCGGCTGATCCGCGCACTCGCGGGCCTGCCGGAACAAGCGCCGGAATGAACACCGGCCTGAAATCGGGCGGAAACACACGGGAAGACGGGGCCGACCGATGCCGACCCCGTCACTCACCCCACTGCTCCCACGCAGCCTGGATAGAACTGGTATCGGCCTTTCTGGCCACATCACGTTGGTAACCGATGGGGCGATTCCACCCAAGTGCGAACTGCGTAAACCGCAAGCCATTGTGGAAAGGTCCCGGTAAATATCGTTAACGCGCCCACCGGCCCCTGGGGTCAGCCGTAGACCGCTTCTTTGCCGAACTGCTTGACCAGAAGGTAATACAGCACGGCGCGGTACTTGTTCCGCTCGGATTTCCCATAAGTTTCAATCGCCGTGTCGATGCCGGCCATCAGTTCGGGACCATCGGCCAGTCCCAGTTTTTTCATCAGGAAATTCGTTTTTACCGTCTCAATCTCGGCGGGCTGCGATGACGCCACGGTCGCGCTGTCAGCGTTGTAGATCGAGGGACCGCATCCAATGGTCACCTTTTTCAGCAGATCCATATCCGGCTCCATGCCGCATTTGCCGCGCAGATCCTCGGCATATTTCGTGATCAGCTCGTCACGCTTGCTCATCGTCTTTCTCCCAATTCTTTGCGGATGTCTCCGCCTGAAATCGTCCGACCGGCCGCCGCGACGACCCTTGCCACCTTAGACGCGACCGGGGCGAGTGAAACCCCCGAAAAGTCGCCCGGATCTTTCGCAGCGCGGGCGGCGTTTCGTCGAATTGTAACGAATCGGTAAAAACAGGGTGACAGCACGGGGAAGGATCGCCCAGAATTGTCGGATGCGGCGGGCATATTTTCCCGTGCGGCAGGATTTTGATCAAAAGGGACAGGCAGAATGACTTCTGAAACTTATGTCGTCGCGTTCGAAGGCGCGCCAGACGATCCCGGAGTTCTGGATTTCGCGATCAAGCAAGCCAAGGGCGATGGGGCATCGCTGCTGCTTGTCCACGTCCTTGAATGGTCGCCCTATTCGTTCCTGACCCAGGAAGAGCTGGCCGAACGACACGGCCGCCGCAAGAAAGAGCTGGAGCGCGCCAATGCAATCGTGATGGCCCCGGCCCTTGCCAAGGCCGATGCCGCAGGCGTGCCCGCCACCGGCGTCATCCGCTACGGCCAGGTCGTCGAACTGATCCTTGAAGAAACCAGAAAGGCCGGTGCCACCGAAATCTATGTCGGACGGTCCGGGTCGCAATCCGTCGCCGCGCGGGTTTTCGGGTCGGTCACGCTGGGGCTGGCCCAGCTGTCGCCCGTTCCCACCGTCATCGTGCCCTGAGCCAAGGAGACCAAGACATGTTCCAAAAGACATTCATCCTTGCCATCGCGGCAACCCTTGCGGCCCGCGCCGCGCAGGCCCAGAACGCGCCGCAGGGCATTGACGCCACCATCAACGCCGCGGTCGGTGCCGCCACCGGGCCTTTCGTCAACTTCATCTTTTCGCCCTTTCCCGGCACATCGTTCCCCTGGATCGTGCTTTGGCTGGTGGTCGCGGCCACGATATTCACGCTGTATTTCGGCTTTGTGCAGTTCCGGTCCTTTCCCCATTCCATCGCGCTGGTATCGGGCAAGTATTCCGATCCCGATGACGCGGGCGAGGTGTCGCATTTTCAGGCGCTCGCCACCGCGCTTTCGGGCACCGTGGGTCTTGGCAACATCGCGGGCGTGGCGGTGGCCGTGTCCATCGGCGGGCCGGGCGCGACGTTCTGGATGGTTCTTGCCGGGCTGATGGGCATGGCGTCGAAATTCACCGAATGCACGCTGGGGGTGAAATACCGCAACGAATACCCCGACGGATCGGTGTCCGGCGGCCCGATGTATTACCTGAAAAAGGGCTTGGCCGAACGTGGGTTTGCCGGACTGGGCAAGGGGCTTGCCATCCTGTTTTCGATCTTTTGCGTGCTGGGCGCGCTGGGGGGCGGCAACATGTTCCAGGCCAATCAGGCCCACGCCCAGATCACCAATATCGTCGGCGATTATCCCGGCTGGATCACCGGCGTGATCTTTGCCGCCATCGTCTTTTCCGTCATCGTCGGCGGGTTGAAATCCATCGCACGGGTCACGGAAAAGGTCGTGCCGTTCATGGGCGTGCTGTATGTCGGCACCGCGCTGGTCATCATCCTGATGAACGCCGATCAGATCGGCTGGGCCTTCGGTCAGATCTTCAGCGGGGCCTTCACCGGGCTTGGCATCGCGGGCGGACTTGTTGGCGCGCTGATCCAGGGGTTCAAGCGGGCCGCGTTTTCCAACGAGGCCGGTGTTGGTTCGGCCGCCATCGCCCACAGCGCGGTGCGCACCAAGGAGCCGATCACCGAAGGCTATGTGTCGCTGCTGGAACCCTTCATCGACACGGTGGTGATCTGCACCATGACGGCGCTGGTCATCGTCATCACCGGCGTGCTTCAAATCGACCCCGATACCGGCATGTACATCTGGGACGCCGAACAGGGCCGCGTGGCCACCGTGGGCAACGTGTCGGGCGTAGCGCTGACCTCTGCCGCCTTCGGCTCGGCGCTGGCGTTCTTTCCCTATGTGCTGGCGCTGGCGGTGATCCTGTTCGCCTTTTCGACAATGATCTCATGGAGCTATTACGGCCTCAAGGCATGGACCTACATGTTCGGCGAAGGCCGTGCGCAGGAGCTCAGCTTCAAGATCGTCTTCTGCATCTTCGTGGTGATCGGAGCGGCCATGAACCTTGGCCCGGTGATCGACTTTTCCGATGCGGCGATCTTTGCCATGGCGCTGGTCAACATCTTCGGGCTGTATTTCCTGATGCCGATCGTCAAGGCCGAGATGGTCAGCTATCAGGCGCGCCTCAAGACCGGCGAAATCAAGCGTTACAGCTAGGTTCGTCCAGTTGTGCCAGGGGGGCGCCCGTCGCCGGGCACCCCCTTTTTCATGCCCGCCGGATCACTCCGCCGACAGCAACTCGGGCACCGACAGCAGGATGAATTCATTATCCGCCGCCTGTCCGATCCTGCGCCCGCCCGAGAACGGCAGGTTGTTGTCATTGGCAACCATGATATGGGTGTCATCCACCCGCACCACGTCTTCGATGGTGAAGAACGGGAAGGTGAACGGCCCACCCGCGTGCACCACACCGTCGATGGCCTTGCCGTCCGGGTCAGCGATGTTCATCAGGTCGACGCGGCCAATCCGGCGCACGAAACCGTCGGCATCCACGTCGGTCATATCGACCAGTACGATGTTCTTGACCAACGCGGGATGCGGGAAACAGGCCGACGTGTCGGTCGCCCCCTCGGCGCAGGCAAGCGCCGCATCGCCTTCGCCGTTGTCGCGTTCGATCACCAGAGCGCGGGACTCGTCGATGAAGTTGAAATCGCCGATGGCGGTCGCGCCGTCGGACAGCCGGAATTTTACCGACTCGCCGGTCCAGTCGCCCGTCTTGGGGTCAAACTGGATGACGCGCAGGAAGGGGCCTTCGGTTTCGCCGCCCTCCAGCAGGATCGGCTTTTCCAGCATCGCCCACAGCATGTCCGTGCCAGGCTGAAGCGCCATGCCTTCGTACCCCCCCGACCGCTGCACCTGGAAATCGCGGCCGGCGGTGGCGGGAACATGGACGCTATATGTGTCGGGGCCGGTCAGCTCCTGGCCGTCCAGGCGGGTGGCGTAGATCTCGCGCAGCACACCATCCAGACCGGCGCGGATCAGATAGGGACCGAATTCGTCGCCGATGAACACCTCGTCCCCGACCACCTGAATGGATTCGGTGTCGAAATCAGCGCCGGTCAGGTAGCGGCTTTGCGTGCCCTCATAGGCGATGCGGAACGGCACGACGTGGTTCGGATCGGACAGGAAAATCGTTTCGCGACGGGTCACGGTCTGCGCGTCGAAATCCGGTGCCATCTTGTGAAAGAACAGCATTGCGTCGGGCGAGTTGCGCTTGGACCCAAAGCCGTTGTCGGTCAGCGTGTACCAGCTGCCATCGCCGGCCTGCGTCATGGCAAAGCCCGACATGCCCTGAACCGGCTGCCCGATGAAGGGCAGCGCGATGCCCGTCTCGTGCCCGCCGTAATTCTTGCCGACATTGCCCATCACGGACATCGGGTCGTCATTGCGCGCCGCCCCGGTGAACTTGCCGGAAATCCAGGCATCGCGCGGCGCATCGGCGGGCGGTTCGACCAGTGACAGCGCGGGCAGCACGGCGTGACCGGCAAGCGTGGCGGGATACAGATCTTCGGCAAACGCCGGGGCGGCAAGCGCACCCCCAACGGCAAGGACAGAGATCGAAAGGCGCATGGCAGACATCCATTCAGGTATATGACTGCGCCGCTGCTACCCCCCTGCGGTAACGTCCAGATCACCGAACGGTATCACTTCCATGACCTCCCGCGCCCCGCCCCTTCATCTTGCCGGATAAACTCCCGCCGGAGGCGATGCTACGTCGCGGCCAGAAACACCGCATCCAGATCCGCCTCGGTCATGCCACCGGCGCCCTTGCCATCAACCATCAGCCGCGCGGCAACCGCAGCCATCGCGGCGTTCAGAGGCGCAGGCACACCGTGCAACCGGCCCAGAAGCGCCACCTCGCCGTTCAGATAATCGGTTTCAACGCTGCCCGCGCCGCGCGCGACGCTTTGACGGGTCGAACTGCCGGACCGGGGCACCCCGTCAATATCGACGACCTTCAGGAATTTCGCGCGGTTGGGATTATCCACACCCATGTCTTCCCACGCGACGCCCGCCGCCGCAAATACCGCCTCGGCCTCGGATTTGAGCCTTGCGGTGAACCGCGCCCTGTCCGCGTCCAGCGGCAGCAGCGCATCGACGATATTGCCCAGGTTCATCAGCAGCTTGCCGTATTTCGATTGCATCACCGCGTCGGATTGCAGGCACGCCATGTTCGCGGGGTCGAACGCGGCCTTCAGCGCCGCATCCGCCGCGTCAGCGCCCCCGGTGCACCGTCCGATGATGAACAGGCCGTAACAGGGGGCACCATGGGTGATGACCTCACCGGGCGACAGGTAGGTCGCGGGCATCATGACCGTGACGCCGTGAACATTCGGAAAATACCGCAGCGCGGCGCGTTCGTTCGCGACACCGTTTTGCAGGCAGAACAGCGGCTGGTCGGTCATGCCCGCCGCGCGCAGGTCTTTCAGCGCGGCGTCGGTGTCCTGTCCCTTGACACACAGCAGGACCATGTCGTCGGGTCGAAAGTCGATCTCGGACGGGTGGGCGACGCAGGGCATATCGACGGTTACGGTGCCCTTGGGGCTGATCATCGTCAGGCCGCTGTCGCGGATCGCGTCCAGCATCCGCCCGCGCGCGATGCCGATAACCTCGTGCCCCGCCCTTATCAGCGCCGCGCCGACGACGCCGCCGATGGCCCCTGTGCCGTGAATGATGATACGCATGATCGGTCTCCTTGTTCGTCGCCGCGATGCAGCGCCAGCCAGAGGTAATGCGCAACCCCCAAACGGCAAAACGCCCCGCGCGACAACGGGGCGTTTGTCGCGGCCGGCGACGGATCGGTCAGTAGCGGTAATGCTCGGGCTTGAACGGACCTTCGGGCGTGACGCCGATATAGGCGGCCTGTTCCGGGGTCAGCGTGGTCAACTTCACCCCGATGCGATCCAGATGCAGGCGCGCGACCTTTTCATCCAGATGCTTGGGCAGGATGTAGACCTTGTTGTCGTATTCACCGCCGTTCTTCCACAGTTCGATCTGCGCCAGCACCTGATTGGTAAAGCTGGCCGACATGACGAAAGACGGATGGCCGGTGGCGTTGCCAAGGTTGAGCAGGCGGCCTTCGGACAGCAGGATGATGCGAGAGCCGCCTGGCATCTCGATCATGTCCACCTGTTCCTTGATGTTGGTCCACTTGTGGTTCCTGAGCGCGGCAACCTGGATTTCGTTGTCGAAATGGCCGATGTTGCCGACGATCGCCATGTCCTTCATCTCGCGCATATGCTCGATGCGGATGATGTCCTTGTTGCCGGTGGTGGTGATGAAGATGTCGGCGCTGTCAATGACATCTTCCAGCAAGACCACCTCGAACCCGTCCATGGCGGCCTGAAGCGCGCAGATCGGGTCGGCCTCGGTCACCTTGACGCGCGCACCGGCCCCCGAGAGCGACGCCGCCGAGCCCTTGCCCACATCGCCATAGCCGCAGACCACGGCGACCTTGCCCGCCATCATGACGTCCGTGGCGCGGCGGATGCCATCGACAAGACTTTCCTTGCAGCCGTATTTGTTATCGAATTTCGACTTGGTGACAGAATCGTTCACGTTGATCGCGGGAAACGGCAGCTGGCCGGTTTTCTGCAATTCATACAGGCGATGCACGCCGGTGGTGGTTTCCTCGGACACGCCCCTGATCTGGTCGCGCACCTTGGTGAACCAGCCGGGGCTGGCCGCCATGCGCTTGGCAATCTGCGCCTTGATAACGGTTTCTTCTTCGGATTGCGGCACCGGAATGATGTCTTCGCCCGCCTCGGCCCGCGCACCCATCAGGACATACAGCGTCGCATCGCCGCCGTCGTCCAGGATCATGTTGGGGCCGTCTTCGAACTGGAACGAGCGGTCGAGGTAATCCCAATGTTCTTCAAGGCTTTGTCCCTTGATGGCGAACACCGGAATGCCCGCTTCGGCGATTGCCGCCGCCGCGTGATCCTGCGTCGAGAAGACGTTGCACGACGCCCAGCGCACATCCGCGCCCAGTGTCACCAGCGTTTCGATCAGGCAGGCGGTCTGGATCGTCATATGCAGGCTGCCGACGATGCGCGCGCCCGCCAGCGGCTTGCTTTCCCCGAACTCGGCCCGGCAGGCCATCAGGCCCGGCATCTCGGTCTCGGCAATATCCAGCTCCTTGCGGCCGAAACCGGCCAGAGCGATATCCTTGACGATGTAATCCTGTGCCATGTCGGTGTCCGTCCTTGTCTGCATGCTGGCCATGGGCCTAGCATCCCTTGATTTGCCCGGCAACGTGGATCAGAACTCAACCCTGACAAGAGGTAAAGGGGGGCACCATGAATGTCACAAGGATCATCCCGCCGGCGCCGAGGACCTGATGGCACGGCAGGCGCGCGCGTGGCAAAGGATGCTGTCAGGGCGCAGGCTTGACCTGCTTGACCCGACGCCCGTGGACATCGAGATCGAGGATATCGCCCACGGTCTGGCCTTTGTCGCCCGGTGGAACGGGCAGACCAGGGGCGATTTCCCCTATTCCGTGGCGGAACATTCGCTGCTGGTCGAGGCGCTGTTCTCCCGCATGACCCCCACCGCCGGTGCGGTGGAAAAGCTGACGGCCCTGCTGCATGATGCGCCGGAATATGTGATCGGCGACATGATCTCGCCGGTAAAGGCCGCCGTCGGGCCGCATTACAGCGTGCTGGACAAACGGCTGGCGGCAGCGATCCATATTCGGTTCGGCCTGCCCGCCCAGGTCCCGGCGCGGCTGAAAGCACGGATCAAGAAGGCCGACCGAATCTCCGCCTATATGGAGGCGACGCAGATCGCGGGGTTTTCCCTGTCCGAAGCGCAAAAGATCTTTGGTCGCCCCGACCCCGCCCTGACCGACGGGCTCGAAATCCACCTGCGCCCGCCCATCGAGGCGCGCGCTGCGTTCACCAAGCGCCACGCGGACCTGCTGGAGGCGCTGCAATGATCGACATCCGACGCGCAGCGCCCCTGGATGCGCGAGACATGGCCGCGCTGCTGAGCGACATCGTTGCAACCGGTGGCAGCACGGCGATGACCGATCCGGTCAGCCAGACGGACATGCTGGCCTGGATGGAAGGTGACCCGAGGTCGATCTGGCACATCGCCGAAGACGCCGTTGGAGACATCCTTGGGTTTCAGTTCATCGAACCGCACCGGGACCACGGTGCGACCGTCGGCCAGATCGGGACCTTTGCAAAAGCCGGAAAATCGGGGCTGGGAATCGGATCGAAGCTGTTCGAGGCCACGAAAGAGGCCGCGCGCGTCGCCGGTTACAGATGGATCAACGCCGAAATACGGGCCGACAACGCGGGCGGGCTGATCTTCTACCAAAGCCGGGGCTTTGAAGACTGGGGCCGTATCAAAGGGTATGTGATGGCGAACGGACAGGTGGTGGACAAGGTTCTGAAGCGTTACGACCTCTAACCCGCCCAAAGAAAATTCTTCGTCGAAGAATTTTCGATCCCGCCCAAGACCGCAGATCAGAGCGCCCGAAGCGGGCGCAAATTCTTCGTACGAAGAATTTGTTCTGTGTCAGCGCGGGGATCGCTTGGCGAGGATGCGCTGCAAGGTCCGTCGATGCATGTTGAGCCGTCGCGCGGTTTCGGACACGTTGCGATCGCATAATTCATAGACGCGCTGAATATGTTCCCATCGCACCCGATCCGCGCTCATGGGATTGTCGGGGGGGGGCGGCAGATCGTCGGTCTTGGACAGCAGCGCATTGGTGATATCCGTCGCGTCGGCGGGCTTTGACAGGTAGTCGGTAGCGCCGATCTTGACTGCGGCGACAGCTGTTGCGATGGCGCCGTAGCCGGTCAGCACGACGATCCGGCTGTCGGGTCGGCGTTCACGCAGCACCTCGACCACGTCCAGCCCGTTGCCGTCCTCAAGCCGCAGATCGACCACCGCATACGCCGGCGGCCGTGCTGTGGCGATGGCCGTACCGTCGGCAACCGAAAGGGCGGTTTTGACGTCGAACCCCCGCTTTTCCATCGCTTTCGCGAGACGCCTCAGGAACGGTTCGTCGTCGTCGACAAGCAGAAGGGAGCGGTCGTCGCCAAGCTCTTGGATGGTCCGGTCCGACACGTCGTGGTACTCCCGATGCTGGTCTGCGCTGAAAATCGTACATATCCAACGGCTGCCACAGGGTCAAACCCGCAGTGCATCGGAGCTCTCGGCCGCTCAGGAATGGTCGATGAAGCAGGCGGCTGTCTGCGCGATCTGCTCGGGCGTGGTGTCGCGGCGAAAAAACTCGGCGAAGCCGGTTTCGGGCAGCACGAGATAGGTAAAAGTCGAATGGTCCACGAGGTAATATTCGTCATCGCCATCCTGCTTCTTGTAGTAGGTCCGGTAGGCTTGACTTGCCGCCTTGACCTGTTCGGGCGAGCCGGTCAGCCCGATCATACGGTCACTGAACACCTCGGCGAATTCTCCCACCACCTGCGGCGTGTCGCGTTCGGGGTCGATGGTGATGAACACCGGGGTCACGTCATAACCGCGCTCTGCGAGCAGATCGGCGGCCTCGGCGTTGCGCGCGCTGTCCAGGGGGCAGACGTCGGGACAGAAGGTATAGCCGAAATAGACCAGCGACGGCTTCGTAATCACATCCTTGTCGGTGACGGTCTGCCCGTCCTTGTCGACAAGCGTGAAGGACCCGCCGATGGCACCGGTCCCCCCGGCCACGGCGGCGGACCGGCACGGCGCAAAGGGATCGTCGCCGGGCGCGCGCGTGTAAAGCCAGGCCGCCCCCGTCACGGCGACAATTGCGATAGCGGCGGCGGTAACGGCGATCCAGCGCATGCGGATCCTCCCCGAGTTGATTGCGGAACCTGTCCGGCAGACTTAACAATCGCAGCCATCGGATAAAAGAGACGAAAGCGCGCAGATGAGTCAGGCCGACCTGGGATTGCTGGAAGAAGGCCAGCGCAGCAACTTCATCCGTCTGCGCACGCTTATCATTCTGCGCTGGGTGGCCATCGTCGGCCAGCTGACCGCCATTTCCGTTGCGCGTGAGCTGTACGACCTGCAGCTCGAACTGGGGTTGTGCTACCTGGCGGTCGGCGTGTCGGTGGTTGGCAACCTTGTTGCGATGTTCGTCTTTCCCGAAGACAAGCGCCTGTCCGAGGCTGAAAACTTCCTGATGGTGATGTTCGACCTGTTGCAGCTGTGCCTTCTGCTGTTTCTGACCGGTGGGCTGCACAATCCGTTTTCCCTGCTGGTGCTGGCCCCGGCAACGGTGTCGGCGGCGGTGCTGTCGCTGCGCTCGACCATTTTGTTGAACGTGACCGCCCTTGCGCTGATTACCGTGATGGTGTTCGCCCATCTGCCGCTGCGCACCACGGACGGCGAAATCCTGGCCCTGCCGCAGGTCTTTGTCTTTGGCCAGTGGACGGCGCTGGCCATCGCGCTGGCGTTCATCTCGGTCTACGCCCGCAGGGCCACGAAAGAGATGAACGCCATGTCCGACGCGCTGATCGCCACGCAGATGGCGCTGGCGCGGGCGCAAAAGCTCAGCGATCTGGGCGGGGTGGTCGCGGCTGCCGCGCATGAGCTGGGCACGCCGCTTGCGACGATCAAACTGGCGTCGTCCGAACTGATCGACGATCTGGACGCGTTGCCCGATCTGCAGGACGACGCCCGCCTGATACGCGCCCAGGCTGACCGCTGCCGCGACATCCTGCGGGGCATGGGGCGCGCCGGCAAGGACGACCTGCATCTGCGCCAGGCGCCGCTGTCAGAGCTGCTGCGCGAGGCCGCCGAACCGCATGAGAATCGCGGCAAGCACATCACCATGGATTTCGCGCCACTGCCCGGTGGCGGGGCGCAACCCCTGGTTTTGCGCCGCCCTGACATCCTGCACGGGCTGCGCAATCTGATCCAGAACGCGGTGGATTTCGCCCGCAGCGAAGTCTGGATTGACGCGGGCTGGGACGGGTCGCGGGTACTGGTGCGGATACGCGACGACGGTCCGGGCTATCCGCCGCATCTGATCAGGCGGCTTGGCGATCCGCTGCTGCGCCGACGCCGCAGCGCCGCGGATCGCGGCGCGCGCCCGGAATACGAAGGCATGGGGCTGGGGCTGTTCATTGCCAAGACACTGCTGGAACGCAGCGGGGCCGAGCTCAGCTTTGCCAATGGCGCCGCGCCTTCGGGCCGAGAGGGCGAAGCCGGTACGCCGCATGGCGCCATTGTCGAAGTCACATGGCCGGCGCTCAGTATCGTGCCGCCCGAGACGGCGCACACTCCGCTTGGGGAAAACCCCTTGATTGAAACATGACGGGCTGGCACACCTTAACCGCTAATTAACCTTCTGCTCCTAGCACTGACTATGGTTAACACTCTGTCAGGGAAACGCTGCCGTGGAACTGGTCGTCCTTATCGCCGCCGGACTCGGTGCCAGCTTCGCCGCGCTGTTCGGCGCGTTCATGCTTCGCGGCGCGCGCGCCCCGGTCGAAGACGAGCCGACACCCGGCGCCCGACCGCGCGAAAACCGGGTCGAGATGTTCGTGTCTGACGGTGTGCTGGTCGACGCGACACCGCAGGCACGCCAGCTTCTCGATTGCGCGCCGAACGAACGGCTGATCTGGGAGGACCTGGCGGAGGTGCTGCGCACGCATTTTCCGGCCTTTCCCGAAACGCTGCCCAACACCCGCCAGACGCTTGCCGCCGCGGGCGATCCGGACACACATCTGGGAATCCGTCCCGAAGGCCGCAGTCTGCGGCTGAGCATGACCGGGCCATCGCTGGACGCGGGCGAATATCTGCGCCTGCGCACGGAAATGCGCGACCTGTCGCGGCTGCGGCTTGCCTTTGCCCGCGCGCCCTTTCCCGTCTGGCAGACCGACCGCGCGCGCGGCGTGGTGTGGAACAATCCCGCCTTTACCGACATCGCGCTGCAGGCCGGGCACGCCGAACACGGCAGCTCGCCCTTCGCCGTCCTGCCGAACGAGGCCGAAGAACTGCATATCAGCCGCACCAGCATCGGGCAGCGCGACGGCGGACCGCAAAGCTGGTTCGAGGTGCAGTCGTATCGCCTGGCCGACGGCTGGCTGCATTTCGCCCAGAATATCGACGCGGTGATCCACGCCGAGGCGACCCAGCGCAACTTTCTTCAGACGCTGACCCGGATCTTTGCCCACCTGCCGATCGCGCTGGCCGTGTTCGACAGGGACCGCCGGCTGATCCTGTTCAACCCGGCGCTGATCGACCACACCAACCTTCCGGCGGAATTCCTGTCCTCGCGCCCCAACCTTCTCAGCTTTTTCGACATGCTGCGCGAAAAGCAGATGATGCCCGAACCCAAGGATTATCGCTCCTGGCGCGACAAGCTGTCCGAGGTGATCGCCGCCGCCAGTTCCGATCTGTATACCGAGGTCTGGAACCTGCCCTCGGGCCTGACCTACCGGATCACCGGGCGTCCGCACCCCGATGGCGGCGTCGCCTTCCTGTTCGAAGACATCACCTCGGAAATCACCCTCACCCGGCGCTTCCGCCAGGAGATCGAGGTGACGCAGTCGGTGCTCGACAGGCTGGGCGACGCGGTCGCGGTGTTCTCTCAGCTTGGCACGCTCACCTTCTGCAACCAGGCTTACCGTGACATGTGGGGCCTGGATCCCGACGCAAGCCTCGCCGACACCGGTATCGCGGACGCGACCGGCGCCTGGCAGGCCGACTGCAAGCCAAGCCCGATCTGGGCCGACCTGCGCGATTTCGTGATGACGGAACGCGACCGTGCCGGGTGGGACGCCGAACTGGTGCGCAAGGACGGCCAGTGCCTGCTGACACGCATCGAACCGCTGACCGGCGGGCCCACGCTGGTGCGCTTCAGCGCGACTCCGGCAGCCGCCCAGACCGCGCCCCGCGCCCGTGAGACCGCCCGTGAGACCGCCCGGGTCTGATCCGGCCGGACGAACAAGGCTTGCACCCCCCGAAGCGCGCGGTATCCTTGCGCCATGACCAGCCCGCGCACCGTGCTTACCCTGCCGTCCCCCGATGCGACCTGCGCCCTGGCAAGGACGCTTGGCGCGCATCTTTCGCCGGGCGACGTGCTGTTGCTGTCGGGGGGAATCGGCGCGGGCAAAACCCATTTCGCCCGATGCCTCATTCAGTCGCTGCAAGATCGGCCCGAAGATGTGCCCTCGCCGACATTCACCCTCGTCCAAGTCTACGACACCCGCGCGGGCGAGGTCTGTCACACGGATCTTTACCGTCTCTCCGGTCCCGACCAATGCGACGAACTTGGTCTGGCCGACGCTTTTGAAACCGCGATCTGCATCGTGGAATGGCCCGACCGGCTGGCGGGATTGACCCCTGGCGATGCTCTGACGCTGGATTTTTCCGTTCCCGGCGATCCGGACCCGGACGATCTGCGCCGCGTCGCCCTTGACTGGAGCGCGCCGCGCTGGAACACCCTCCTGGACATGGCCGGGGTCGGGTCATGAGCTTTCTCGCGGCTGCGGGATGGGAGGCCGCGCAGGCGGCTCCGCTGGCGGGGGACGCTTCGGCCCGCCGCTACACCCGCCTGACGTTGAACGGCCGGACGGCCATTCTGATGGACGACCCCGACGGCGACGTGCACGTCTTTGCCCGCCTCGCACGGCAGCTTTGCGCACTGGGTCTGAGCGCGCCGCGCATTCTTGCCGAAGCCCCCGGTCAGCTGCTGCTTGAAGACCTTGGCGACGCGTTGATCGCGCGCATTGCCACCGACGCGGACACCGAACGCCGGCTTTACGGCGCCGCCGTCGACGCGCTGGTCGAACTGCACCGGCACCCCGCGCCGCCATTGCCGAAGGCGACCCCGGATCGGCTGGCCGCGATGACCGATCTCGCCTTCGATTGCTATGCCGCCGGCGCCGGCGCCCCGATCGGTGCCAAAGCCGCCGTCATCGCCGCCTTTACCGAAGCGCTGACCGCCCACGCCCCGGAAACAGATGTCATGGTCCTGCGCGACTATCACGCCGAAAACATTCTGTGGCTGCCACACCGCCACGGCCCAGCCCGCGCGGGCCTGCTTGATTTTCAGGATGCGCTGGCCGGGCATCGCGCCTACGATCTTGTCTCGTTGATCGAAGACGCGCGCCGCGACCTGCGCCCCGGCATCGCAAACGCCGCGATCCGCCAGTATCTTGATGCCACCGGGTTGGCCGAAGGGCCGCTGACCGCCGCGCTGGCCGTGCTTGGCGCGCAACGCAATCTGCGCATTCTCGGGGTCTTTGCCCGGCTCGCCGCCACGCGGGGAAAACCCGGCTACATCGACCTTATTCCCCGCGTCTGGGCGCATTTGCAGGCCGATCTTCGCCATCCCGCGCTTGCGCCGGTCGCACGGCAACTCGGCCCCGCGCTCCCCGCGCCCACCGCAACCGTTCTTGACAGGCTGAAACACCCGTGCCCGATGCGCTGATGCTTTTTGCGGCCGGTTTCGGCACCCGCATGGGACCGATGACCGCCGACCGACCGAAACCGCTGATCGAGGTTGCGGGAAGGCCGCTCATCGACCATGCGCTTGCAATCGCCGACGATTTCGGTCCGCTGCGCCGGGTTGCCAACGCCCATTACCGCGCCGATCAGCTTGCCGCCCATCTGGACGGGCGCCATGTCGCGATCAGTCGCGAAGCGCCGGACATTCTCGACACGGGCGGCGGTCTGCGCGCCGCGCTGCCGCTGTTGGGCACGGGTCCGGTGTTCACGATGAACACCGATGCGTTGGTGCGCGGCCCCAATCCGCTGCGCCTTCTGGCCGATGCCTGGGACCCGGACCGCATGGATGCGCTTTTGCTGTGCGTTCCGCTCGGCCGTGCCGTCGGGCGCAAGGGGGGCGGTGATTTTACCATCGACGGCGGCGGGAAAATTTCCCGATCTGGGGATCATGTTTTTACCGGCTTTCAGATCCTGAAAACCGACGGGCTTGCCGACATTCCCGAACGGGCCTTTTCGCTGAACCTGCTGTGGAACGGGATGGCCGCCAAAGCGCGTCTTTTCGGCCTGCCCTACCCCGGCCATTGGTGCGACGTGGGCCACCCGGCCGGCATCGCGCTGGCCCAGGACATGCTGCGCGCCGATGTTTGAACCGACCGATCAAGCACGGGTCTTTGCGCTCGCCCCCGGCGTGGATTTCCCCCTGGCGCTTGTCCAGGGGCTGCGCGCCCGCATGATAGGGCGCCCGCCCGACGCCATGGCGCGCGTCGAACTGATCGTCAACACGACCCGCATGGCGCGCCGGATCCGCGCCGTCTTTGATGACGGCCCTGCGATGCTGCTGCCACGGATGCGCTTGCTGTCCGATGTATCGGATCCAGTTGCACTGGCAAGGCTGCCCGCCCCCGTGCCGCCGCTGCGACGCAGGCTCGAACTGATCGGACTTGTGTCCCGACTGCTGGAGTCGCAGCCCGACCTTGCCCCGCGTGCCTCGCTGTTCGACCTGGCCGACAGCCTGGCAACGCTGATGGACGAAATGCAGGACGAAGGCGTGTCGCCCGACACCATTGCCGCGCTGGATGTCAGCGACGAGTCCGGGCACTGGCAACGCGCGCAGCAGTTCTTCAACATCGTGCAGCATTATTTCGATGGCGCCACCGAGGCGCCCGACGTCAATGCGTTCCGCCGTCTCGCGCTGGAAAAACGTCTCGCCGAATGGCGGCACAACCCGCCCGCGCATCCGGTGATCCTGGCCGGATCGACCGGATCACGCGGTGGAACCAACCGGCTGATGCGCGCGGTGGCCCGGCTGCCGCAGGGCGCCTTGGTGCTGCCCGGTTTCGATTTCGACACCCCCGATGCGGTGTGGAGCGGGCTGACAGACGCGCTTTCCGGCGAAGATCATCCGCAGTTCCGCTTTGCCAAACTGATGAACGATCTTGGTCTTGGGCCGCGCGACGTTATCCGCTGGACCGATGACATGCCTCCGGCGCCCGAACGCAACAGATTGATTTCTCTTGCGCTTCGTCCCGCGCCCGTCACCGATCAATGGCGCGAGGAAGGCCCCCGCCTGCCGGATCTTGCCGGGGCGACCGACGGCCTGACGCTGCTTGAGGCCGCATCGCCGCGCGACGAGGCCACCGCCATCGCGCTGCGCCTGCGCAAGGCCGCCGAAGACGGCATCACCGCCGCCTTGATTACGCCCGACCGGATGCTGACCCGGCAGGTGACCGCCGCGCTGGATCGTTGGGAAATTTTCCCGGACGATAGCGCGGGCATCCCGTTGCAGCTGTCCCCACCCGGACGATTTCTGCGCCATGTGGCCGAACTTTTCACATCGGATCTGACCGCCGAGGCGCTGCTGACGGTGCTCAAGCACCCCCTGACCCACAGCGCCGAGGCACGCGGCCCGCACCTGCGCGCCACCCGCGAGCTTGAACTGCACATCCGGCGCCAAAGCTGGCCCTATCCGCGCGCGGAACAGATCGCCGGATGGGGCGCGGCGGAAACGCTGACCGAATGGACCGACTGGCTGATCGCCGCATTCTTTGTGGATCGCAAGCCGCAAAAACGCCCGCTTGCCGATTGGGTCAACGCCCACCTGGCCACCGCCGAGGCCATCGCGGGCGGGCCCGGCTCCGAGCTGTGGAAAGAGGCGGCAGGCCGCAAGACCCGCGCCGTAGTGGACCGCCTTGCAAGCGAGGCCGCGCACGGCACCACGCTGGATGCCCGCGACTATGCCGGCCTGTTCGCGGCCATCCTGTCGCGCGAAGAGCTGCGCGATCGCGACGCCCCCCATCCGAAAATCCTGATCTGGGGCACGCTGGAGGCGCGCGTCATGGGCGCCGACCTGCTGATTCTGGGCGGGTTGAACGAAGGATCGTGGCCCGAACTTCCCGGCGCAGACCCCTGGCTGAACCGGCGGATGCGCCATCAGGCCGGTCTGCTGGTGCCCGAGCGACGCATCGGCCTTGCGGCGCATGATTTCCAGCAGGCCGTCGCGGCTCAGGATGTCTGGATCACCCGCGCGTTGAAAACCGCGGATGCGGAAACGATCCCGTCGCGCTGGGTTAACCGCTTGATGAACCTGATGAATGGCCTGCCCGATCAGGGTGGGCCTGCGGCGCTTGCCGCGATGCGCGCGCGCGGCGCCCATTGGCTTGCGTTGGGGCGCGAACTGGAACGCCCCGCGCCGGTTTCTCCGGTGCCGCGCCCGTCCCCCGCGCCGCCGGTCGCCGCGCGGCCGTCACGCCTGTCGGTGACGGAAATCAAGACGCTGATCCGCGATCCCTTCGCGGTCTACGCGCGGCGCGTGCTGCGTCTGTCGCCGCTCAATCCGCTGCAACGCGCACCCGATGCACTGCTGCGCGGCACATTGGTGCATGACGTGCTTGAAGGGTTCGTGCGCGACAGCACCACCGATCCCGATGGGCTGTCCGCCGAAGTGTTAATGGCGCGCGCGAACCAAATCCTGGGTGATCCGCTGATCGTGCCGTTCCCGGCCGCGCGACATCTGTGGCAAGCCCGGCTTGCACGCGTCGCCCGGTGGTTTTGCGACACCGAACGCGCCCGTCAGACCGCAGCGCGCCCCGCGCGGTTCGAAATCATGGGCCAGGCCGAGATTCCGGCGCTGGGGTTCACCCTGCGCGGCAAGGCGGATCGCATCGACCTTGACGATCACGGGGGGGCGCATCTTTACGACTACAAGACCGGCAGCGCCCCGTCGAAAAAGGAACAGCGGTTCTTTGACAAGCAACTGCTGCTTGAGGCCGCGATGGTGGAACGTGGTGCATTCCGAGATTTCGCGCCCGCGCATGTCGCCCAGGCCACCTTTATCGCGCTGAATCCCGCGGGAGAAGTTCCCGCGCCTTTGGATGAAGTGACCCCGACCCAGGTCTGGGCGGAATTCGAGGCGCTGATGACCGCCTGGGCAGACCCCGCGCGCGGCTACACCGCCCGCGCCGCGCTGCTCAAGGAAACCGATATATCCGACTATGACCATCTTTCCCGATTCGGAGAATGGGACGTAATCGACACCCCGACACGCGATGTGCTGACATGACCCGGAATGACGCCACCGAAGCGCAGGTGCGTGCCGCCCGTCCCGATGCCTCGACCTGGTTGGCGGCAAACGCGGGCTCGGGCAAGACGCGGGTTCTGACCGACAGGGTCGCGCGGCTGTTGCTGGATGGGGTGCTGCCCGAACACATCCTGTGCCTCACCTACACCAAGGCCGCCGCGACCGAGATGCAGAACCGTTTGTTCCGCCGTCTGGGCCATTGGGCGATGCTGGCCGATGATGTGTTGCGGTGCGAACTGCTGGATCTTGGGCTGGAGGGAACCCTTCCAGCGGACCGGCTTGCCCAGGCCCGCACCCTGTTTGCGCGCGCCATCGAAACGCCGGGCGGCCTGCGCATACAGACGATCCATTCGTTCTGCGCCGCGCTTTTGCGGCGCTTTCCCCTTGAGGCGCGCGTGTCTCCACAGTTTCACGAGATGGAAGACCGCGCCGCAGAAGTGTTGCGCGCCCAGGTTCTGGACCGGCTGGCGGAAACGTCGCCCGGACTTGTGTCCGATCTTGCGTTCCACATCACCGCCGACCCCGCGCCGCTGCTGGCCGAGCTGTGCCGCCATCGCGACGCGTTTCTGCCGCCGCGCAGCGACACCGATCTCGCCGCGCTTTACGGTCTGCCCCCCGAAACCTCCGAAGAGACCGTGCTTGCACAGGTGTTTGCCGGGGGCGAAATGGAGCTGTTGGCCCGCATTGTTCCAGCGCTTGCCGGGTCCGGCGCCAACGACAGCAAGGCCGCCGCCGCGCTGGCGCAGGTGACCGCACCGTCACTCGCAGCGCTTCCCGTGTTCGAGAATGTTTTCCTTACAGGCGCAGGCGCCAAGGCGCCTTTTACCGCCAAGATCGGCGGCTTTCCCACCAAAGGCCTGCGCACCGGGGCACTTGCGCCGGAAATGGACGCGCTCGACGGCCTCATGCGGCGGGTCGAAGATGCCCGCGAAGCGCGCCTTGCCCTGGCCGCGCTGCACCGCGAAAAGGCGCTGCACCGTTTCGCCGCGCGGTTCCTGCCTGCGTATGAACTGGAAAAGCAGCGGCGCGGCTGGCTGGACTTCGATGATCTCGTAACGCGCGCGCGGGATCTTCTCTCGGATCCGAGAGTGGCGGAATGGGTGCTGTACCGGCTGGATGGCGGTATCGACCATATACTGGTCGATGAGGCGCAGGACACGTCGCCGGTACAGTGGCAGGTGATCGAACGACTGGCCCAGGAATTCACGTCCGGCATCGGCGCGCGCACCGATATCCGCAGGACCATTTTCGTCGTCGGCGACAAGAAGCAGTCGATCTATAGCTTTCAGGGCGCTGACCCGCGTGAATTCGACCGCATGGCCGATGAATTTGCGCAACGGCTGCGGGCCACCGACGCGCCGCTGTGCCGGATGATGCTGGAATACAGTTTTCGCTCTGCCGAACCGATCCTGCGTCTTGTCGACAATTGCTTCGAGGGGCGCGAAGCGGCCGGATTTGCCCCGGACCAGACCCACCGCGCATTCAAATCCGACATGCCCGGGCGTGTCGATCTGTGGCCGCATGTGCCTGCCACCAAAGCCGAAGACGACGATGGCGACTGGTTCGAACCCGTCGACCGCGTGGGCGAGGAACATCATTCCGTTGTGCTGGCCAACCGCATCGCGGGATTTATTGAAGGGACCATCGGCCAGCCCCTGCCCGAGGAAATCGGCCAGACCGGCACCTATCGCACCCGTCCCGCCCATGCCGGAGATTTTCTGATCCTCGTGCGCGGGCGGGGGCGGCTGTTCTCTGAAACGATCCGCGCGTGCAAGTCGCGTGGCTTGCCGATTGCCGGGGCCGACCGGCTCAAGGTCATGTCCGAGCTTGCGGTCAAGGACATCGGCGCGCTGCTCGGGTTTTTGTCCACCCCCGAAGACGACCTGTCGCTGGCCACCGCGCTGCGCTCGCCTTTGTTCGGAGTGTCCGAACAGCAGCTTTACAGCCTGGCGCAGCCGCGCAAGGGCTATCTCTGGGCGGCTCTGCGCGAAGCGCGGCAAAAATTCCCACATGCCGTGCGCGTTCTGGATGACCTGCGCGGGCAGACCGATTTCCTGCGCCCCTACGATCTGATCGAACGCATCCTGATCCGCCATGACGGGCGGCTCAGGCTGCTGGGACGGCTGGGCGAAGAGGCGCAGGATGGTATCGACGCGCTGCTGGGCCAGGCGCTGGCCTATGAACAGACCGAGGTGCCCTCGCTGACCGGGTTCCTGGAATGGATGCAGACCGATGACCTGGAAATCAAGCGCGCGCCCGACAGCGCCGGGGCGCGGATCCGGGTGATGACCGTGCATGGCGCCAAGGGCCTTGAGGCACCCATCGTCATCCTGCCCGATTGCGCGCCCCCGCGCACCAGCATTCGCGACCAGCTGCTGGCGGCCGAAGGCGGCACCGTCTGGAAGGCCGCGTCCGGCGCACAGCCTCGCGTTCAGGCCGCAGCCCTGGAGGCCGCAAAAGAGGCGGACGCCCGCGAACGCGACCGGCTGCTGTACGTCGCGCTGACCCGCGCCGAGAAATGGCTCGTGGTCGCCGCGGCGGGGGAACTCGGCAAGCAGGGCGAAGCCTGGTACGACAAGGTCCGCGTCGGGATGGACCGGTCGGGCGCGGTGCCGGTGCAGTACGATTTCGGCGACTGGGGCGGAAAGCTGGGCGGCTGGCAGCTGGGCAGCGCCGACTGGTCCGCGCTTGCGCATGAGGCCCCCGCGCCGCCGACGACCGGGCACACCGACCTGCCGGACGTGTTCCGCCAGCCCGCCCCGCCGCCCGCCGCGCCGATAAAAACGCTGTCTCCGTCGGATCTTGGCGGGCCAAAGGCGCTTGGCGGCGAGGATGGCCAGGACCGCGACGAGGCAATGCGCCGCGGCGCGCTTTTGCATCTGCTGCTGGAACATCTCGCGCCGCTGCCCGAAGCCGCGCGCCCCGAGGCGGTGCCCCATGTCATCGCCATCGCCGAAGACCCGCCCCACGAGGTCGACAGCCTCGCCGCCGAGGCGCTTGCCGTGCTGGCCGCCCCCCGGCTTGCGTGGCTGTGGCAGCCGGACAGCCTTGCCGAGGTGCCCTTCAGCGCCGATCTGCCGGGGCTTGGCCGCGTTCACGGCATCATCGACCGGCTGGTCGTCACCGACGACGTGGTGACGGCGGTCGATTTCAAATCCAACCGCAGCGTTCCGGACCGCCCCGAAGACACGCCCGATGGCATTTTGCGCCAGATGGGTGCCTATCGGGCGGCGCTTGCCCAGATCTGGCCTGGTCGCCGGATCGAAACGGCCATTCTGTGGACAGCGACGCAGAACTACGTCGTTCTGCCACACGATGTTGTGTCGCATGCGCTGTCACGCGCTACGGCGCCTTGACGATCGCGCCCCCTCTTCCTACGTTCCGGCCTCAAGTTTCCGGCTGCCAAACCCGCAAGGAGAACCCCATGGCCACCGTCCCCGTCACCGACGCCACCTTCGACGAAGAAGTCAAAGGCTCCGACATTCCTGTCGTGGTCGATTTCTGGGCCGAGTGGTGCGGCCCGTGCAAGCAGATCGGTCCGGCTCTTGAAGAGCTGGCCGAGCAATACGAAGGCCAGTTCAAGGTCGCCAAGATCGACGTCGACAAGGATCAGGCCATGGCCGCCCAGCTTGGCGTGCGCGGCATCCCGGCGCTGTTCATTTTCAAGAACGGCGAAGTGATTTCCAACCGCACCGGCGCGGCGCCCAAGGCGTCGCTCGAAAGCTGGATCAAGGACTCGCTCTGATCCGTCAGTCTCTGTGACTGCAAGAAAAAGGGCGTGTCCGGCATCGGGCGTGCCCTTTTTCATGCGCGCGATCAAAGACCGGGAAACACCCGCGCCGCCAGCTGATCGACCCCGTGCCAGCGACGGTCTTGCGCGATCCCGCGCCCCTGCACCGGCAGACCCCACCATTCCGCAAGCACGCGGTTTCGCAAAAGCAGCGCGATCGACAGGTCCCCGGAGGAGATCACGCGATAGCCCTCGAAAAAGGCGGCCATGGCGGATGGCGGCAGCACCTCACCCGGCGGGATCGCTGCCTTGGGCGCATGCAGCACCGCGTAATCCACCAGCAGGCGGGCAATATCGTGCCCCACCGGCACTACGCGGCCGCCCTTGAAATCAATCCCCCAGGCGCGGTCGGCCCCAAGCATCAGGTTGCGCTGATGCAGGTCGCCATGCGTGCGCGCGGTTTGCGTTTCGCCCCCTTCGTACCGGGGCGCCATGGCGCACAGGGATCGGGCGCATGCAAGAAATCGGTGGGGTTCCAGAACGGGACGCCGGTCGGACGCGACCTCAGCCATCACCTCATGCAGGTAGCGGATGGTAAATTTCGGCTGAAAGATGCGCCGCTCTCCGGGCATCGCGCGATGGAAGCCATCCAGCCATGCCCCGGCGCGCCGCAGAAGCGTCTCTTGCCGGGCCAGGGGGGCGGCGCCCATCATCTCCGACAGCGGCTCGGCCGGCAGATGATCCATCACGCAGGAACGCGCCTCAAGATCGACCGCGTGCAGACGCGCAATGCCCTCGGGCCACACCTGCTGCACCGCCAAGTGCGCGGCGATGTCGGTGTCGAACCCGGTTTCGGGGCGCGCCTGATGCTTCAGCGCCAGCTGTCCTCCGGGCCCGTCAAGCCGCAGCAGAATCCGCGCCACCCGCGCGTCTTCGCGCCGGGCCAGCGGGGCCGCAACCCAGGCGTCCGGATCCTCGGCCATCTGGCGCGCAAGCCCCGGCCAGCTTGCCATCGCACCGCGCCACAGATCGCCCCGCATTTCCATCGCCGCCTCCCTGCCTTATGTCGCTGGGCAAGGGCAGCGCCTTGCGGGCACAATGTCCAGCCCCCATATCGCCCCCGACACGGATTAAGGAGAACGCAGAATGGCCGATCAGGAATTTCCCGGCTGGCATGGCACCACGATCATCGGCGTGCGCAAGGGTGGTCAGGTGGTGGTTGCGGGCGACGGGCAGGTCTCGCTTGGTCAGACCGTGATCAAGGGCACGGCGCGCAAGGTGCGCCGCCTGTCGCCCGGCGGCGCGGATGTGATCTGTGGCTTTGCCGGATCGACCGCCGACGCCTTTACCCTGCTGGAACGGCTTGAGGCCAAGCTGGAAAAGACCCCCGGCCAGTTGCAGCGCGCCTGCGTCGATCTGGCCAAGGACTGGCGCACCGACAAATATCTGCAAAAGCTCGAAGCGATGCTGATCGTCACCGATGGGGCCGAGCTTTACGTTATCACCGGCGCGGGCGACGTGCTGGAACCCGAACATGACGTGGCCGCCATCGGGTCGGGCGGGAACTATGCGCTCGCCGCCGCGCGGGCGATGATGGACAGCGACAAATCCGCCGAAGACGTGGCCCGCGCCGCCATGGCCATCGCCGCCGACATCTGCGTTTACACCAACGGCAATCTAACCGTTGAAACGATCGGAGCCGCCCAATGACCGACCTCACCCCCCGCGAAATCGTGTCCGAGCTTGACCGTTTTATCATCGGCCAGCAGGACGCAAAGCGCGCCGTGGCCGTGGCCCTGCGCAATCGGTGGCGGCGCAAGCAGCTGGAGCCCGAGCTGCGCGACGAGGTTTATCCCAAGAACATCCTGATGATCGGGCCGACCGGGGTGGGCAAAACCGAAATCTCGCGCCGGCTGGCGAAACTGGCCCGCGCGCCGTTCATCAAGATCGAGGCGACCAAGTTCACCGAGGTCGGCTATGTCGGCCGCGACGTCGAACAGATCATCCGTGACCTGATGGACAGCGCCATCGCGCTTACCCGCGAACACATGCGCGAAGACGTCAAGGCCGCCGCCCACAAGGCCGCCGAGGAACGCGTGATCGAGGCCATCGCGGGCACCGACGCGCGCGAGGGCACCCGTGAGATGTTTCGCAAGAAACTGCGCGGCGGCGAACTGGACGACACCGAGATTGACCTTGATGTCGCCGAAACGGCCAACCCTTTCGGGCAGATGGAAATTCCCGGTCAGCCCGGCCAGATGGGAGCGATGAACCTGGGCGACATCTTTGGCAAGGCTTTCGGCGGGCGCAAGACGCGCAAGAGGCTGACCGTGTCCGAAAGCTATACGATCCTGATCCAGGAGGAAGCCGACAAGCTGCTGGATGACGAGGTCGTCAAAAAAGCCGCGCTGGAAGCGGTCGAACAGAACGGCATCGTGTTTCTGGACGAAATCGACAAGGTCGCGGCGCGTCGGGAAACCCGTGGCGGCGACGTCAGCCGCGAAGGCGTGCAGCGCGACCTGCTGCCGCTGATCGAGGGCACCACCGTCAGCACCAAGCACGGGCCGGTCAAGACCGACCACATCCTGTTCATCGCCTCGGGCGCGTTTCATATCGCAAAACCGTCGGACCTGTTGCCCGAACTTCAGGGCCGCCTGCCGATCCGGGTCAATCTGCGCCCGCTGACCGAAGACGATTTCGTGCGCATCCTGACCGAAACCGACAACGCGCTGACCCGCCAGTACACCGCGCTGATGGCAACCGAAGAGGTCACGGTGACCTTTACCGATGACGGCATCCATGCGCTGGCCCGCATCGCGCAATCGGTGAATGACAGCATCGAGAATATCGGCGCGCGGCGGCTTTACACGGTGATGGAGCGCGTGTTCGAAGAGCTGTCTTTCAACGCGCCGGACCGCGCAGGCGACGTGGTGACCGTGGATGCGGCCTTCGTCGAGAGGTACCTTGGCGAACTGACGAAATCGACGGACCTCAGCCGATATGTGTTGTGACGGCGCAAGGCGGGGGGCCACCGGCCCCTCGTGCGCCGCGAGATAGTTGAGGGTAAGACACGCGGGGCGCCGGCCATTCCCTGTCAGGGCGCGCAACATGGTCCGGGACGCCCCCGGCCATGGGCGCGGACGGCGGCGACAAGACGGGGCTGGTCGCGCGATGGGCGACCGTCAGGCGCGCCACCACCGTTCGGCCAGGCGCGCATTGTCCAGCGCGCGCGCTGTGCCAAGCGTCCCCGGTGTCGCGATGCGGTCGCTGACTGCCGACAGATGATCGGCAAAGACCGGGATCAGCAGCCCCCCCTCGTCGCGCAGGATGTGCTGCATTTCCGCATAGATCCCGGCGCGGCGCGCGCTGTCGAGTTCGGACCGCGCCTCGGCCAGCAGCATCTGGAAACGCGGGCTTTGCGCCATGCCCCATTGCGTATCGTTCCACGGCGCGCCGTGTTGCAGTGCGGTCGAAAACATCCAGTCCTCAGTCACCCGCCCCGACCATGCGGTTGCGCGAAACGGTGCCTGGCGCCAGGTCTCGCGCCAGTAATCGCCCGACGAATCGTGCGTGGCCACGATGTCGATCCCCGCCGGACGGGCAGAGTCGGCGAACAGCGCGGCGGCCTCGGGGGCGCCATCGAACGCCATGTCTGACACGCCCAGCGCCACGGTCAGACCCGACAGCCCGGCCTTGCGCAGATGATGCGCGGCACGGTCGGGATCGTAGGCGGGCGCGGCAAGCCCGGCATCGTAGGAATTGAGCGGCCCGATCGGGCTGTCTGCCCCGATTCTGCCGTGCCCCAGCAACACCTTGTCCAGAATGCCCTGCCGGTCGATGGCATGTTTCAGCGCCTGCCGGATGTGCAACACGTCAAAGGGCGCGGCGCCGGTCTGCATCGCGAAGCCGTAATACTGGTTGCCCGCCACCCTTTGCAGGCGCAGCCCCGGTGCATCTTGCAGCCGCGCGGCGCGCGCGGGCGCGACCCGGTCGATGGCATCCACCTGCCCCGACCTCAGCGCCGACACCCGTGCCGCCCCGTCGGACATCGCCAGGAATTCGACCCGCTCGAACCAACCGGCCTGCCCGTCCTTGTAATGGGTTTCGACGCGGCGCCCGACAAAGCGGCGCCCCGGCTCGAAGCTGTCGACGCGGTAAAGCCCGGTGCCGATGCCCCGCGCCATCGCTTCGGGGATGCGATCCGCCGGGTAGATCAGCAGCGCGGGATCGGCGAGCAGCCAGGGAAAATCGGCGTTTCCGCTCGCCAGCGTGAACCGTATGCGGTGGTCGGTCAGACGCTCGGCGCTGGCGATCGTGTCGACCAGCGGTCGCGCGCCCGACGCATCATCGCGGTGCAGCGCAAGCGAGGCCAGGACATCGCGCGCGCCAAAGGCGCCGCCGTCGTGAAACCGCACGCCGTCGCGCAACGTCACGTCCCAGATGCGGGCGTCGGGGCTGGCTGTCCATGCGGTGGCGAGTTCGCCGCGCAGCGAGCCGTCCGCAGCGATCTCGGTCAGGGTATCGAACACGGCAATGGCGGCGGCCCCGATGAAATTGCCCATATGGGTGCGCGAATCCCACCGGTCTGCCGCAGAGGCCCCCGTCAGCCCGGCCTTGAGCGTGCCACCCATCCGCGCCGGCGCGGCGGCCAGGCCGGACGCCCCCAGCACAGCGGCCGCAAACGCGGTCTGGATCAGACGGCGACGTTTGAATCCGCTCATCGCGACACCCGTCGCGGCGGAAAGATCCTTGCTGTCTGCGGCTGGATTACCGGGCCCATGTGCCCCGCACCCCTTCTTCGTCCGCGATCTTGTCCATCACCCGCACCAGTTCCGCGCTGATCCCCGGTTCCGACAACGCATGCCCGGCGTTGCGAATCATCCGCAGATCGCAGTCGGACCACGCCTGCGCCAGTTCCCACGCGCACCGTGGCGGACAGATCATGTCATAGCGCCCCTGCACGATCACACCGGGAATCCCCGCCAGCCGGTCCACGTTGTTCAGAATCCAGCCATCCTCGGTCAGAAAGCCCGCATTGACGAAGTAATGGTTTTCCAGCCGGGCAAAGGCGCGGGCATAATCTCCGGGCGCCTCGCCGCCATTGCCATTCGAATAAACCGAGGCCAGGGCGTTTTCCCAGGACGACCAGGCCCGCGCGAATCGTATCTCTTCCGACAGGTTCCCCGAAAACAGCCTCTTTTGGTAGGCGGCGATCAAATCGCCTTGCTCGGCCTCGGGGATAAGATCGCGAAACCGCGCCCAGGGCTCGGGCCAGAACTGCCCCGCGCCGCCACCGTAGAACCAGTCAAGCTCGGCCTGGGTCATCATGAACACCCCGCGCAACACAAGGCGGCGCGTCCGTTCGGGATGGCTGATGCCATAGACCAGCGACAGCGTGGCGCCCCAGCTGCCCCCAAACACGATGAAATCGTCGATGCCCAGCGTTTCGCGGATGGTTTCGATGTCGCGCACAAGGTGCCATGTGGTGTTGTCGGTCACCGACGCGTGCGGTTGCGAGCGCCCGCAGCCGCGCTGATCGAACAGCACCGTGCGATACACCTCGGGGTCGAAATATCGCCGCATCGCAGGCGAACAGCCGCCACCGGGCCCCCCGTGCAGCACGATGACCGGCACGCCCCGGGGGTTGCCACATTGTTCGACATAAATCTTGTGCCCATCGCCCATGTCGATCATGCGTTGGTCGAATGGGTCGATCGGCGGATAGAGGTATTGCACTGCGCTCTTTTGGCCCGAGTATCTGTCCATATACGGACTATATTGGCAGGCAGGCCCGAATGACCATGGGGGAAATTCAAGATATGACCGACACCGTCGATCCAGCCGAAATTGCCAAGTTCGAAGCGATGTCCGCCGAATGGTGGGATCCAGCCGGAAAATTCAAACCGCTGCACATGATGAACCCGGTGCGGCTGGACTACATCACCCGGCAGGTGGCCGGGGAATTCGGGCGCGACCTGTCGGGTGATCGCCCGTTCGACGGGCTGCACATCGTCGACATCGGCTGCGGCGGAGGGCTGTTGTGCGAACCGATGGCCCGGCTTGGCGCCACGGTCGTGGGGGTGGATGCGGCGCCGCGCAACATTCCCGTGGCACAATTGCACGCGCAGCAATCGGGGCTGAGCATCGACTACCGCCATACCACGGCCGAGGCGCTGGCCGCGACCGGCGACCGGTTCGACGTGGTGCTGAACATGGAGGTGGTCGAACATGTGGCGGATCCGCTGGCGTATCTGACCGCCTGCCGCGCGCTGCTGAAACCCGGCGGGCTGCATCTGTGTTCAACCATCAACCGCAACGCCAAGAGCTTTGCCATGGCCATCCTTGGGGCGGAATGGGTGATGCGCTGGCTGCCAAAGGGCACGCATGACTGGGCAAAATTCATCACCCCGGATGAGTTGTTCGGCCTGATGACCCAGGCGGGGCTGACCCCGGTGGACCGCAAGGGATATGTGTTCAACCCCGTGACGTGGGACTGGCGCATTTCCGACCGTGACCTGTCGGTGAATTATGTGACCGCCGCACTGGCGCCAAAGGACGCAGCATGAGCCTGATCGCGCCCGGAAACAGCCTGTTTGTCATCGACATCGCCTACACGGCGGCGTTTGACGCGGTGCAAAAGGCGATGGCCGCGCATATGGATTTTGTCCGCGGCTGCTATGCCACGGGGGTGTTCCTGATGTCGGGGCCGAAAGAGCCGCGCCGCGGCGGCATCGTCATCGCGCAGGCCGCCAGCCTGGCCGAGATCGAGGCGCTGGTCGCGCGTGACCCCTTTGTGCAGGCCGGGGTTGTTGCGGTGCAGATCACGCAATTCCATGCCTCGAACATGGCCGGGGCGCTGAAGGCGCTTTAGTCCGCTTCAAGCTTGAGGCGCAGTTCGCGCAGCACCGGCAGCGCGGCGCGCACCTTTGTCACCCCAAGCTCGCCGACCATATCGGCGATCACCGGGGCCATGGCCAGCAGCGCCGCCTCGCGGGCATTCCTGCCTGCGGTGCTGATCGACACCATCTTGCGCCGCGCATCGTCCCAATCGGGGCGAATATGCACATAACCGGCCATTTCCAGCTTGGCGATGGTGTTGGTCATCGCACCGCGCGTGACGTGAAAGCTGCGCGCAAGCTGCGCGGGGCTGCGTTCATACTGTGCGCGCGCCAGATGGTTCAGCACCGAGAAATGCGAGATTTCCATCTTGTTGGGCAGCACGCGCGTCAGCCTGTTCCGCAAGAGCTGGTCCGCAGTCAGGATCTCGCTGAAAAGGGATATGGCAAGCGCGGTCTCGGTGCTGTTCATCTTTGTCGCCGATCCTGAGGTCCGGACGTTCTGGACTGCAAGTCGCTGACGGGTCAACCGGAAAGGTCAGCCCCCGGCCAACAGCGCATCCAGCTTGCCGTCGCGTTCCAGCGCATACAGTTCGTCGCAGCCACCGACATGGGTCTTGCCGACAAAGATCTGCGGCACCGTGCGCCCGCCATTGGCACGCTGGGTCATTTCGGGACGGCGCGAGGGGTCCCTGGCCACGTCGATTTCGGTAAACTCGGCGCCTTTCGAGGTCAGCAGACGCTTGGCGGCGTGGCAAAAGCCGCAATAAGGGGTGGTGTAGATGTCGATCGTTTGCATCGGGGGGCCTTTCCAGTTGCGGCTATCTCAGCGGATCTAGGGCTCCTTTGCAACGCGCGCCAGCACGCTGATACAAACTTCGCTGGCTCCGGCGGCAAGGCAGGCCTCGGTTGCCGCCGAAAGCGTCGCGCCCGAGGTCAGCACGTCATCGACGATCAGCACCGGACGCCCCTCGATCAGGTGCCGACAGCGGGGACGCACGCGCAGGGCGTCGGCAAGCGCGTGGTAGCGCGCTTCGCGCGATTTGCCGTCAAGCGAGGCGGTGTGGCGCAGCCGTTCCAGCGCGTTGGGGACGTGGTCGATCCCCAGTTCCTGCGCCAGCGCGCGCGACAGCAGCGCCGACTGGTTGTAGCGGCGTTTGAAATGGCGGCGCAGGTGCAGCGGGATGGGCACGGCGATCATGTTGTCGCGCAGCATCGGACGCGCCTGCCGTGCCATCCAGCTGGCCGCCGGCAACGCGATGTCGTGCCGGTCGCCGTGTTTCAGCATCAGTACCAGCTTGCGACCGTTGTCTCGATAGACCAGCCCGGCGCGCCCCTGCATCCAGGGCGGCGGCGTCACAAGGCAGTCATCGCAGAATTCCGCATCGTCCGAATCGCCGATCAGCGGGATTCCGCAGCAATCGCAGGTCAGCCCCGCGATAAAGGGCGTATCGCGCCAGCAGGTACCGCACAGGCCGAAATCGGTTTCCACCAGCCCGCCGCAGATCAGGCAGCGCGACGGGTAGACCATCTTCAGCACGGTTTGCAACGCGGGCATGAACATTCTAACTGTCTTTCATGACCGAAGCCTCGCCCCTTATCGACCGTATCGCCCTTGCCCGGCACCGAACACGCGCGGCGGGTGCGCCGGCGCTGTTCCTGCACGAATCCGCGCGGGACGAGGTGCATGATCGCCTCGGCGTGGTTAACAAGACGTTTATAAATCCAGCCGTGGTGACGCCGTTTCCGCAGCTGTGGACCGGCCTGCTGCCCGGCCTGACCATCGTGCCCGACGACGATGTTCTGGCGCTGGACCCCGGCGCGCATGATCTGGTGATCCACGCCATGGCGCTGCACTGGGCGAACGATCCTGTCGGCCAGCTCGTGCAGTGCCGCCGTGCGCTGAAACCGGACGGGCTGTGTCTTGCGACCTGCCTTGGCGGTCAAACCCTGGCCGAGCTGCGCGCCGCCCTTGGCCAGGCCGAAATCGAAGTGACCGGCGGGCTGTCCCCCCGTATCCTGCCGATGGGCGAAATCCGCGATCTGGGCGGGCTGATCCAGCGCGCCGGGCTGGCGCTGCCCGTCGCCGACAGCTTTACCCTGACCGCAAGCTACGAAAGCGCGCTGCACCTGATGCGCGACCTGCGCGCGATGGGGGAAACCAACGCGCTGACGGACCGGCTGAAACGCCCGACGCGTCGCGGGGTGATGCTGCGCGCAGCCCAGATCTATGGGGAAAGCTACGGCGACGGGGCGCGCATCCCCGCCAGTTACGAGATCGTCACCCTGACCGGCTGGGCGCCCGATGACGGCCAGCAAAAGCCGCTGCGCCCCGGCTCTGCGGCACAACGTCTCGCCGATGCGCTGGATACGCGGGAAACGCGGCTGAACGATTGATGATATCGTGATCCGAGATACCTAAGCAAAGTACTTAGCAAAGGCCAGGACAATGCTCGACGACACCGCAAGCCGCCCCTCGCACGCCTCTTCGGACCACCCGGTCGTGACGGCGCCAAAAGTCGGCGTGCTGCTCGCCAATCTTGGCACGCCGGATCACTATTCATACTGGCCGATGCGGCGGTATCTCAACGAATTCCTGTCGGACACCCGCGTCATCGACTATCCGAAATGGAAATGGCAGCCGCTGTTGCAGGCCATCATCCTGACCAAACGCCCGTTCAGTTCCGGCGCGAACTACAAGTCGATCTGGAATGAGACGCTGAACGAAAGCCCCCTCATGACGATCACCAAGCAGCAGACCAGCGCATTGGCCAGCAGGATGCAGGATGCTTATGGCGGTCGGGTGATGGTGGATTACTGCATGCGCTACGGCAACCCGTCGACACGGTCCAAGGTCGATGCAATGGTCAAAGCCGGGTGCCGCAAGATCCTGTTTTTCCCGCTTTATCCGCAATATGCGGGCGCCACGTCGGCCACCGCCAACGATCAGTTCTTTCGGGCGCTGATGGACCAGACGTGGCAACCCACCGCCCGCGTCGTGGACCCCTATTTCGAACATCCCCGATATATCGAGGCGCTGGCCCAATCGGTCGAGCGCGGCTATGCGGCGCTGTCGGAACACCCCGACATGCTGGTCGTCAGCTACCACGGCATGCCCAAACGCTATCTCATGCAGGGCGACCCCTACCATTGCCAATGCCAGAAAACGACGCGCCTGCTGCGCGAGCGGCTGGGCTGGGATGAAAGCCGCATCACCACCACGTTCCAGTCGGTGTTCGGCCCCGAAGAATGGCTCAAACCCTATACGGTAGATCACGTTGCCGACCTGGCCCGCCAGGGAAAGAAGAAGATCGCGGTCATCGCCCCGGCCTTTTCCGCCGATTGCATCGAAACGCTGGAAGAGATCAACGAAGAGATCCGCGAAAGTTTCGAACATGCGGGTGGCGAAAGCTTTACCTACATCCCCTGCCTGAACGACGATCCGGCGCATGTGGACGCGCTGTCGGCGGTGATTGCGGAAAACCTCGGCGGCTGGGTCTGACGACCCGCCCGCCGACTGCGATCAGGCACAGAAAAAGGCGACGCCCGAGAGCGCCGCCTTTTCCAAATTCCAAACCGGATAGCCCGGTGATCAGTCGACCGACACTGCGGCTGCGACAACGGCCAGCAGGATCAGCGGGATCACGATGCCAGCGGACGACGACGACTGCTGTGCTTCTTCCACGACCACGACGGGCTCCATCACCACGTCGTCTTTTGCATACGAACCGGCCATTGCGGTCGAAGCGGTTGCGGCGAGCACGGAAGCGAGAGCGAGTTTCTTCATGATATCCTCCAGATAATCGCTTGTCGAAATTCTAATGTCACGACAAGCACCCAAGATTTACCTCGTATTTCCGTCTAAGCAGCAAATCCTGACGATTGCAATGTGACTCGCTCGGCCCATGGGGGACCCGTCCTGGTGTCGTCAAATTAGCAACACCTGCGTGCCAACATTGGCCATATTGTACAGCGCCTCGATATGCTCGTTGTACAGGCCGATGCATCCGTTGGACGATCTGCGCCCGATCTTGCGCGTGTCGTGGGTGCCGTGAATGCGGTAATACGTCCAGCTCAGATGCATGGCGCGGGTGCCCAGCGGGTTGTCCGGGCCGGGGCCGACGTAATCGGGCCATTCCGGGTTGCGCTCTTTCATCGACGGGGTCGGGCGCCAGTCGGGTTCCGGATCCTTCAGCACGACCCGCGTGCGGCCCAGGCGGGTCAGATCCTCGGTCAGCGGCACCGAACAGGGGTACAGATGATAGGTGCCGGTCTCTTCCCAGTAATGCAGGGCGCGCGACTGCGTATCCACCAGGATCGCCCCGCTGTTGAGGTTCGAGAAATACGGCTGCCAGTCGAGCGACCGGAAGCTCGATATGTTGCGCCGCGTGATGGCCGAGATGTCGCGTTCGAATTCGACGGTGCCGGAACCGTTGACGCTTTGCGCCAGAGCGGGCGTGCCGATCATCGCCGCCCCGGCCGCCAGAAACGCGCGCCGGTCAAAACCTTTGCCTGCCATGTGGATCCTGTCCCCCAAGCTGGGTCCGGCCCAGAGGCCGGACAGACGAATAACAAGCGCGTATGATATGGCCTGAATGCCGCAGTCGCAAATCAAACCCGGTGCGATCACGTCGATGTGCGTTTGATTAGCAACGCTCGACGCGCTAATCCGGTTGAGATCTGAATTTTTCATACGAAACAACCAAGGCAGGATGATGGATAGACGCGCGTTCGTGATGATGGGGGCGGCGCTGCTGGCGGCAGCTTGTGCACCTGCGCCTTCGACCGAAGCCCCCAGGCTCGGTCCCGACGGCAAACCGCTTCCCCAAGTCTACCGGATTTCGGCCGCCGAGGCCGCAAAGATCGAATACAACATGCTCGATTCGGTGAACGCGCTGCGTCAGGCCCGCGGCGTGGCGCCGTTGCAGCTGAACGCGCGGCTGAATGCCGCCGCGGCGACCCATTCGCGCGACATGTCGGTGCAGAACCGGCCCTGGCATTTCGGGTCCGACGGGTCTTCGCCGATCGACCGGGTGCGGCGGGTGGGCTACACCGGGCGGCTCGTGGGGGAAAACATTTCGGAAACCTACGAGACCGAAACCGAGACCCTGGCCGCCTGGATGGAAGACGCCGCCACACGCGACGTGATCCTGGACCCCGCGGCGCGCGACCTGGGCTTTGCCTGGTACCAGGAACCCAACGGCAAGATCTGGTGGACGCTGACCACCGGCGTGCCGGGCATGGCGGCGACGCCGGGTGTCGATCAGATCGCCCTGGCGCAATAAGCAGGGCGTCTGAGCCGTTGCACGGCTTCAGGCGGGCGGCTGCGCGGCACGCGCGAACGAAACGAGGCGGCCGCACACCGTGCTGGCGCCCCTCGGTTTTCGCGCGGCCGGCGGTGTTTTGCGCCGCTTGTTCAGGGGGCATGCCGTTGTCCCCGACGCGCTGAACCCGGCGCAGATCGCCGCCACCCGGACCTGGAACCGCGACCCGCGGCGAAAGACGGAGACGATTTCGCAGATCGAATCGTCGGTTTTCAGGGGTGGATGGCGATCGGTGTTCCGTCGCGGACCATGGCGTAGATGTCTTCGATTTCGCGGTCGGTGACGGCGATGCAGCCCCATGTCCAGTCGCGCCCGCCCTTGCCGTATTCCTTTGGACGTCCGTGAATGAAGATGTCGCCGCCCGGACTTTTGCCCATCGCGCGCGCCTCGGCCCGGTCCACCGGATTGGGATAGGAAATCCCGATGCTCAGGTGAAAGCGCGAGTCCGGGTTGCGCCGGTCGATGAAATACAGCCCCTCGGGGGTCTTGCCGTCGCCTTCGAATCGCTTGTGACCGCTGGGCGCGAACCCCAGCCCGATGTCGTAGCTTTCCAGCACCTTGTCGTGATGCAGAAGATACATCCTCCGGTCGCTTTTGTGCACCACCACCTGGGTGATCTCGGGGCCATTGTATGTCTTGAACTTGCTGCTGCACGCCGTGACGGCAAGGCACGCGCCCAGCAGCAGGATGATCCTGAAAATCCGCATCTGTCCGCTCGTTTTTGTTTTTGGGTCTTTTGCCCGCAACATTAGCGCGAAAGATGGCGGCGCGATAGCCGCGGCGATGCTCACCTGTGCGTGAACGCCGCCGCCAGCTCGACATGGGTGGACCAGCGGAACTGGTCCACCACCTGCACCCAATCCAGCGTGTAGCCTGCCGCCACAAGCGTCGCCGCGTCGCGGGCAAAGGTCACCGGGTTGCACGACACATGCGCGATACGCGGAACGGCGGCGCGCGCAAGCTGATGGCACTGCGCCTCGGCCCCGGCGCGGGGCGGGTCGATGACGGCGGCATCAAAGCGCGTGAGATCTTCGGCGATCAGGGGTTCGCGGAACAGGTCGCGCACCTCGGTCGTGACGAGGCGCAGCCCCTGGGCCATACGCCAGCCCTTGTCGAGCGCGACCGTCATTGCCCGGTCGCCTTCGACCGCGTGCACCCGCGCCTTTTCCGCCAGAGGCAGCGCGAAGGTGCCGCATCCGGCGAACAGATCCACCACATGCGCGGCCGTGCCGACGATTTCGGTCACCGCGCCAAGCAGCGCCGTCTCGCCCTGCGGCGTCGCTTGCAGGAACGCTCCGGGCGGCGGCACCACGCGTGCGGCGCCCATCGCCTGTTGCGCCGGGCGCAGGGTCATCACCTCGTCGTCCCAGGCGATGCGTGCGCAGCCGTGGCGGCGCGCCAGCTCTGCCAGCTGCATTTCCTCGGTCGGGTCCAGCGGTTTGCCGCCGGAGACGTGCGCGTCCAGCCCGGTGGCGCTGACGGTCAGGGTGACCGAGAGCTCGCCCTTGCGCGACCCCCCCAGCATTGACAGCGCCTCGACCAGCGGCAGCGCCTGCGCCAGTTCGGGCTGCACCAGCAGGCAATCGGGCACCGACACGATCACGTCGGACCCTTTCATATGAAAGCCGGCGAGCGCGCCTTTCCTGGTCCGCCGGGCTGAAAACGACGCGCGGCGGCGGCTTTGCGGCGGCGAAACCGCGATGGGGCGGAATTCGGTGTCCAGCCCGTGCGCGGCCAGCGCATGGCGCACCACGCCGGTTTTCCAGTCGGCCACGAAATCGTCACGCGCGTGTTGCAACTGGCAGCCACCGCAGCTTTTGGCGTGACGGCACGGCGGTTTGACGCGGGTGTCGACCGGAGTGACAATACGCGGGGCGGCCATCCGACCGCCATCGATGACACCTTCCACCACCTCGCCGGGCAGCGTGCCGGGCACAAAGACCGGGCCGGGCGCAATGCCGTCGCCCTGATGCCCCAGCCGTTCTATCGTGACCTGTTCCATGGTGCGCTCATGCCCCGAAGCAGGGCGGCAAGGCAAGCCTCACTCTGCCGCTTCGGTTTCGTCTTCGGGCACCATGAAGCCGCCTGACTGGCGATGCCAGTACCGCGCATACAGCCCGTTGCGCGCCAGCAGCGCGTCATGGGTGCCCGCCTCGGCGATGCGACCGCGATCCAGCACGATGATCCTGTCCATTTCCGACAGGGTGGACAGGCGGTGCGCGATGGCCATGACGGTCTTGCCCTGCATCACCCGTTCCAGCGCCGACTGGATCGACGCCTCGACTTCGGAATCCAGCGCGCTGGTGGCTTCGTCCAACACCAGGATCGGCGCATCCTTGAGGATCGCGCGGGCCAGCGCGATGCGCTGCCGCTGCCCCCCGGACAGCTTGACGCCGCGCTCGCCCAGATGCGCGTCATATCCCGAACGCCCCGCATGATCGCGCAGGGTCTGGATGAACTCATGCGCCTCGGCCTTTTCGGCGGCGGCGATGACCTCGTCCATGGTGGCATCCGGCTTGCCGTAGCGGATGTTGTCCAGCGCCGAGCGGTTGAACATCGCGGTTTCCTGCGTGACCATGCCGATCTGGCGGCGCAGGCTTTCCTGCGTGACCTGTTCGATGTTCTGCCCGTCGATGAAGATGCCGCCCCTCTCGGCGTCGTACAGCCGCAAGAGCAACGCCACCATCGTCGATTTTCCCGCGCCCGATGCACCCACAACGCCGATCTTTTCCCCCGGCGCGATGTCCAGCGTGATGCGGTCGAGGCCCCCGTCCTTGCGGCCATAGGAAAAGCCCACGTCGCGGAATTCGATGCGCCCCCGCGCCACCGTCAGCGCGCCTGCGTCGGGCGCATCCAGAAGGGTGTGGGCGGGGGTGATGGTGCGGATGCCGTCCTCGATCTCGCCGATGTTGGCGTACATGCCCATCAGGGTGAAACTGACCCAGCCGGTCATCTGCGCCAGCCGCAGCGCCACCGTGCCGGTGGCCGCGATGTCGCCCGCGCTGACCAGCCCCACGGACCAGTAGAACAGCGCGCCGCCGATCAGAAGCACCGGCAGGGTGCCGGCCAGCGCCATCAGCCAGAACCGGAACTGCGCCGACACATGACCAAAGGCGATGAACCGGTCGCGATATGTGCTCATGGCGCCCAGCGCGGCCTGATCTTCGAATTCGTCATGGGCGAACAGCTTGACCGTCTTGATGTTCGTCACCGTATCGACAAGCTGGCCCGTCACCATCGCCCGCGCCGCCGCGCGGGATTTCGACGTTTCGCGGATGCGCGGCATGAAATGGCGGATCAGGAAGCCATAGGCGACGATCCAGATCACCAGCCCTACCGCAATTCGCCAGTCCACCGCGCCCAGCAGCCAGACCGACCCCATTACCGATGCGACGGCGAACAGCACCGAATGCACGGCTTCCGTCACCACATCGTTCATCGCCCGCGCGGTCTGCATCTCCTTTTGCGAGATGCGCCCGGCAAAGTCGTTGTCAAAGAACGCCACCGCATGCCCCAGCGTGTAGCGGTGAACCCGGCTGAGGATCAGGTTGAACACGTTCGGCTGCATCATCACCGATTGCGTATACGCCGAGATCCCCAGGATCGCGGGGCGCAGCAGTACGAAAAAGCCAAGGCACAGCAACAGGAACCAGCCGTGCGCGCTGAACACTGCGGACGGCGCGCCGCCAAGCGCCCGGTCGATCACGTCGCCCAGCAACTTGGCCGACAACACTTCGGTCACGCCGCCAAGGATCGAAAACGTCGCCGCCGGGATCAGCACGGGCCACGCGCCGTTCAGCGCCCAGGCCATGAACCGCCACAGCGTCGAGGGGGGAGGCGCCTTGGCGCGCGCAAACGGGTCGATAAGTTCGGAAAGGGTCATTCCGCAGCCTTTTCGGGATCTGTCTGATCGGACGCCGGCTGGTCTGGATCAAGGAAACCTCCGGACTGGCGGGCCCAGAACCCTGCATATAGACCACCTTGCGCCAAAAGCACGTCATGGGTGCCCTGTTCGACGATCTTGCCGCCGTCCAGCACGAGGATACGATCCATATGCGCGATGGTGCTTAGCCGATGGGCGATGGCGATGACGGTCTTGCCCTGCATCATGCCGTACAGCGTGTCCTGAATGGCGGCCTCGACCTCGGAATCCAGCGCGCTGGTCGCCTCGTCCAGCAACAGGATCGGCGCGTCCTTGAGGATGACGCGCGCCAGAGCGATCCGTTGACGCTGCCCGCCCGACAGCTTGACGCCGCGTTCGCCCACATGCGCGTCGTAGCCACTGCGCCCCTGCCCATCTCGCAAGCCAAGGATAAACTCATGCGCCTGCGCCTGTTTCGCGGCGGCGATCATCCCGGCTTCGGTGGCGTCCGGGCGCCCGTACAGAAGGTTGTCACGGACCGACCGGTGCAACAGCGCGCTGTCTTGCTGGACCATGCCAATGGCGCGGCGCAGGCTGTCCTGCTGCACCCGCGTCACATCCTGATCGTCGATGAGAATTTTTCCCGATTCAGCGTCATAAAACCGCAGCAGCAGTTTCACCAGGGTCGACTTGCCCGCACCCGAGCGCCCCACAAGTCCGATCTTTTCCCCCGGCGCGATGGTCAGGGAAATTTTCTCAAGGCCGCCTTGCCCACGCCCGTAGTGGTGGGTCAGCGCGTCCAGGCGGATCTCGCCTTGTGTCAGACGCAGGGGTTGGGCACCGGGGTCATCGACCAGCGCGATGGGCTGGGCGATGGTTTCCATCCCCTCGGCCACAACGCCAAGCTGGCGGAAAAACGTCGTGAGCGCCCACATGATCCAGCCGGTCATCGAGTTCAGCCGCAGCGCCAGCGCGGTCGCGGCGGCGACGATGCCGACGCTCGCCAGCCCCTGCATCCAAAGCATCAACCCCCAGCCGACAACCCCGACGATCAGCAGACCGTTCAGCACCACCAGCACAAGGTCCATGATGGTGTATAGCCGCATCTCCTTTTGAAACGTGTCGCGGGCGAGGTCGATCGCTTCTTTTGCGTAATCCAGTTCCTGGCGGTCCTGCGCGAACATCTTGACCGAATGGATGTTGGTGTAGGCATCCACCACGCGCCCGTTCACCTGGCTGCGGGCATCCGATGCGGCCTTGGACGCGGGGCCGACACGGCGGATCAGCCAGCGCATCAGCACGATATAGCCGATGAACCACAACACCAGCGGCAGCATCAGGCGCGGATCGGCATCCGCCAGCAACACGGCCGCACCAACGATATAGGCCAGCGCGAATGTCAGCGCGTCAAAGACCTGGAACACCGCCTCGCCCGCCGCCGGAGGCGTTTGCATGATGCGATTGGCGATGCGCCCGGCGAAATCGTTTTCAAACCAGCCGATGGACTGACGCAGCACCTGCGCGTGCGACCGCCAGCGGATCAGGATGCCAAAGCTGGGCATGATCGCGTTGTTCAGCACCAGCACATCCAGCGCCTGAATCAGCGGGCGCAGGAACAGGACGAAAACAGCCAGCAATATCAGAGTGGTGCCGTGATCCTGCCAGACCTGCGCCGGATCTCCGGCAAGGATGTCGACAACCCAGCCCATCGCCCAGATCAGCCCGATTTCGACGCTGGCCACTGCGACCGACAGCAGCCCCGCCCAGACAAACAGTTTGCGAAACGGGTGTGCGTATTCTGCGATAAACGGCAGCAACTTGCGCGGCGGCGTGTCCGACGCGGTGTATTCGGTATAGGGATCGACCAGATTTTCGAAATAGCGGAACATGTCGGGGGGTCCTTGCCAGGCGCGGAGTGTCCCCGATTCCCTACTGGAAGACCATGACCGAAAAACTGCCCAGCGCGACGGCCATGATCCGCGAAAAGATCCGCCACGCCTGCGGAGTTGTGAGCAGCCAGGTGAGCAGGCTGCCCGCGCTTGCCCAGAACAGGCAGCACAGCAGGTTCAGCCCGCTGAAGGCGCTGCCCAGCCGGATCGCTTCGCCCAGCGGACCATAGCCTCCGGGATAGGCCGAGCTTGCGGCCAGCGCCACCGCCCAGACCTTGGGGTTGATCCACTGGAACAGCACCGCCTCGATCAATGTCATGGGGCGGTCGCGCCCCTGCCCGCGTGCGCGATGCGAATGCCACAGCCCCCAGGCCATCCACAGCATCCAACCGCTTGCGGCGATCTTGAGCGCAAGCTCCGACACCGGCGCCCGCGCCAGCAGCGTCGCAATGCCAAGACCCGTCAGCCCGGCGGTGATGCCCACCCCCAGCACCACACCGAACAGATGCGGCAGCGTGCGCTTCAACCCGAACCGCGCGCCCGACGCTGTCAGCAAAACCACGTTCGGCCCCGGCGAAAATAGCCCGAGGAAGACAAAGCCATACAGCGGGTCGATCATGACAGAAGGTCCGCTTTCGTTAGTGAAAATCCCGATGCCACCCAGCGGGTTTCAAGGTCTTTCAGCGCCTTGCCCAGGTCTGGCCCTTGCAGGCCGGGCATCAGGTCACGCGGTTTCACGGGAAACACGGCCGAGACGCCTTGCGCGATCAGGGCGTCGGTGTCGGGCGCCAGCGGCACGCCCAGGCTGGCCGCCCGCAGCGCCGCCACGTCGCGGGCAAACGCCGCGCCGTGGCGCCAGGCGGTTTCGGCCAGATTGTCACAACCCAGCGCCGCGCGATAATCGCTCAGCCGACGTTGCTGCCGCCGGGACAGGCGCAGTTGCGACCCATTCACCCCCAGCACCGCAAGCCGCCGCAGCGGATCGGGCGCCAGGCCCGCGCCCTGTTCGATGTGGATCAGAGGCCCCAGCGCATCCGGCGACGCCCCCGGAAGCACCCGCGCCAGCGCGCCGACCTGCGCCATGCAGGCCACGGCAGGCGCAGGATCGGGCGCGCCGAGCAGCTTCAGAAGCTCTTGGCCCACCCGTTCGGCGGACAGCGTTTCCAGCCCGTCCAGCCCGTCGGCAATGCCCGAGAGCGCGTCCGGGTCCATGCCCTGAGACGGGTCGGCGTACCACGCGGTAAAGCGGAAAAATCGCAGAATACGCAGGTAATCCTCGCGAATGCGCGCGCGCGCGTCGCCGATAAAGCGCACCTTGCGCGCGGTCAGGTCCGGCAGGCCTCCGACCGGGTCCAGCACGTGACCGCGCGCATCGGCATAAAGCGCGTTCATGGTGAAATCGCGTCGCGTCGCGTCTTCTTCGACGTGGTCGGAAAACCGCACGACGGCGCGCCGGCCGTCTGTTTGCACATCGGCGCGAAAGGTCGTGACTTCATGCCCGATGCCATCCGCAACCACCGTGATCGTGCCATGGTCGATGCCCGTCGGCACCGGTTTCAGCCCGGCCGCCTGCGCTAGCGCAACCACCTGTTCGGGGCGGGCATCGGTTGCGATGTCCACGTCCGACACCGGCACGCCCATCAGCGCGTTGCGCACGCAGCCGCCCACGGTGTAGGCGCTGTGCCCGCCCGCCTCAAGCATGCGCAGCACCGCCTGCGTCGGCGCCGCGCGCAGCCAGTCGCCGGTCACCCTCACAGGGCGATGCGCCCGGCCAGCGCCCGCAGCATCCGCGCGGTGGCACCCCAGATATAATAGGGGCCGAAGGGCGCGGTGTAATACAGCCGTCGCTGACCGCGCCAGCGGCGGCCTTCGATGCGGTATCGCGCCGGATCGGCGACATGGGCAAAGGGCACGCGAAAGATTTCGGCGACCTCACCCGGTTCGGCCACGGCGGCAAAGGGGCCGGCAAGCGCCACCACCGGCGTCACCAGAAAGCCGGTCACGGTTTCATGCGGGGGCAGCGTGCCAAGGATCTGCACCCTGTCCGGGGGCATTCCCACTTCCTCGTGCGCTTCGCGCAGCGCCGCGCCCACCGGGCCATCGTCGCCGGGGTCGACCTTGCCGCCGGGAAACGCGATCTGGCCGGGGTGGTGTTTCAGCTTTGAACTGCGCTTGGTCAGCAGCAGATCCAGCCCGGTGTCGCCGGGCAGAAACGCGGCGAGCACCCCCGCATGGCGCAGTTTGCGACCCTCGGGCAGGAGCGCGCCTGGGTTCAGGTCGAAATCCGACGAGGGCTGCCCCGTGGCCTGTAGCGCGCGGCGCAACGCATCGGCCTGATCTTCGGCAAGAGTCACTTTTTCGCCTCGAACCCCACGGTCTCTGGGTCGAGATCGTAATGCGCGCCGCAGAACTGGCAATCGGCGGTGACGCGCCCGTCGTCGGTTGTCATCTTTTCGATGTCGCGGGCCGAATAGATCGACAGCGACTGGCGCACGCGATCCTCGGAACAGGTGCATCCGAATCGCACCGGCTGGGCATCAAAGACCCGTGGCTGTTCCTCGTGGAACAGCCGCACCAGCAGATCGGTCGGCGGCAGGTCCGGTCCGATCAGTTCCAGTTCGTCGACCGTATCGACATGGAAATTGACGCGTCGCCAGTTTTCCTCTTCGTCGCCATCGACCAGGTCCTCGGCCCTGAGCAGGCCTCCGTCGCCCGAGCCGCCCCCCTGCGCAAAGGGCGACGCCTTGGGCATGACCTGAATCATGATCCCACCCGCGCGCCATTCACCTGTCCCGTCCGCGTTCATCGCCTTGCCGAAGTTCAGCGCAAAGCGGGTGGGCAACTGCTCGGACTGGGCAAAATAGCTTTCGGCGCAGGCCGCAAGCGATCCGCCCGCCAGCGGCGTGATGCCCTGATACGGGGTCGTGCCTTCGCCCTGATCCATCAGGATGGCGAAGTATCCGTCTTGAAGCTGATCGAACGCCGCCTGTTCATTCACCTGATCCCGGTCGAAACTGGCGTAGGCGCGGATGCGCGCGGGCTCGCCCTCGGCGGTGGGGGCGAAATAGTCGGTGGCGATCATCCGCACCGCGCCGCGCGTCTGCACCTGAAGCGACAGCTTCCAGCGCAGCTTGACCGTCTGGCCGATCAGCGCCGTCAAAAGCGCCATCTCGGCCACCAGCGCCTCGACCGGTTCGGGGTAGTCATGCTGGCTCAGGACACCATTCAGCACCCCGTCCAGCCGGGCGACCCGGCCACGGATGTCGGAGAGATCAAGCTGAAACGGGAGAACGGTGTCATCCCAGGCAAGTTTGCTGCCGATGGTCATGGGGTTTCCTTATCTGCCGCGCGTTGGCATACCGGCACCATATAGGCAGAGCAAGGTCGATACCAAGGGGGCCGACATGATCCGACGCCACGGAGACGCACCCGAAGCCGGGCGACGCTATACGCTGAGGCGCGGGGCCTACGCCATCCTGCCGCGCGACGGCGCGCTGCTGGTCACCCATCAGGATGATCCCTGGCCGGAATTTCAGCTGCCCGGCGGCGGCATAGATCCCGGCGAATCGCCGGTACAGGCGCTGCACCGCGAAGTTTACGAGGAAACCGGCTGGCACATCGCCCGCCCGCTTCGGCTTGGCGCGTTCCGGCGGTTCACCTTCATGCCGGAATACGACCTATGGGCAGAAAAGCTGTGCATCATCTACGCGGCGCTGCCGGTGCGCCCGCATGGCCCGCCGATCGAACCGGGCCATACGGTGCACTGGATGGCACCGGCTGCGGCCGCCGGACTACTGGGAAACCCCGGTGATCGGGATTTCGTGCTGCGTCACGCGGTCTGAGCATCATCCGGCCCATCGAATTCAAGCAGGGCGGCAGAGATGTCGTCTTCGAGGGGGACGCCGTCGCGGGCAAGCTGGCTGAGCCGCCAGAACAGATCATCCAGAAATTCGGTCCCTTGCGCATCTGCCCCCTGCCCGACGAGGCACTGGCCGACCAGTTCGGCCAGCCCGCCCTGGTCCAGCATCTGTCCGCTTTTCAGCCTCGCCTCTGAAAAACCGTCGGAATAGATCAGCAGCCGATCACCGGGCCGCATGTCAAATTCGATACGGTCATATTCGACATCGGACAGGAGGCCGATGGGCAACCCGCCGCAGCCCATGAATTCCACCTCACCGTTGGCGCGGATCAGAAGCGGTGGCGGATGACCCGCCTGCACCATCTTTACGCTGCCGGTGGCGAAGTCGATGACCGCGTAGCCCATCGTCAGGTATTCCGCCACGCCGGGGTCCGCCGAAAGGCGCGCGTTCAGCCGCCTGGCGACCTCTTCGGGCGGACAAAATGCAACGAGATGTTCGAAACGCCGTTCCAGCGCGATATTCTGATCCGGAAAATCGCCGCCAAGATAGCCCGCCACCCGCGCCGTCATCAGCGCCGATGTGATGCCGTGCCCGGAGACATCAATGCTGTAGACACCAAGCCCGAACTGGTTGGGGCTGAAAAACCCCACCAGATCGCCCCCTACATGACCACAGGGTTTCAGCAGCAGGCTGACACGCGCAGGGCCGTAATCATGGAAACGCCGGGGGACCAGCGCCTCCTGAATGGTGCGGGCCTGGCGCAGATCACGGTCGATCGCATCACAGGCGCCGCGCAACTCCGCGAGCGTATCGGTCAGCTTGCGCTCCATCTCAAGAATGCGGGCGCCGGCGTTGATGCGGGCACGCAGCTCGTCGGAATTAACCGGCTTGGTGAGAAAATCATCGGCCCCCGCATCCAGACCGGCGGCAATTTCACCCTTTTCGCTCTTCGAGGTCAGCAAGATGAAATACCCGTAATTGTCGCGCCGCAGTTTGCGAAACCGGCGGCAGAATTCCAACCCGTCCATGCCCGGCATCATCCAGTCCGACAGCACCGCATCGGGCACCACCGTTTCGCACAGCTCAAGCGCGGCTTCGGCGCTTTCGGCCTGCCACACCTCAAACCCCCAGCGATTGAGCATCGCACTCAGGATCTTGAGCTGCACCACGCTGTCGTCCACCACGAGCACCCGCCTGAGGTGTGCCGAGGACGGGGTAAGGGTGGTGCTATTTGCGGTGTTCGGTTGCAATCGCGTTTCCGGAAATCGAATGACGTTCAAGAAGTCATACCGCCCGGTCCCTAATTCAACCTTTACATGCCCCCGAACAATTTGCCGAAACCGCTCAGAAATTATTTACTTCTTCCCGCTACTTTTTTTGGTCAGGAGGTGCGCCATGATCGACTGGGACCGTGTGGCCGAGCTTCGCGATGAAATCGGGGCCGAAGATTTCGACGATATCGTCGATGCCTTCCTGACAGAGGTCGAAGGCACACTCGAAGAGCTTCCGCAGGCCGCCGGATCGGCCCCGGACATCGAATCGAAACTGCACTATCTGAAGGGCAGCGCCCTGAATCTTGGCTTTTCGGCGCTGGCCACGCTTTGCCAGACATGGGAAAGCGCTGCGAAACGCGGCCAGATCGACGACATCGACCTTGCCAGGGTCTCGACGATCTACCGATCCTCGCGCGACGAATTCCTGCGAGAATTGCCGAAACGCTACGCCGCCTAGATCAGGAACTGCGCCAGCGTCTCGTCATCGGTGATGTCGCGCCAAGCATAGCCGTTGGCATCGAGATGCGCATGAAGGCGCGCAAAATTTTCGGGCGCCCCGGTTTCGATCCCGATCAGCACAGAGCCGAAATTTCGTGCCGATTTCTTCAGGTACTCGAACCGCGCGATGTCGTCTTCGGGACCCAGAAAATTCAGAAAATCCTTCAGCGCGCCGGGACGCTGGGGCAAGCGCAGGATGAAGTATTTCTTGACGCCTAAAAACCGTTGCGCGCGCTCCTTCACTTCGGGCAGACGCTCGAAATCGAAATTCCCGCCAGAGGTGACACACACGACCGTACGCCCGCGAATCGCCTGGCCCAGATCCTTGAGGGCATCGACAGACAGCGCACCCGCAGGTTCCAGCACGATGCCTTCGACATTCAGCATGTCCAGCATGGTGGTGCACAGCCGATCCTCGGAAATCGCCAGCGTGTTCGCCAGGCCGACGCCCTTGAGACAATCGAACGTGCGCGCGCCGATCTGTCCGACCGCCGCGCCATCGGCAAAGGTGTTTACCTGCGCCAACGGCACCGGCTTGCCTGCTTCCAGTGCCGCGCGCAGGCAGGCCCCGCCGGACGGCTCGACAAAGGTATATTGCACGTCATTGCTGAAATACCCAAGCATTCCCGAGCCAAGCCCGCCGCCACCAACCGGGATCACCACATGATCCGGCAAGCGGCCAAGCTGGGTTTCGATCTCGGCCGCGACGCTGGCCTGCCCCTCGATCACGTCGTCATCGTCGAAGGGCGATAGAAAATGCCCGCCCGTCTCGGAACAATATTGCTGCGCCGCCGCCAGCGTGTCGTCGAAATAGTCGCCGGTCATCACGATCTCGACCATGTCACCGCCAAAGATCCGGGTCTTTTGAATCTTCTGGTCCGGCGTTGTCACAGGCATGAAGATCACGCCCTTTTTCCCGAAGAACTTGCACATGAAGGCGACGCCCTGCGCGTGGTTTCCCGCAGACGCCGCAATGAACAAATCCGCCTCGGGGCGCTTGGACATGGCGTTGAACGCACCGCGCAGCTTGTAGCTTCGCACCGGGCTGAGGTCTTCGCGTTTGAGCCAGATGTCGGCGCCGTAAAGGGCCGAAAGGTGGGCGTTGCGCTGTAGCGGTGTCTCGGGGAAAACCGCGCGCATCCGCTCTGCGGCGGCGCGGGCCCTGTCGTGAAAACTGTCCATGCGTCTGACCTTGCGCAATCCGCGCCGCTTGGCAAGCGGCTAGTCGATGTGCCGGCCCTCAATAAAGTGGCCATAAAGGGTGGTCAGCAGCGACACTCCGAACATGGTCACGAACCAGTTGATCACGACCGAATAGATCAGGCTCACCGGCCCCGAACTGTCGCCGTCGATCATCGCCGGAATTTCGATCAACAGCCGCCCGCCCATGACGATCAGCGCCAGAACCAGCAGCGCGTTGTCGCTGGACCTTGTCGCCTCCCAGCTGTCGCGCAGGGTCAGCGGGTGCGCCACGGCAGCGGCGGGCAACACCAGCCCAAGGCGGAAAAACACATAGCTCGCCAGCCCGACCAGGCCAAAGGCGATCACCCCGCCCAACTGGGGCACCGCCTGTGTGACGCCCAGCGCCAGCCCCGCAAGCACGCCAAACAGCAGCCCAAGCATCAGGCCGAGTCCCAGCGACCGCCACAGGTAAGCGCCGATTTCGGACCCGTGCCAGCGCGGCGCAAACCCTGCCGGCCGTTCTCCGATCAGCACAAAGCGGTGCCAGCCTACCGCGATCCACAGGCTGAACAGAACGGTCACGACCAGGGTCAACAGCGCGATCAGAATCTCCGGCAACCCGCCAGAAGACGGCGCCGTCTGCCCGGCGCTCGTGCCGATCAGCGTGGTGAACAGAATCTCCTGAGCGACATACAGTACCGCTGAAAGCCGCAGCGCGACGCCAAGGTTGTCCACCACCATCCGTATCGAATGAAGGAATAGTTTCCAGCCCATCTGGCGCGCCCCATCTGTCGTCTTTCCCGGCAGGGCTATCACAGGAACCGGGCCGGTCAACGTCCGATCCTTGCCCCCTGCGTCAAAAGGCCATAAACCGCGCGGCAGATTTCATCACAAGGAACGAAGCATGTCGGCGCCCAAGAAAGTCGTCCTGGCCTATTCCGGAGGCCTCGACACCTCGATCATCCTCAAGTGGCTGCAAACCGAATACGGCTGCGAGGTGGTAACCTTTACCGCCGATCTCGGCCAGGGCGAAGAGCTGGAGCCCGCCCGCGCCAAGGCCGAGATGATGGGGGTCAAGGAGATCCACATCGAGGACCTGCGCGAGGAATTCGTGCGCGATTTCGTTTTTCCGATGTTTCGCGCGAACGCGCTGTACGAAGGGCTGTACCTGCTGGGCACCTCGATCGCGCGCCCGCTGATTTCCAAGCGCCTCGTCGAAATCGCCGCCGATTGCGGGGCCGATGCGGTGGCGCATGGCGCGACCGGCAAGGGCAACGATCAGGTGCGGTTCGAACTGGCGGCCTATGCGCTGAACCCCGACATCAAGGTGATCGCGCCGTGGCGGCTGTGGGACCTGTCGTCGCGCACGAAACTTATTGATTTTGCAGAGAAAAATCAAATCCCAATCGCCAAGAACAAGCGGGGCGAAGCGCCGTTTTCAGTTGATGCGAACCTGCTGCACACCTCGTCCGAGGGCCGCGTTCTGGAAGACCCGGCCATCGAGGCGCCGGAATATGTGCTGCAGCGCGTGGTCCCGGTGGAACAGGCACCAAACGAGCCCGAGATGGTCGAGATCAGCTTTGAAAAAGGCGACGCGGTGGCGATCGACGGCCAGGCAATGTCGCCCGCAACGATCCTGACCAAGCTCAACGAGCTTGGTGGCAAGCACGGCATCGGCGTTCTGGATCTGGTGGAAAACCGCTTCGTCGGCATGAAATCCCGCGGCATCTATGAAACGCCCGGCGGCACGATCCTGCTGGAGGCTCATCGCGGCATCGAACAGATCACGCTGGACAGCGGCGCGGGTCATCTGAAAGATTCGATCATGCCGCGCTATGCCGAGCTGATCTACAACGGCTTCTGGTTCTCGCCCGAACGCGAAATGATGCAGGCGCTGATCGACAAGTCGCAGGAACACGTCACAGGCACCGTTCGGCTGAAGCTATACAAGGGATCGGCCCGGACTGTCGCGCGCTGGTCCGAACATTCGCTTTATTCCGAAGCGCATGTGACTTTCGAAGACGACGCCGGCGCCTACAATCAGGAAGACGCCAAGGGCTTTATCCAGCTTAACGCGCTGCGTCTGAAACTGCTTGCCGCACGGAATCGTCGCCTCAGGGGTTAAGTCATTTTCGCAAAACGGTACCCTGTCGTCCCCGCTGGGCATGCCTCCGGCGGGGATAGTTTCGGTGTCAGGTGTTTGATCCCTTGGCCCGCTGGTCCGATCCTTTCGATGGAAGGGAGAGAAGCCCTATGGCACGACATATACGTCACGACCAGGTACGCCATCCGAGCAGCGATTCAGCGATCGCCAGCTTCGACCGTGGCGTTGACCTCAGGGCTCCGGATGAACCCGTAGGCGGTTGCCAAACGGCGCAAGCGACCTGCACTTCCTCGCCCTCTCGCCTGAGGAGCGCTGGCACGTCATCAATCGTTCCATCGTTGGCGCGGACTTGCCTAAGCGGCTGAACTGCTGGCGTTATATCTGGTCGCGAGCGCGACCAGATGTCGGATGTATTTTGGCAGAACCCTGGCGGCGTTTGTTTCGCCCCCGCTGTTCCTGAATGTCGCGAAGTCCGGGACAAAGCGATTCGAGTAATGAAGATGCAAGCCTTGGTGCTGCAGGGCGCAAATGCATATTTTCACAAGGTGCATATATCCCTACATGGCACACCGCCTGCCACGCTGAGCGCGAACTTAGCGGGTTAGCAGCGTCAGGCGGGCAGGCAGGCGCGCATTTTCTCGTAATGCGGCAACGCGTCTTCGACGAGCGCCATGCCTGCGGCGTCAAGACCGGGCATCGGGCCCTCTGGCCCGGCGAACCCGGTCGAACGATGCACGTCGCGATACCAATGCGCCGCCCAGATTCCATCGGCAGGATGCCCCCCCAAAGGCCACGTCAGCATGGCCGGATCGAAGGAAAGCCCAAGCGCCGCGCACAGATCGCGCAACCGCGCTTCGGGATTGGCCCGAATGTCGCCGCTGTCGATCACCAGCGGAGTCAGCCCCAAGGACAGCACATGATCGTAGATTTCGGCCTGCGCCGCAAAACCTATGTCGGCGGCGGTCGGGTTTTCATACCCTTTGGAAAAGCTGGCAACCACGCGGGCGGGATGGCGCAGCAGAAAGACATGCACGCAATCCTTCATGAAATCGCGGGGCATTCCGGCGATCATGTGCTGGCACATGTGCTTGTGATACGCATGCGTCTTGCCACGCGGCGGCGGCCCCCGCAGGACGGCGGACATTTCCCTGGCGGTTTCGTATCGCGCGTCCATGATCTCCCGCGCCATCGGATGAGGCAGGCGTGTGCGGCGCAAATACGGGCCATAAAACGGCTCGTCCACGACGTGGAAATCGGATCGGCTTCCGAAGGCATACATGAGTGCCGTCGACAGGTTCCGTGGTCCCGACCACATGGCGAGTTTCATGGCGGGGCTTTCATCGGGCGAATCTCATGCGGCACTCCTCATGCGGTCACCATCGCCTTGTAAAGTTGCAGAATCCTTTCCGTAACGGGACCCATTTGACCCGTTCCGATCTTTCTTCCGTCGATGTCGCCCACAGGGGTCTGCGCCCCGAACGTTCCGGTCAGGAACGCCTCATCCGCCCCATAAGTGTCGACAAGCGAGAAATTGCGCTCGTACACCGGGATGCCGGCCTTGCGGCAAATCTCGATGACCTTGCCGCGCGTGATGCCGTTCATGCAGTAATCGCCCGTGCTGGTCCAAACCTCGCCCCGGCGCACGATGAAGAAGTTGCACGCGTTGGTGGTGTTCACAAAACCATGGACATCCAGCATCAGCGCCTCATCCGCGCCGGCCTTTTCGGCGGCGATGCAGGCCAGAATGCAGTTCAGCTTCGAATGGGAATTCAGCTTGGGGTCCTGCGTCATCGGCAAGCCGCGCTGATGTGGCACGGTGGCCAGCCGGATCGGGCGCCGGATCGACGGGCGGGAATGCTCCATCAGGATCACCACCGTCGGGCCGGACACCGACAGCGCCGGATGCTGAAAGGGCCGCGACTTGAGTCCGCGCGTCACCATCAGGCGGCAGTGGGCATCGCTGACCATGCCGTTCGCCTGCTGCGTGTCAGCGATGGCCCGCCGCAGCGCCGCGCGGTCCATTCCGATGTTCAGGTCGATCGCCAGCGCCGCCTCGAACAACCGGTCCAGATGCAGGTCGAGAAAGCTCCAGCGACCATCGTACAGCCGCAGCCCTTCCCAGATCCCGTCGCCCAGCATGAAGCCGGAATCGTAGACCGACACCATCGCCTGGGCCTTTGGTTTCAGCGTGCCGTTGACCCAGATAAGGATGTCTTCGTTGCGCGCATCGTCCTGCGCCTGGTGCGTGGTAAGCTTGTCCATCCGCGCAACGTTAAGCGGATTTAGCGGTCGCGAAAAGACGTCACGCACGCTCACCATCCGGTGAGATGCCGCCCCGACGCTTGATCGGGCACGCGCCGCGCCCCAGCCTTTGTGCAGAACCAGCCTTTGCATAAAGAGAGAGACTTGCGCATGATCCGCCTTCTGTCCATCGCCGCGCTGCTGTGCAGCGGCTTTTCCGCTCAGGCCGCCGAGCGGCAGATCACCGTCGCAGGGGGGTGTTTCTGGTGCGTCGAGGCGGATTTCGAAAAGGTCCCCGGCGTCACCGGCGCCGAATCCGGCTACACCGGCGGCACCCTTGCCAAGCCCAGCTACAAACAGGTCAGCCGTGGCGGCACCGGTCATTACGAAGCGGTGCGCATCACCTATGACGACACACGGATTGCACCCGAACAGCTGTATGCGCTGTTCTTCCGCTCGGTCGATCCCACCGATGCAGGCGGCCAGTTCTGCGATCGGGGCGAAAGCTACCGGACGGCGATCTTTGCGGGAAGCGCCGCGCAGGAATCCGCGGCCAGGACCGCCAGGGCCAAGGCGCAGGCCGAGCTGGGCCAGAAGATCGTCACGCCCATCCTGCCCGCCGCGACGTTTTACGCCGCCGAAGAAGAGCATCAGGACTATTACAGGAAAAACGACATCGTGCTGACCCGGTTCGGCCCGACCAGCAAGGCGAAGGCGTACAAGAAATACCGCGATGCCTGCGGGCGCGACGAGCGGGTGCGCCGGCTTTGGGGCGCGGGCGCGCCGTTCGCCGGCGGCTAAAACCGCGCTTCCTGCACGTCGCGCAGATCGGGGATCACATCGGCGGTGCCGTGGCGCGTGACCATCAGCGCCGCCGCCTTGGCCGCCATCCCGACCGCCTGTTCCAGCGGCATGCCCCGATCCAGCCCCGCGACAAGATACCCCGCGAACGTATCGCCGGCCCCCGTCGTATCGACCGAAGTAACCTGCGGCGCGGCGAACCGGCGCGGCTGCCAGCGGTTGCGCCGGGTGTGAAGACGCCCGCCCCGCGCGCCCTCGGTCACCACAACCGTGTCGATCCCCAGATCGGCCAGCCCGGCCTCCATCGCCGTGGTCAACTGATCGCATTCGACTTCGTTCAACACGAGCAGATCACAGAACGGCAGCACGGCGCTGGCGGCATCGATTTCGAACGGGGCGGGGACATAAGCGACCTTCAGTCCCAGCCGCCGGGCCAGCGCCGCAGCTTCGGGCTGCAACAGCGTCTCGTTCTGCATCAGCAGCCAGTCCCCGGTCGAGGCCTCGGACAGCGCGCTGCCCAGCAGGGTTTCGGGGATGGCGTGGTTGGCGCCGTGGTGGATCACAATCGAGTTTTCGCCGCCGTCGTCGACAAGAATCACCGCGTGGCCCGTCACCGCATCGACCCGCGCGATGTGGCGGGTGTCAACTCCGTATTCCATCATCCGCCCGACCGCCCAGCCGCCATCGGCCCCGACCGCCCCCAGGTGCACCACCCGCGAGGCCGCGCGCGCCGCCGCGACGGACATGTTGGCACCCTTGCCGCCCAGCCCGCGCAGCATCGAGCTGGCCGCGATGGTTTCGCCCGGCAGGGGCAGGCGCGGCACCGAATACGCCAGATCCGCGTTGATGGACCCCAGGTTCCAGATTGTCATGCCCGCCCCTTTCCGTAACGCATGCCATACGGCTCAGCCGACTTTGCAGGCCGCCAGCACCGCCATGTTGAGAATGTCGTTCGCCGTCATGTTGGTCGAACAGATCTGGATCGACGCGTCGACCCCTGCAAGGATCGGACCGATCACCGTGGCGCCCGCCATCTCCTGCATCAGCTTGACCGAAATCGACGCCGAATGCCGCGCCGGCACCACAAGAATGTTTGCCGGTCCGGTCAGACGCTGGAACGGATAGGCCTCTTGCGCCTTTGTGCTCAGGGCGACATCGACGGCCATGTCGCCTTCGTATTCGAAATCCACGCCGCGCGCGTCCAGAACCTGCGGCGCGACGTGCATCTTCAGCGCGCGCTCCGAAACCGGATAGCCAAAGGTCGAAAACGACACGAACGCGACCCGCGGCTCCAGCCCCAGATGCCGCGCCACGCCTGCCGAGCGTTCCGCGATGTTGGCCAGATCGTTCTCGTCGGGCCATTCATGCACCAGCGAATCCGAAATCAGCACGATCCGCCCCTTGAGCAGCAGCGCCGTGACCCCGACAGCCCCGTGATGCGCATCGGCGTCGAACACCGTGTTGATGCGTTCCATCACATGCGCCGATTTTCGCGTCGCGCCGGTAACAAGCCCGTCCGCATGGCCATGCGCAAGCATCAACGCGCCGAACACATGCCGGTCGCGGGCCGCAAGGCGGTGGATGTCTTTCTGGTCACGCCCCCGCCGTTGCAGGCGCCGGTAAAGGAAGTCCTTGTAGGTGCTCAGATAGCGGGTGTTCGCGGCGTTCACGACGTCGAGTTCGCGCACCGCATCGCCCAGACCGGCCTTTTCCAGCTTGGCCTTCACGTCCTCTTCGCGACCCACGACCAGCGCCTTGCCCAGCCCGTTCCGCTGGTACATCACGGCGGCGCGCAGCACGCGCGGGTCGTCGCCTTCGGCAAAGATCATCCGGGCCTGCGCCTGCCGGGCGCGGTTGTTGATGCTGCGCAGCATCGGCGCGGTCGAATCCATCCGCCCGCGCAGCGTTTCCTCATACGCCGGGATGTCGATGATCGGGCGCCGCGCCGCGCCTGTATCCATCCCGGCCCTGGCCACGGCGGGTGGAATGCGGTGGATCAGGCGCGGATCGAACGGCGTCGGAATGATGTAATCGCGCCCGAAACTGAGCTGTTTTCCGTAGGCAAGCCCGACCTCGTCGGGCACATCCTCGCGGGCGATGGCGGCAAGCGCCTCGGCGCAGGCGATTTTCATCTCGTCATTGATGGCGCGGGCGTGAATGTCCAGCGCGCCCCGGAACAGGTAGGGAAAGCCCAGTACGTTGTTGACCTGATTGGGGTAATCGCTGCGTCCGGTGGCGACGATGGCATCGGGGCGCACCTCGTGGGCCTCTTCGGGCAGAATTTCAGGGTCGGGGTTGGCCATGGCAAAGATCACCGGGTTTTCGGCCATGCCCGCAACCATGGACTGCGTCACCGCGCCCTTGGCCGACACGCCAAGGAACACGTCCGCGCCCTGCATCGCCTGTTCCAGCGTGCGCTTGTCGGTCGCCGCGGCATGGGCCGATTTCCACTGGTTCATGCCCTCGGTGCGGCCCTGATAGATCACGCCCTTGGTGTCGCACATGATGCAGTTGTCGTGGCGGGCGCCCATCGCCTTGACAAGCTCAAGACAGGCGATCCCTGCTGCCCCGGCGCCGTTCAACACGATTTTCACGTCTTCGATCTTTTTGTCGGACAGATACAGCGCGTTGATAAGCCCCGCCGCGCAGATCACCGCCGTACCGTGCTGGTCGTCGTGAAACACCGGAATATCGCACAGTTCCTTGAGCCGCTGTTCGATGATGAAACATTCGGGCGCCTTTATGTCTTCCAGGTTGATGCCCCCGAAGGTCGGCGCCATCAACTTGACCGCGTTGATGAATTCCTCCGCGTCTTCGGTGTCCAGTTCGATGTCGATGCTGTTCACATCGGCAAAGCGTTTGAACAGCACCGACTTGCCCTCCATCACCGGCTTGGACCCAAGCGCGCCAAGATTGCCAAGGCCCAGCACCGCCGTGCCGTTGGAAATCACCGCAACGAGGTTGCCCTTGTTGGTGTAATCATAGGCAAGCTCGGGGTTGGCGGCGATTTCCTCGCACGGCACCGCGACGCCCGGCGAATAGGCCAGGCTAAGGTCGCGCTGCGTGGTCATCGGCACGGTGGCCTGGATTTCCCACTTGCCGGGCACCGGTTCGAGATGGAAGGCCAGCGCCTCCTCTCGCGTGAATTTCATCTTGGCCATGGTGCGACTCTCCCCTCGCAGGCGGCGTTGTCTCTCGTAGCGCAGCGGCGCGCGCGGCTCAACTGCGCGGTTTTCACCTTTCATGAGGGGACGGGGCTTTGCTATGCCGGGCGGGAACGACAAGGTGGGAAACGCGATGACGACGGTCACTCCGATGATGGCGCAATACATGGCGATCAAGGCCGATCACCCGGATGCGTTGTTGTTTTACCGGATGGGCGATTTTTACGAGATGTTCTTTGACGATGCCGCCGCCGCATCCGAGGCGCTGGACATCGCGCTGACCAAACGGGGCAAGCACGACGGCGACGACATCCCGATGTGCGGCGTACCGGTGCATTCCGCCGAAAGCTACCTGCTGACGCTGATCCGCAAGGGGTTTCGCGTTGCCGTCTGCGAACAGATGGAAAACCCGGCCGAGGCAAAAAAGCGTGGCAACAAATCCGTGGTCCATCGCGAGGTCGTTCGCCTTGTCACTCCCGGCACCCTGACCGAGGAATCGCTGCTTGAGGCCCGCCGCCACAACTATCTTGCCGCGCTGTCGTGCCTGCGCGACGACTGGGCGATCTCCTGGGCCGATATTTCCACCGGCGCGTTCCATGTGATGCCACTGGGCCGTGCGCGCATCGGGGCGGAACTGGCCCGGCTAGTACCGTCCGAGGTGCTGGTGTCGGAAGCGGTCGATGCAGAGCTGCGCAGTGTATTCTCGGATCTGGGAATTTATCCAACAGTTCTGGGGCGCGCCTCGTTTGACAGCAGCAGCGCGGAAACGCGGCTGTGTTCATTGTATCAGGTTCAGACGCTTACCGCCTTCGGGAATTTTTCCCGATGTGAACTGTCGGCCATGGGGGCGCTTGTCGATTACCTCGACATCACGCAAAAAGGACGCCTGCCCCTGTTGCGCCCCCCGCAAAGCGACGCCGTTTCGCGCCTGCTTCAGATCGACGCCGCCACCCGGCGTAACCTCGAACTGACTCATTCGATGAGCGGCGGGCGCGCCGGATCGCTGCTGTCGGTCATCGACCGCACCGTGACGCCCGGCGGCGCGCGGCTGCTGGAACGGCGCGTTTCGTCCCCGTCGCGGGTGCTGCCGGTGATCCACGAGCGGCTGGACGCGATCGACTGGGCGATGGAAACGCCCCTGTCCTCCACGCTGCGGGACCGTTTGCGCAAGGTGCCCGATCTTGACCGCGCCCTGTCGCGGCTTGGGCTTGATCGCGGCGGGCCGCGCGACCTGGCGGCTGTGCGCAACGCGCTTGAGCAAGCGGAAGAGATCTGCGACGCGCTGTCCGGCGCCGACCTGCCATCACTGCTGACCGAATCCCGAGACGCGCTTGGCGGTCACGAGGCCTTGCTGACGGTTCTGGACAGCGCGCTGGTCGCCGAACCGCCGCTGCTGGCCCGCGACGGCGGGTTCATCGCCCCGGACTATGACGCCGCCCTGGACGATGCCCGCCGGTTGCGCGACGAGGGGCGCGGGATCATCGCCAGCATGCAGGCCCGATACGCTGAGCGCGCGGGCGTCCCATCGTTGAAGATCAAGCACAACAACGTGCTGGGCTACTTCATCGAAACCACGGCGACCCACGCGGACAAGATGATGTCGCCGCCGCTGAACGACAGCTTCATCCACCGTCAGACCACCGCCAACCAGGTTCGGTTTACCACTGTCGAGCTCAGCGAACTGGAAACCCGCATTCTGAATGCATCGGGAGAATGTCTCGAAATCGAGAAGCGGCTGTTCTCTGACCTGCGAGAGGCGATCCTCGCCAAAGCGCCGCAGCTTTCGGAAACCGGCCTTGCCCTGTCGGAAATCGACCTTGCGCTCGGGCTTGCCGATCTTGCCAGACAACACGACTGGACCCGCCCCAGGGTTGACGACAGCCGTGCGTTCGACATCAGGGCGGGCCGGCACCCGGTGGTGGAACGCGCGCTTCAGCAGCAGAACGCAGGCGCCTTCATCGCAAATGATTGCGCGTTGATGCCCGAAGGCGACGGCGCCGCTGTCACCCTGCTGACCGGCCCCAACATGGCAGGCAAATCGACCTACCTGCGCCAGAACGCGCTGATCGCGTTGCTTGCGCAGATGGGCAGCTATGTGCCTGCGCACAGCGCCCATGTCGGCCTTTTCAGCCAAGTGTTCAGCCGCGTCGGCGCGTCCGACGATCTTGCCCGGGGGCGGTCGACCTTCATGGTCGAAATGGTCGAAACCGCCGCGATCCTCAATCAGGCCGACGACCGCGCTCTGGTCATTCTGGACGAGATTGGCCGCGGCACCGCGACCTACGACGGCCTGTCCATCGCCTGGGCCACGCTGGAATATCTGCAAGCCAACAACCGCGTCCGCGCGCTTTTCGCGACCCATTACCACGAGCTGACACAGCTGGCGGGCAAGCTGGAGGGCGTGCGGAACGCCACGGTCGCGGTGCGCGAATGGAACGGTGAGGTGATTTTCCTGCACGAGGTCCACGACGGCGCCGCCGACAGGTCCTACGGCGTTCAGGTCGCGCAGCTTGCCGGGTTGCCCAAACCGGTGATTGCCCGCGCCCGCAGCGTGCTGGAGGCGTTGGAAAAAGGCGAACGTGACCGCGCCACGCCCAAGGCGCTGATCGACGATCTGCCGCTGTTTTCCGCCGCCGCCCAGGCCGCCCCCACCACGGCACCCACCGGCCCGTCCCCGGTGGAACAACATCTGCGCGATCTGAATCCCGACGATCTTAGCCCCCGCGACGCGCTTCGGGCGCTTTACGATCTCAAGGCGCTGACCCACAACGACTGACGGCGCAGGGAAGGCGCCGCCATATGTCTATTTCTGGCAAAAGATGCGCCGAGGATGAAGCGATCGTCAGGCCAGGAGGGGCGGCCCCCTGCCCCGCGATCCTTCAGGTGGCCGGCATAGAGCTGACGCCGACCTGCGCCGGGCGCAACAGGCGGTCATGCAGCATGAACCCCGCACCCGACACCTGAATGATGTCGCCGGCCTTGGTGCCCGGCAGCGGCGCTTCGAACATCGCCTCGTGCTGCTGCGGGTCGAACCGGTCGCCCACTTCGGGGGTTATCATCGTCATGCCGTGCTTGGAAAACACGTTGCTGAGCTCGCGCAGCGTCAGTTCGATGCCCTCGATCAGCGCTGCCGCGGCGTTTTCGTCCCTGGCGGCGTTCAACGCCCGCTGAAGGTTGTCGTAAACCGGCAGCAAGTCGCGCGCCAGGCGCGAGCCGCCATATTGCTGCGCCTCGCGGCGGTCCTTGTCGGCGCGCTTGCGGGCGTTCTCGGCATCGGCCAGAGCGCGCATGAAACGGTCCTTGAAATCGTCCCGCTCTGCGCGCAGGGCATCGAGCTCTGCCGCGTCCGTGTCGATCTCGGCCTCGTCTTCGGCATAGGTCTCTGCCTCTGCGTCCGCAATGTCATCGAGAAAATCGTCGTTCTTCGGGTCTGCCATGTCTTAACCTCTAGCTCCGCTCGGCAATCAGCTTGCCGACCAGCTGCGCCGTGTAGTCCACAATCGGAACGATCCGGCCGTAGTTTAGGCGCGTGGGGCCGATGACCCCCACCGCACCGATTATCTTGCGATCCGCGTTCATATAAGGAGACACCACCAGAGAGGAACCCGAAAGTGAGAAAAGTTTGTTCTCCGAGCCGATAAAAATCCGCACGCCGTCGCCGCTTTCGGCCAGATCGAGAAATTCCGCGATGTCGCGCTTTCGTTCCAGATCGTCAAACAGGCTGCGGATCCGGTCAAGACCGGCCGCCTCGTCGTCGCCGCCCAGCAGATTCGCACGCCCCCGCACGATCAGCCGGGCCGAGCTGTCGGCATCGTCTTCCCAACTGGCGATTCCCGCTTCGATCAGTTCGGCGGCCAGCGTGTCGATTTCACGCCGGCGGTGGTTGATCTCATCTCCCATGACGTGACGCAGCTCGGACAGGGTACGCCCTTCGAGCAGCGCATTCAGGAAATTCGCCGCCTCGCGCATCGAGCTGGGCGTCTGACCGGCGGGCGGCTTGAACAGACGATTTTCGACAGTGCCATCGGCGAATACAAGCACCACCAGCGCCCTGTCATGCCCCAGACTGACAAATTCGATATGCTTGATCGGGGCTTCGTGCTTGGGAGTCAGAACAAGGCTTGCGCCTTGGGTCACCCCGGACAGCGCGGTGCTGACCCGGTCCAGAACGCCGCCCACATCGTCCGCCCCGGTGCCGCGCGTGGCATCAAGCGCCTGTCGGTCGGACACGTCCAGGTCACGCACCTCAAGCAGGCCATCGACGAACATCCGCAGCCCCATCTGCGTCGGGATCCGCCCTGCCGACACATGCGGGCTGTCAAGCAGCCCGAGGTATTCCAGATCCTGCATCACATTGCGGATTGTCGCCGCCGATACCTTTTCGCTCAGCGCACGCGTCAATGTGCGCGAACCCACGGGTTCGCCGTTGTCGAGATACCCTTCGACCACCTTGCGAAACACTTCGCGAGAGCGGTCGTTCAACTCTGAAAGCAGGGTCTTGTCCTGTTTCATCAAGGCGTCCTCCGCTTGAAGGGTCATTAAAGACGACGCAGCGCCGCCGTCAATCGGGGTTGCGGGGCGAGCGGCGCATCAGTATCCCGAAGCCAATGAAAAAAGGGATACAGATGCGACCGTCAGGACGAGATTTAAGTGAAATGCGCCCGGTTTCAATCGAAACGGGTGTTGTGAAGCATGCCGAAGGCTCCTGCCTCATCCGCATCGGCGACACCGCCGTGATCTGCACCGCCTCGCTTGAAGAGCGCGTGCCGCCGTTCATCAAGGGATCCGGGCTGGGATGGGTCACCGCGGAATACGGCATGCTGCCCCGGTCGACCGGATCGCGCATGCGCCGTGAAGCCGCCAGCGGCAAGCAGGGAGGGCGCACGGTGGAAATTCAGCGCCTGATCGGGCGCAGTCTGCGCGCGGGCGTCGATCGGGTCGCACTGGGCGAACGTCAGATCACCGTCGACTGCGACGTGATCCAGGCCGATGGCGGCACCCGCTGTGCGTCGATCACCGGCGGTTGGGTCGCGTTGAAACTGGCGGTAAACAAGCTGCTGAAGGCGCGCGCCATCACGTCCGACCCGCTCGTGTCGCCGGTTGCCGCCGTATCCTGCGGCATCTACGCCGGTCAGCCCGTGCTGGATCTGGACTACCCCGAAGACAGCGAAGCGGGCGTCGATGGCAACTTCATCCTGCGCGGCGACGGCCAGTTGATCGAGGTGCAGATGTCCGCCGAGGGCGCGACCTTTACCCGCGACCAGATGGGCAAGCTGATGGACCTTGCCGAAAAAGGCGTGGCAGAACTGGTCGAGGCACAGAAGGCCGCTGTCGCATGATCCGCAAGTTCACCGGCGACCGGCTTCTTGTCGCTACCCACAACAACGGCAAGCTGGTCGAGATCGCTGATCTGCTGAAACCCCACGGTGTTTCGGTGGTCGGGGCCGCCGAGATGAACCTGCCCGAGCCGGTCGAAGACGGGACAACCTTTGTCCACAATGCCCGGCTCAAGGCACACGCCGCGGCCAGGCCGACTGGCCTGCCCGCCCTGGCCGACGACAGCGGTATCGAAATCGACGCGCTCGGCGGCGCTCCGGGCGTCTATACCGCCGATTGGGCCGAAACCCCCGACGGCCGGGATTTCGTCATGGCGATGACCCGTTCTCACGACGAGTTGCTCGCGTCCGGCGCGGCGCGACCCTGGACCGCGCGGTTCTGTTGCACGTTGGTTCTGGCCTGGCCCGATGGTCATGACGAGGTTTTCCCCGGCAAGATGGAAGGCCAAGTCGTCTGGCCGATGCGCGGCGATCAGGGGCATGGCTACGACCCGGTCTTTCAGCCCGAAGGCTACGACATCACATTTGGCGAAATGGACCGCTTTGAAAAGAACCGCATCAGCCACCGGGCCGATGCCTTTGCAAAGTTTGTGACCGGCTGCTTTGGCTGATCTGTCCGAAACATGGCGCGCAGGAGGGTTTGGGCTATATGTCCACTGGCCCTTCTGCGAAGCCAAATGCCCCTATTGCGACTTCAACAGCCATGTTGTTTCCCAGGTCGATCAGACGCGTTGGGCGCGGGCATTGGTTTGCGAAATCGCCCGCTATGGCGCCTTGACCGAGGGGCGCGTGCTGAGTTCCATCTACTTCGGCGGGGGCACGCCGTCGTTGATGGCGCCGGAAACAGTACGCGCCGTGCTTGACGCGACCCGGGCACACTGGGCTTGGGCCAACAACATCGAAATCACGCTTGAAGCCAACCCGCGTTCGGTCGAAATTCGAAAGTTCGAAGGATTTTCGCTCGCGGGGGTCAACCGGGTGTCGCTTGGGGTGCAAGCCTTGCGTCCCGACGACTTGAGGAAACTCGGCCGACTGCACGGAGTCGATGACGCGATAGCGGCACTCGATGTTGCCAAATCCGTTTTCGAACGAGTGACCTTCGATCTGATCTACGCACGCCAGGGCCAAAGCCTTGATGCGTGGTGTACCGAATTGCGCGAAGCACTAAATCTAGCAGGCGACCACCTGTCCTTGTATCAATTAACCATCGAACAGGGCACCGCCTTTTGGGACCGCTTGCAAGCCGGCGGGTTGCGGGGCCTTCCCAACGAAGACCTGGGCGCGGATATGTATATCGCCACCCAGGAAATCTGCGGCGCCGCAGGGTTCCCGGCCTACGAGGTATCCAACCATGCCAAGCACGAGGCCATGTCGCGGCACAATCTCGTTTACTGGCGGGGGGGCGATTATGTGGGTGTTGGGCCCGGCGCCCACGGGCGCGTCACTCTGAATGGTCAACGTCATTCCACGGTCGCGCGCGCGATGCCTGGCGATTGGTTGAACGCCGATGCGGGCCGGGATTCGATGCAACTGCTCTCGCAGGATGACGCGTGGAACGAGTTTCTGATGATGGGTCTGCGACTGTCGGAAGGGGTCGACAAGGAACGCGCGCGCGCAATCGGAGGCGCCAAAGCGGATAAGCTGGCGTTTGGCGATTTCATCGCAATGGGGCTGATGTGGGAAACGTCCGAGCGTTTCGGAACAACGCTCGACGGCCGCATGGTATTGAACACCCTGACCGCCGAACTTCTATCAGTTTAGGACGGGCGCCTGCCCCTAGCGCGCTGCACTCAGGATCATGCAAAGCGTATCAAGTTCTTCAAGCGACTCGTAGGAAATCGTCACCCTGCCCGCTTCGGTGCCGGGTTTGTGTCCCACCGACACCTTCATCCCCAACGCCGCAGACAAATCGCCTTCAAGCGCGCGGGTGTCCGCGTCTTTTTCGACTTCTGCGATGCGCGGCTGCGGCGATACCTTGGGGCGATCTGGCTGGTTTTCCGTGCGCAAAAGTGCTTCGGCCTGACGGACCGAAAGCTTTTTGTGGATAATTTCCACCGCCATACGTTCGGGATCGCGGGACGTCACGAGCGTTCTGGCGTGACCCGCCGATAGCTCCCCGTTGCGGACGTGTTCCTGAACCGGAACGGGCAGGTTGAGCAGGCGAAGAAGATTGGCGATATGAGATCGGCTTTTGCCAAGTGCCTCGGCGATTTTTTCCTGCGTATGACCGAATCGATCCATCAGGGCCTTGTAGCCCGCAGCCTCTTCGATGGCGTTGAGATCTGCCCGCTGGATGTTTTCGATGATCGCGATTTCCAGGGTTTCCTGGTCATCCAGGTCACGGACAAGGACGGGAATTTCGTGTATCTGCGCCAGCTGCGCCGCGCGCCAACGCCGTTCACCCGCAACGATTTCGAATTTGTCAGGGTCCGTCGGCGCGATGCGCACGATCAACGGTTGGATGATACCCTTGGCCTTGATCGACTCCGACAATTCGCCAAGCTGAGCATCAGTGAATGTCCGGCGGGGTTGGTCCTTGTTGGGAATGATACGCTCGATCGGAATCAGTCGATCCGGAGATTTTGGAGCGTTGTCGATCTCTGAACGACCGGGGGAAATTTCGACATCCGACATCAAGGCCGAAAGGCCGCGGCCAAGCCCCCTGCGCTGTTCCTTTTTCTCTGCCATCTCTGCTCTTTCTTTTTCTCTGACCTTCAAGACGGCGCCTGTCAGGCCGCCAGCCGCGCGTTCTTTTTCAGAAATTCGTCCGCCAAAGCACGATAGGCAATCGCGCCCTTGGACTGACTGTCGTAACTCAGAACAGGCAACGCATAGGACGGCGCCTCACTTACACGAACATTGCGCGGTATGACCGTGGTGAAAACCAGATCGCCAAGATTTGAGCGCGCGTCGTCTTCAACCTGTTTGGACAGGTTGTTCCGGGCATCGTACATCGTCAGCAACACGCCTTCGATCCGAAGATCCGGGTTGGCGGATTGGCGCACCTCCCGGACCGTGAGCATCAGCTGAGACAGCCCTTCGAGCGCGAAAAATTCGCTCTGCAACGGGACAAGCACAGAATGCGCCGCAACCATCGCGTTGACGGTCAGAAGATTCAGCGATGGAGGACAATCGACCAAGATGTAGTCAAAGCCGAAATCACTCATCTCAGGCTGACGAAGCGCGTCATGCAGCAGGAAGCTGCGCTTTTCGTTGGAGAAAAGCTCGATGTCCGCCGAGCTGAGATCGACCGTTGCCGGGATAAGATGCATATTTGTTTGCTGGGTGCCAAGGATCACGTCTTTCAACGGAATCTCATCAACGAGCAGGTCATATGTGGTATGCGACCGATATTCAGGTTCTATGCCAAGCCCCGTCGATGAGTTTCCCTGAGGATCCAGGTCGACGACCAGCACCTTCAACCCCCGCTCCGCCAGTGCGGCTCCGAGATTGATCGTGGTTGTGGTCTTGCCGACCCCTCCCTTCTGGTTCGCAATCGCGATGATTTTTGGGCCAACGGGCCGCGACGGATCAGACATGGGTCAGTGCTCCGATAGTCAGGACAACAGCGTTGGGGTCAGTTACGCTTGTACGCGGGTTGCAAGTGAAGTTCCACGATTCCCGAGCGGTAGCGACTTCTTTTTTCCACTCAGCGCCTTTCAGAAATACAGCAACGCCGTCGTCGGAGAGATGATGTTTTGCGTAGGTGAGCAGCGTTGACAACCCTGCAAGCGCGCGCGCACTGACGTAAGTCGCGGCAAGAGGGTCGAGGCTTTCGATGCGCGCGGGCAGGACATCCGCCTTCGTTCTGACCTCCCGAAGCACAGCTTTCAGGAATACGCACTTTCTCTGATCGCTTTCAACCAGCGTGACTTTCACACCGGGGGAACACTCCTGAGCCAGGATAGCCACCACCAGCCCCGGAAAGCCTCCGCCGGATCCAAAATCTACCCAGTGGCCCGTCTTCGGGTTGACGACGTCAAATGCCTGAACGGAGTCCAGAATATGACGTGTCCACGCATTTTCCAACGTCGATTGCGCCACTAGGTTGATCTTTGGCGACCACTTCCGAAGCATATCGACAAGATGCGAGAGCTTTTCAGTTGTTTCACGTGAAACAGTGAGATCGGGAAATGCCCAATGCCGATCCGTCATGCGCTACGAACCTGGCTAAGTTTCCGGATCCTGAGAAGAAGAAGAGACAAGGCAGCCGGGGTCATCCCCTCAATTTTCGCCGCCTGAGCCAGGTTTTTCGGGCGTGCCTTAGACAGCTTCTGCTTTAGCTCAAAGGAAACCCCCTCGATCTTGGAAAAATCCACGCTGGATGGGATTTCCAACGCTTCATCTCGGCGAAGAGCTGCTACATCACGCTCCTGGCGCTGAATGTAGTTTGCGTATAGCGCGTCCCGTTCAAGCTGTGCGCCAATTTCCGTCGGAATGTCGGAAAACTCAGGGAAGATAGCGGAAAGTTTCGAAAGACTCATGTCAGGAAATGATAGTAGATGCATCCCGCTGCGCTTTTGGCCATCGGTCGATGTCTTGACCCCCAACCGGGCGATCTCTTTCGAAGAAAACATGCGGTGCGATAACCGATCACGGCCCGTGTTCAAACGGTCTTGCTTTTCGTTGAATGCCTGCTGCCGCGCCTCGGAAACGCAGCCTAGGCTGATAGCCCGAGGTGTTAACCGTTGGTCCGCGTTGTCTGCACGAAGAGAGAGTCGGAACTCCGCCCTCGACGTGAACATTCTATAAGGTTCGGTCACACCCCTTGTAGTCAAATCATCGACCATCACTCCGATATATGAGTCGGCGCGAGAAAAGAGAACCGGCGTCAACCCGAGTGCTTCCCGAGCAGCGTTCAGGCCCGCCGTCAGACCCTGGGCGGCCGCTTCTTCATATCCGGTTGTGCCGTTGATTTGCCCCGCAAGGAACAAACCCGTGATATTTCTAACGCCAAGCCTCAAGTCCAATGACCTGGGATCGACGTAGTCGTATTCGATTGCATATCCCGGCTGCACGATTTTCACGTCATTCAACCCAGAGATCGATCTGACGTACTCCTCTTGCACGTCTCTGGGTAAGGAAGTCGAAATTCCGTTGGGATATATGGTCGTGTCGTCAAGGCCCTCGGGCTCTAGAAAGATTTGATGAGAGGTTTTCTCAGAGAAACGAACAACTTTGTCTTCGATAGACGGACAATAACGCGGCCCGATGCCGTCAATGTGCCCGCCATACATCGCTGACTTGCCTAGGTTATTTCTGATAACGTCGTGGGTTCTCTCGTTGGTGTGGGTAATACCGCAGCTGACCTGCCGCGCGAAAGGTCGAGAAGACATGAAAGAGAACATCACAGGATCGTCGTCACCGGGCTGAGCGTCAATAACGCTCCAGTCGATCGTCCGTCCGTCCAACCGTGGCGGCGTGCCCGTTTTAAGACGTCCAAGATCCAAACCCAAACCGTCAATACGCTCGGCAAGACGTATGGAAGGACGGTCCCCCATCCTTCCCCCTGGCTGGCACTGGTCACCGATATGAATTACGCCTCGAAGAAACGTTCCGGTGGTCAGAACGACAGAACCAGCGCGCAGGGTAATATCACCGGAGAGAACCACCCCGCCGACCCTATCCCCCGTCACCACCAGATCCACCACTTCGCCGACCAAAACTGAAAGGTTCGGCGTTTCGCGCATCTCGCGTTGCATGCCGCGGCGGTATATCTTTCGGTCAGCCTGAGCGCGGGGTCCCTGAACGGCCGGCCCTTTCCGGCGATTCAAAAGCCGAAACTGAATACCCGCCTGATCGGCGATACGCCCCATCACCCCGTCCATCGCATCGATTTCGCGAACCAGGTGCCCCTTACCGAGACCCCCAATCGCGGGGTTACAGGACATTACTCCGATTCCAGCCTCCGAAAGGGTGATTAGAGCGGTCACAGCACCGCTTCTGGCCGAGGCCGCAGCAGCCTCGGCTCCGGCGTGTCCACCGCCAACAACGATGACATCAAAATCTCGATGTTTCACGTGAAACACTCCTTACTTGCCGATGCAAAATGTTGAGAAGATCTCATCTAACAGATTTTCGACATCTATGCGACCAACCAGAATCTCCAGTGCGCGAATTGCCGCCCGGATTTCTTCTGCGGCCAGATCATAAAAGCCCGGCCCGCGGTTGAGGAGCTGGATACTCCGTTCCAGCGACTCACGGCCATCAAAGAAAGCAACACGATGACGCTCTCGTGTCGCAAGACCGGCCCCTTGGATGATTGCGGAAAGACGGTGCCCTATTTCAGAAAGCAGGTGATCGAGTCCCTGACCTGTATACGCCGATATCCCGGACGCATCCCCGGTGAGGTCAGCTTTTGTTGTGAGGATCAAATCAGAATCGCCCAGCGGAACGTCAGGAATACCGTGTTCATCAACCAGCACCACACGCAAGTCGGAGAGCGACGCACGTTGAAGAGCCCGACTTATCCCAATTTTTTCAATCGGATCCTGTGTTTCTCGGAGTCCGGCTGTATCGAGAAGCGTCACCGGCAGACCCTGAATGTCCATCCGCACTTCGATCACATCACGCGTGGTTCCCGCGATGTCAGACGTAATTGCAGCGTCACGCCCCGCCAGTGCGTTCAAAAGACTGGATTTCCCCACGTTGGGTGCCCCAAGAATAGCGACTTCGAAACCAGTCCGAATACGTTCCGCGGCGTTCATACCGTCAATTTCCCGACCAACCGCACTGATCACGGCGGTGATCCGCGCAAGAACGTCTCCGGTCACATCGACCGGAACCTCCTCATCAGCGAAATCTATGGTGGCTTCAAGAAGAGCGGCCGCTTCGATCAGCATGCGCCGCCAACTTTCGATCCGCTTTCCGAGAGCCCCAGAGAAAACGCGCAAGGCCTGGATTCTCTGGCTTTCGGTTTCAGCTTCGATCAGATCGGACAGGGCTTCAACCTGGGTCAGGTCCAGGCAATCATTTTCCAGCGCCCGACGCGTGAATTCACCGGCCTCTGCCATACGCAGCCCCGCGATCCCTTCCAGCACGCGCAGGACAGCCCGTTGAATCGCGATGCTGCCATGCAGATGAAGCTCGGCGACTCGCTCACCCGTGAAACTGGCACCTTGATCGAATACCAAAACCAGGGCTTCATCGAGGATTTCGCCGTCGGGATCGCGAAGCTTTCGAAGCGTCGATTGCCGTGGTTGGGGGATCACGCCGACCAACAGGCGAACAGCTTCCCACGAAAGCGGTCCGGATATGCGGATCACCGCGACCCCGGCCTTTCCGGGCGCGCTTGCCAGAGCGAAGATGGTGTCCAAACGTGCCTCCAGGCGGCGCTTAGCTGTTCATCGAATCGAAAAATTCAGAGTTCGTCTTGGTCTGCTTAAGCTTGGAAAGGAGAAACTCGATAGCGTCGGTCGTCCCCATGGGGTTGAGGATACGCCGCAGCACAAAAGTTTTCTGCAGATCAATCTTGTCGACAAGAAGATCCTCTTTCCGCGTCCCGGATTTGAGGATGTCAAGCGCCGGATAGACCCGCTTGTCAGCGATCTTGCGATCAAGAACGATTTCCGAGTTCCCAGTGCCCTTGAATTCTTCGAAGATCACTTCATCCATCCGGCTGCCGGTGTCGATCAGGGCGGTTGCAATGATCGTCAGTGAACCGCCCTCTTCGATGTTCCGCGCGGCACCAAAGAATCGCTTGGGCCTTTGCAAGGCATTGGCATCGACACCGCCGGTCAACACCTTCCCCGAGCTCGGCACCACTGTGTTGAATGCTCTACCAAGTCGTGTGATCGAATCCAGAAGGATAACAACATCTCGTTTATGTTCGACCAGACGCTTGGCTTTTTCAATCACCATCTCCGACACCGCAACGTGTCGCGTCGCGGGTTCGTCGAATGTCGAGGAGATGACCTCACCCTTCACCGATCGCTGCATGTCCGTGACTTCTTCGGGTCGTTCGTCGATCAGAAGCACGATCAGATAGCATTCAGGATGGTTCTTTTCGATACTGTTGGCGATGTTTTGCAACAGCACCGTCTTGCCGGTTCGCGGCGGAGCCACGATCAGCGAACGCTGCCCCTTACCGATCGGTGAGACCAGATCAATAATGCGCGCCGACCGATCCTTGATCGTCGGGTCCTCGATCTCCATCGTCAATCGCTCGTCGGGATAGAGCGGCGTCAGGTTGTCAAAGGCGATCTTGTGACGCGCTTTTTCGGGGTCCTCGAAGTTGATGCTCGTCACATCGACCAAGGCGAAATAGCGCTCGTCATTGTCCGGCGCCTTCATTTCGCCATCGACGGTATCGCCAGTGCGCAGCGCGTATTTTCGGATCATGTCGGGAGAGACATAAATATCGTCGGGGCCCGGTAGATAGTTCGCCTCGGGCGAGCGCATGAAGCCGAAACCGTCCTGAAGCACCTCGAGCACACCGTCGCCGAAGATCTGCCAGTCTTCATCGGCCCGCTCCCGCAGGATCTGGAACATCATCTCGCCTTTGCGCATGGTCGAGGCGTTCTCGATCTCGAGCTCCTCGGCCATGGAGAGCAAATCTTTGGGGCTTTGCGCCTTGAGATCCGAGAGATGGAGCTTTTCAACGCTCATCGCAAATCCTTCCAGGCCGGACGGCCGGCCACACATTCATATAATCTTCGGGAAACTCATGGCCCGGACGGGCTTGAGATGGTGATTTAATGATCCAAGGCACAGGAGTCAATCTTCGCGTTGAGCGGGGGTTGGTCTGGGCCGCCCTGAAAATAACTAAGAAAGAATGTAAGGATGATTTTGATGTAAGGGGCGGCAGTTCCGGTGGATTATCACGCCATCCCAGAGTTTTCCCTCTGTCGTCACCCTGTGGATAATTCGGTGCATGGCTTGTGGCAGCTTCGACGTAACATTTCCCGAACTTGCACTATACATGGGGTTTGGTGCTGATTTTACGCCAGTTGAGAAACTTGGGAAAACTTTCACGAAGCAGACTCATCCACCGATCGGAGTTATCCTTGTTCACAAGCGGAAGACTCGGCCGGGTGCGGTGTGGGGACCCGCGACTTTTCCCCTGCCTTGATTGTCGCGCTGGTTTTCCCCAGAACGGTCCCGCACGAGATTCATGACATTTCGACAGGGTTGTCCACATGACCACGAAGCTCATCCTTGCGTCCGGCTCGGAAATTCGGGCCCAGTTGTTGCGCAACGCTGGGGTTCCGCACCGTATTGATCCCGCGCGGATCGACGAATCGGCAATCCGCGACTCACTCGCGGCAGAGGGGGCCTTGCCGCGCGATCAGGCCGACGCGCTTGCCGAATACAAGGCGCGGAAGATTTCGTCCAAGGCGCCGGACGCCTTTGTCCTGGGCTGCGACCAGATCCTTGCGATGGGGACCGAGATCTTTGCCAAGCCTAAAACGCCAGAAGACGCGCGGTCCCAGTTGCATAAACTGCGAGGCCAGCGCCATCAGCTTCTGTCGGCGGCGGTGATCTATCGGGATAGCAAGCCGGTCTGGCGGCACGTCGGCGTCGCACGGTTGCAAATGCGCGCGTTTTCAGACAGCTATCTGGATGATTACATTGCACGGAACTGGGACAGCCTGCGTCATTCCGTTGGCGGCTACAAGCTTGAGGAGGAAGGCGTGCGTCTGTTTTCCCGTATCGACGGCGATCATTTCACTGTCCTTGGCCTGCCCTTGCTGGAACTGCTTGCCTTTCTCACCGACCGGGGGATCATCGCATCATGACAGTACCTTCCATTCCGCTTGCCGGCGTTATTGGCGCGCCCGTCGGACATTCCAGGTCGCCCCGCCTGCATGGCCATTGGCTGAAGACCCATGGCCTGCCCGGTCATTATGTCCCGTTGGAAATCGCGGCCGATGTGTTTGAAGACGCTCTGAGGATGTTGCCCAAGCTGGGTTTCGTTGGCGTTAACATCACCATTCCTTACAAGGAACGGGTGATCGAGATCGCCGATCTGGTGTCGGATCGCGCCACGCTGATCGGCGCCGCCAACACCATCATATTCCGCGCTGATGGCCGGATTCACGCCGACAACACAGACGGTTACGGTTTCATCGAAAACCTGAGACAGGGCGCCCCCGGTTGGGATGCCAAGGCCGGGCCGGCGGTTGTGCTGGGCGCCGGAGGTGCTGCGCGCGCGGTCGTGGCCTCGCTGCTTGAACTTGGGGCGCCTGAAATCCGGCTGACCAATCGCACCCGCCTTCGCGCGGATGCGCTTCGCGCGGAATTTGGAAACCGGATCACCGTTGTCGAATGGGTGCAGGCGGGTAACGTACTCGACGATGCGGCGCTGGTGGTGAATTCGACGTCGCTTGGAATGGTCGGCAAGCCGGAATTGCGGGTGCCGCTGGACGGGCTGCGCAAGGGAACCGTTGTGACGGACCTTGTCTATACGCCGCTTCAGACCCGGTTGTTGAAAGTTGCGGCCGAGCATGGCTGTACCTGTGTCGATGGGCTTGGAATGCTGATCCATCAGGCGGTGCCGGGGTTCGAGCGTTGGTTCGGGCAGCGCCCTGACATCAACGAGGCCACGCGCGGCGCCATCCTGTGATGCTGTTCCGTCTTGGCCTGACCGGATCTATCGGGATGGGGAAATCGACCACCGCGCTGATGTTTGCGGATGAGGGATGCGCGGTTTGGGACGCGGATGCCGCTGTACACCGGCTTTATGCGCAGGGCGGCAAGGCGGTCGGGCCCATCCGGGAAATTTTCCCGGACGCCATCGCAAATAATGCGGTATCGCGTGATCGGCTGCGCGAGATCATCGCAACCGACAAGACCGCCCTGCCCCTTATCGAGGCGGTTGTTCACCCGCTGGTCGGCCAGGATCGCGAGATATTCGCGCAATCCTGCACCGATCTTATCGGTGTTTTCGACATCCCGCTGCTGTACGAAACCGGCGCCTGCGCCGAGATGGACGCGGTCGCCTGTGTGCGCATTCCCGGCGATGAGCAGCGTCGCCGCGTGCTGGCGCGCGGCACCATGACCGCCGCGGACCTTGAACGCATTCTGTCGCGGCAGATGCCGAACGATGAAAAATGCGCGCGCTCGGATTATGTGATAGACACCGATACGCTGGACCATGCCCGTGCGCAGGTGCGTGCCATCGTGCGAGCTATAAAGGACAAAATTGATGCGTGAGGTCGTTCTCGACACCGAAACCACGGGGTTCGAACCCGAAACCGGCGACCGGATCGTGGAAATCGGGGCTGTCGAACTGTTCAACCACGTCGCCACGGGCAAGACCTATCATCAATACATCAATCCCGAACGATCAATGCCCCAGGGCGCGTTCGAAGTGCACGGGCTGGGCGATGATTTCCTGCGGGACAAGCCGGTATTTGCCAGTGTCGCCGACGATTTTCTCGCGTTCATCGGGGAGTCCAGGCTGGTCATCCACAACGCCAGCTTTGACGTCAAATTTCTGAATGCCGAGCTGAAATGGGCCGGGCGCCCTCTGCTGCCAAAGGATTGCGCCATCGACACGCTGGAAATCGCTCGGAGAAAATTTCCCGGCTCTCCTGCGTCTCTGGACGCATTGTGTCGCAGGTTCAATATCGACAATGGCGCACGCACCCTGCATGGCGCGCTTTTGGATTCCGAAATTCTGGCCGAGGTGTATCTGGAACTGATCGGGGGCAAACAACCCGATCTGGTGCTTAGTCCGGTGCGCCAATCGGGCAACGACGGCGCGACTGATGACGACTGGCGCCCGACACGGCGCCCGACGCCGCTGCCTTCGCGCCTGTCGGACGCAGAAAAGGCGGCTCATGCCGCCTTTGTCGCAAATCTGGGTGACAGCGCGCTCTGGTCGCGCTGAGCGGTCAGGCGTCCAGCTTGGTTTCGCCGGACGCGTTCGCTTGCTGACGCCGCGCGATTTCGTTGCGATAAAGTGCCACGAAATCAATCATTTCCAGGTTCAGCGGCGGGAAACCCCCATCGCGGGTCACGTCCGAAATGATCCGACGTGCAAACGGGAACAACATCCGCGGGCATTCGATCAGCAGGAACGGATGCATCTGGTCTTCGGGCACGTTTTCGATGTGAAAGACGCCGGCGTAATCCATTTCGAGGATGAACAGCGTGTCGGACGTGCCCTTGGACTTGGATTCGACCTTGAGCTTGATGACCACCTCGAACTGGTGCTCGACGTTGCGCTTCTTGGCATCCAGGTTCACCTGGACCTGCACATCGGGCTGCACTTCGCCGGTGCTGCCCTTCTGCGCCAGAATGTTTTCAAACGACATGTCCCGCACGAACTGCGCAAGCACGTTCATCTTGACCGGGCTGGGGGCGGCAGTGCCCGCCTGGCCGTTCTGGTTTTCCTGCTGGGTCTCAGCCATCTTCATTCCTCTCCTCGGAATAGCTTTGCCTTGCAATAGCAGGCCCGTTGGCCCGTCTCAATGCTTCGTCAGTGTTTGGTCCAGCCGGATCCGGGGTGATTGGGCTGCTTTTTCGGCGGAACCTCGGTGTAATCACCGTCGATCACGTCGCCCTGACCGGGGCGGCGCGGGCCCGGTGTCGGGTGCGGGCGGGATTGCCGCGCGCCCATTTCAAAGCGCGTCACGCTGACCCGCGACGCGACCTGCCGCATCACCGCCAGCCGCACGCCGGGAACCAGCAAGGCGAACCCGCAGGCGTCGGTGAAGAAACCCGGTGTCAGCAGCAGCGCGCCCGCGAGCAGGATCATCGCGCCGTGGGCCAGCGGGGTTGTCGGATCCTCCAGCCGCGAGAACGATCCCTGCAATTCGCCAAGCGCGCGCAGCCCTTGCGAGCGCACAAGTGAGGTGCCGATGACTGCCGTGATGACCACGATCGCCAGGGTCGGCCACAGGCCGATCACCCCCCCGATCTGGATAAACAGTCCGATTTCGATCAGGGGCACCATCAGAAATGCCAGAAAAAGCCACATGGGCGGTCTCCCTTCGTCTCGGGCGCCGGTAGACTTGCCGCGACCCAGCACCTACATAGGTGTGAACCGATGAAATTCCATGATTGACCCCGAATGAGGTGCCAATGAACACGCCGATAGTCCAGCTTCTGGTTCTTGCCGGGATCGCCATATTCCTGATCCTGAGGCTGCGCAGCGTGCTGGGCACCCGCGACGGGTTCGAAAAGCCCCGCGCGCCCGCGCCGACGCGCAGCGACACGCCCCGCCACGAATTCGAGGTGATTGAGGGCGGCCCCGATCGCGACATCACCGACCACGTTCCCGAAAACAGCCCCGCCGCCGAGGCGCTCGCGCTGATGAAACGGGCCGAGCCGTCGTTCAACGTCGGTGAATTTCTCGGGGGCGCGCGGGGCGCCTATGAGATGATCCTGATGGGTTTCGACAATGGCCAGATCGAGGATCTGCGCGATCTTCTTGCCCCGGAAGTCTATGAAAGCTTTGAGACGGTGATCGAACAGCGCCGCCAGCAGGGTCTGACCATCGAGGCGACGTTTGTCGGCGTGCGCGAAATGGCCCTGGTGGACGCCACTTTTGACGAAGGCGAGCGGCTGGCCGAAATCACGGTGAAATACGTCGGCGAACTGACGCAGGTGGTGAAGAATGCCAACGGCGAGATCATCGAGGGCAGCGCGAGCGCGGTGAAAAAACAAAAGGACGTCTGGACCTACGCGCGCAAGATGGGCGTCGACGATCCAAACTGGCAACTGGTGGCAACCGACGAATAAACATGAGACGGGCGATCCGGGCCGCCCTTCTTGCCGGACTGGCATTCGCACAGGCAACGGCAGGCAGCATGAGCGCGGCGGACTCCGAAACCACATATCAGATCCTCGATTTTGCGGATCTGGACGGCTGGGCGGGGGATGACCACGCGGCGGCCCTTTCGGTATACCGCGATACCTGCGGCGACATGGACGATCCCGACTGGCGCAGCCTGTGCAATGTCGCGCGTGAAACCAGCGACGCAAGAGCGTTCTTCGAGCTGTTCTTTCGCCCGGTGCTGATTTCCGACGGCGCCCCCGGCCTGTTCACCGGCTATTTCGAACCCGAGCTTGACGGCGCGCTGATGGAAACCCCGCGGTTTCGCTACCCGGTCTACCGGATGCCGCCCGAGGCGGAGGTGCAACGCCCCTGGCTGTCGCGGCGTGAAATCCTTGTTTCGGGTGTGATGGCGGGGCGCGGGCTGGAAATCGCCTGGGTCGACGATCCGGTTGAGCTGTTTTTTCTGCAAATTCAGGGGTCGGGCCGCATTCGTCTGCCGGACGGGCGGCACCTGCGGGTGGGCTACGCGGGCGCCAACGGGCAGCCCTATCGGTCGATCGGTCAGGAACTGATCCGGCGCGGCACGTTTTCGGCGCATGAGGTGTCGGCCCAGCGGATCAAGGCCTGGGTTCGGTCCAACCCCTTTGCGGGGCGGGAACTGCTGTATACCAACCCCGCCTATGTGTTCTTTCGCAACGTGACCGAGGTTCCCGCCGACAAGGGGCCACTGGGCGCGATGAACCGGTCGATCACCACGATGCGGTCGATCGCCGTCGACCCGGCGTACACGCCGCTAGGCGCGCCGGTCTGGATCGAAAAGGCAGGCAGCGCGCCGCTGCACCGGCTGATGGTCGCGCAGGACACCGGGTCCGCGATCAAGGGCGCGCAGCGGGCGGACATCTTTTTCGGGACCGGCGATGCGGCGGGGCAAATGGCCGGCACGATCAAGGATCCGGGTCGTATGGTTGTGCTGATGCCGATCCAGCGCGCCTACGCCCTGTTGCCGGATATGATCCAGTGAGCCGCCGCCGCATCCGGCCCGATGAGCTTGAGTTATGGAACCTCGTGGCGCGATCCGCCGACCGGCTTCCGGGGCGCGTGCGCCGCAAGGACGAGACCCCGAAGCCGCCCGCTCCGGAACTCAAGGGCAAGGCGACGCCGGCCCCCCTTCCCGATTTCTCGCTTGGCGACCGGGCTGGAAAGGTCCCCGAACATCATGATTTTCGCGGCACGACATCGGACCGGCTGCGTAGCGCGCCGCTGAACATGGATGCCAGGGCATTCAAGACGATGAAACGCGGCAAGCTTGCGCCCGAGGCGCGGCTTGATCTGCACGGGATGACGCTGGATCAGGCGCATCCGGAACTGGTGCGATTCATCCTGACGTCGCAGACCCGCGCCCTGCGGCTGGTGCTGGTGATTACCGGCAAGGGCCTGCGTGAGGACCCGCACGACCCGATGCCGCGCCGTCGCGGTGTGCTGAAAACGCAAGTGCCACAGTGGCTTCGGCTGCCGCCGGTGGCGCAGGCGGTGCTTCAGGTGTCCGAAGCGCATAACAGGCACGGCGGCGGCGGCGCCTACTACGTCTATCTCAGGAAGCGGCGCTGAAGATCTGGTCCGCGTGCCGGTCCAGATAGATGCGCAGCCACGGGGTGAACCGCTCGGGCTGCGCGGCGATGTCGGCGCGCAGGCTGGCAAGGGATTGCCAGCGCGTGTCCATCACCTCGGCCGGGTCGGGCGCGGGGCCCGGCCCCGGCGGCGCAACCGCGGTAAAGATGTCGACGCGTTCGTGTTCGATCATGCCCCCGCCCACATCGGCGCGGTATTCCACCTGCCCTTTGTGCGTGAGGACCAGCCCCGTCATCCCCAGTTCTTGCCTCAGCCGCCGAGTCGCGCAGTCCAGCGGCGCCTCGCCCCAGTGCGGATGGGTGCAGCAGGTGTTCGCCCACAGGCCGGGCGTGTGGTATTTTCCCAGCGCCCGGCGTTGCAGCAGAGTGTCGCCGCCACGCATCACGAAGACCGAGACCGCCTTGTGTCGCAGGCCACGCAGATGCGCATCAAGTTTTTCGACCGGCGTAAGGGTGCCGTCGATCCATGCGGGGATAAGGTCGGTCATCGCGTCTGTTTCTCCGGTGCGTCAGGCAAGGTCAAGCCGCTGCTGGCAATTGGTCGCATGCGGCGGGTCGCCCCATTGTTGCGGCTGTTCCCTTCGGCTAGCTTGACCGCTGAAAACTCGTCACAGGAGACATCACATGACTTTCAGGATAGCCACGGTGTTTGCCGCAGCGCTTCTTGCCGGAACCGCCGCTCAGGCGCAGGACGTGGCCGAGGGAGAAGATCTTTTCAAGAAACGCTGCCGGTCGTGCCATTCGATCGTCGCGCCGGACGGAGAGGCGATTGTCAAGGGCGGCAAGACCGGGCCGAACCTGTTCGGCGTGATCGGCCGGAAGGCCGGATCGGCCCCGGATTTCGAGCGTTACAAGGACTCGCTGGTGGCCGCCGGCGAAAAGGGCCTGATCTGGGACGAAGCGAGCTTCGAGCAATATGTCGTCGACCCGACATCGTTCCTGAAAGAGTATCTTGAGGATGGCGGGGCGCGGTCCGGCATGACGTTCAAACTGCGCAAAGGCGCACCGGACGTTTACGCCTACCTGGCGTCGGTCGCGCCCGGGTCCTGATGGACCGGCTGCGCTTGCAGTCACTTTCGGGGTGCCGAGCCAGCGCGATCCGGCGTTGGAAACGAAAACGGGGCGCATCTTTCGACGCGCCCCGATGATTGAAATGATGGCAGTCGATCAGTTCTGGATGGTTTGAACCTGGCGGGTCAGACCGAACGCCGTTCCAAAGAGGCTGAAGATCGCCTGCGCCTGCGGAATCGGGGATTCCGTTGCAAGGACGGTGTCCTGCGGATTGATCCGGAACTGCCGTGCCGCGAACAGCCCGTCCGCCGAGGTCAGATCGAAGGTAAACACCACCTGCTGCATCGACGGCGCGCTGCCGTCCGAACGCAGATGCCGCACGGGATATTCGCGCAGCACCAGCACGCCCTTGGGATCGGCGCGGTAATCCTGAAGGCCCCCCATCAGCGTGACGGCTTCCATCGCGGACAGATCGTCCTTGGGAAAATAGACCAGATCCTCGCTGCCGGCAGCCCCCAGCGCGGTGAAGCTGTGCTTGTCTTCCTGAACGATCACCGTGTCGCCGGGCAGCAGCAACGCGTTGCGCTGGCCGTTCTGAAGCAGGGTGTCGGCTGAGGTTTCATAGGTGGTGCCGCTTCGGATCAGCCGCACGCGCGGGTTGCGCAGGGTCGGCACGATGCCGCCGCCATCGGCGATCAGGCCCAGCACCTTGTAGTTGCGCGACGGCATCGGAAAGGTGCCGGGCGCATCGACGCCACCGACCAGTTCGACCGAATTGGCGCGTCCCTGCGTCAGGCTGAGCTGAACCTGCGCCGACGGGGCGATCTGGATCAGTTCGTCCTGGATCTTGCCGCGGGCCATTTCCGGCGTCATGCCCCGGATGAATACCTGGCCGACGTAGGGCACAAAGACGGACCCGTTGGCGCCCACCTCGATGCCGGTCAGCGGAGCAGCTTTTTCCGCCTGGCTGGTAAGCAACGAATTTTCCTGACTGTCCCAGATGATGATGTCGACCTTGTCGCCGGTCTTGATCACGTTGACGTTCGATCCGTTCGAGGTGCCCGGCCAGCCGTGCGGGTTTTCCCGCCCGGTCACCGGCCAGGACGCGATAAGCGGCATGTTCGCGCGGGTCACGGGAATGACTTCGAAACTGGGGGCAGATCGCGCGGATTCCCTCAGCACTTCGGATTGCAGCGCAGCGCCGCGGGGGGTGATCCCGCACCCGGCGACAAGGAAAACCGCCGCGCAGGCAGCAAGAATCGAACGTGATCGGAACAAGTCGAGGTCCCCCGGAAGAGTCTGAGACGTGGCAATGGCTTTCTTAGCCGTTGCAGATCATGATAGACAGCGTGTTGTCGATGGAAAACCTCAAGTGGACGGTGACAGTGGCCCCGAAGGCGCAACGCAGCACGGATCAGCAAGGATCAGCCGGTATTTCTCGTGGAGAGTTGTGGTGACGCCCGCGAAGCGTGTTTTCGACATCATCGTTTCGCTTGTTCTGATCGTGCTGCTGCTGCCGGTGGTGGTGGCGCTGGCGCTGGCCATCCTTCTGCTGGACGGGCGCCCGGTGCTGTACCTGTCCGAACGGATGCGCAGCATGGACGAGGGATTCACCCTGTGGAAGTTCCGCACCATGCGCGCGGATGCCGATGACCGGGGCGTTTCGGGCGGCGACAAGTCCAGCCGCGTCACCCGCACCGGGCGGTTCATGCGGCGCTACCGTCTGGACGAAATTCCGCAGCTGTGGAACATCCTGACAGGCGACATCAGCTTTGTCGGGCCGCGCCCGCCGTTGCGGCGCTACACCGAAACCCATCCCGAGATCTATGCCAGGGTGCTTCGCTCGCGTCCGGGTGTCACCGGGCTTGCGACGCTGGTGTTTCACCGTACCGAAGAACGGCTTCTTGCGCCCTGCGCCAGCAAGGATGAAACCGAAGAAATCTATTGCCGCCGCTGCATTCCGCGCAAGGCGGCGCTGGACCTTGTCTATCAGCGCAGGCGCACGCTGTGTTACGACGCGCGCATCATGCTGGCGACGGTGCTGCGGCGACTTTCGCTACACTGAGGATCAGCGCCGCAGCCGGTGCATCGCGGCGTAGCCGATGTTGGGCCCAAGCCATTGGCGTGACGCAAGGATTTCGCCGGCGCCGTCCACCACATAGTAATCGACAAACGGCGGGCCGTCCGGGCTTTCGCAGGCGGCGATGATTTCCCTGGCGGCCGATCGCACGAGTCCCAGCGCCACATCGACCGGTTTGTCCGGTTCGATGCCGCAGCGGTAGGTTGTGACGCGGGTGACATCCTCGGGGGTCAGCCAGCGCTGGATGTAGATCGCCGTTCCGGCCCGGCGGGCGCGGACAAGGTCCAGCAGCGGGCCCTCGTCGGTGGACATGAGGTCGCCGCTCAGCCCGCGCGTGCCGGTAATCATGCCGTTTCGCAGCACAACCGACTGTCGGCTGGGGTTGCCATAGGTTGCATAGGGGCCGTTCTGCTCGATCTTCAGCAGCAGGGACTGGGTTTCGCGTTCCGGCATCGCGAAGAAAATTACCGGAAGGTCGGTGCTGCCGAGCGTGCGCACGATCTGCTCGGGGCTGATCGGCGATGGCTCGGCCTTGCCGCCGAAAAGCACCGCATAGATCGTGTCGATCGGGCTTAGATATTCGGGATCGTTGCTGCAGGCGGCAATTCCCAGAAGGGCTGCGGCGGCAAGCGCGGTGCGGCGTATCATCTCCAGAACCTTCCCCAGCTATCGGCTATTTCCGGCTCATGCCAGGTGCGGACATTATTATACAGACGCCCCGGAACGCCCAGACGCGCCCCGCCGTCGCGGGTGATCGGGCGGATGACCGTGGTTTCCACACGGCGCGACGGGGTGCCCAGCCCGACACTGACCGGAATGCTGAGCGAGATGCCCTTGTCGAACGAGCCCTCGCCGAAGTCGTCGCTGGACACGTTGGTAAAGGTGGCGAAGGCGCCGAATCTCCAGCCGTTGGCAAACTCGCGTCCCACCGTCAGTGTGGTGCCCCAGTCACCGGCAAGATAGCGCCCCACGTCCATCTGACCCTGGTAGCCACCGCCGAAATCGTAATAGGCCGACACATGGCCGTTGAAATCGGGGATCTCGCGGGTGGTGTCGTTATCGGGCTCTTCGGTGGTGTTGCTCATCAGGCCGAACATCTGGTCGTAGTCGCGACGGCGCACAAAGTTCAGTTCGGCCCCGAGCGCAAGCGCGCTGCCGACGGGTTTCCACAAAAGCTCGCCAGAGATCCCCGCATACATCGCTTCGAGGTAGCCCGCCGAAACCCGGCCATACAGATCGGGGCCGGGACGACCGTAATAGGAAAGGATCAGGTTACTGATCTTGGGATCGCCATTCTGGGCATAGAACGGCAGGTCGGTGCGCACGCGGGGCAGTTCGGACGGCGAAACGCGGTCGATGTCCTGGATGTTGCCGATCACGCGCTTGCGCAGGGCGCCGGACAGTTCAAGCTGGGGCGTGATCTGCCATGTACCCCCGATCTGGGCGCCGACGTCGACGCGCAGCGGATCGTCGGGGTCGAACGATGAATATTCGTAATACGAGGTCAGCGCCCAGGTGAATTTCGGCGTCACCTGGATGTCCGGGGCAGGGGCCTTGCCATAGGCGTCGGTGATTGCCGTGCGGGCGAGCATTTCGACCGCTGCGTCGTTTTCAAGGTTTTCCAGATCGCTGCGCTGCAAGGTGATCGCGGACATGGGCGTGCCGTTCTCGACCGGGATGATGGTGAATTCCTCGACGGAATCGGGCATGATGCGGGTCATTGCACGGGCCGCGCGGCCAATGGCCTGCGACGGGCGGCCGTAGTGGCTGTTGCGCAGGCGGATTGTGGCGCGGCGCGGTTCAAGCCGATAGCCGTCGATGCTGAGGTCGTCCTTTTCCAGGCTCGAAATGAGACGCTTTTGGGTCGATGCCTCGTAAGCGTCCAGCGCCGCGGTCCAGCCCAGGTCGTCCGCGCTGGCCTCGGCGCGGCGACGCACCGGCAGGCCGCCAGGTTCGACCCCGCCCGGAATGCCCAGCGTCTTGGGGTTTATCGGGTAGGTCAGTTGAAAGCCCAGAGAACTGCCGTAGGCGTAATACAGCGATAGACGCAGGTCGTTGTCCAGCCGGTAGTCGAAGCCAAGGTTCACCGGCGAATCGTGTTCGAACCCGCCGCGGGCGGATTCGTCGTCATAGGCATCCGAGGAATATTCCAGTTTCAGCGTCAGCCGGTCGTTCCAGGCGTAGCTGAGCCCGCCGAACGGTGCGATGTCGCCGCGAAACCAGCGGTCATAGGTCGGCAGGCCGCCACTTCCCAGCAGGTTGTCGGCCCGTTCGCCCAACGTGGTCGCGGGGTTGTAGCTGCCAAGGCGCCCCCAGCCCAGACCGGCGGTGACTTTCAGTTTCGGCAGCAGGGTCTTGGTCGCGACGATGTATTCCCCGCTATAGATCCCGGTGCCGATGAAATCCTGAAGGCCGATGGCCACGGCGGGACGGATCCCGGTTTCGGTGAAAAGCAGGAACCGGATATCGAAGCTTCGGTCGTAATAGACGCCGTCGGCGTTGCTGTTGGGATCGTCGAAATCGGCGATTCCGGCGTAGCGAAAGGTGCCCGACAGGCGCGGAGTCAACTGAAAGGTCAGGGCGCCGCGATTGCTTTGGTCGATGCGTCCGTAGCTCAGCCCGACGGTGGCGTCGGGGGCCATTTCCGCGCTGGGCATGTCGATCAGGCCCGGAACGCCATAGGTGTTGAAGGTCGGGATGTCCTGGGCCTGCGTCGGTGCACCAAAAGCAAGCGCCGCCGCTGCGGTTGTTACCGCAAGCCTTGCCCGCGACCGTCTGAATTCTGCCCGCGCTGTCATTCCTCGCCCCTGCGTCCGGATGTGTGCCCGAACAGAGCTAGAGGAACGCGCATTCGCTGTCCACGCGCGCGCGCGCTGCACGGCGCGCCTGTGGGAAATACGGCACGTCCCGGGGCGCGTCCTGTCTCGGGTTAAGTTAACATTTTTATTTGTTAAGCGTGCCGTAAGGTCTGGACCTTTAGGGTTCTGGCGGGGTGATTAAAAGAGGTGGTGTAATGGCTGTCGACAGCAATGTCGCACCAATCATCATCAAGAGAAAGAAAGTATCTGGCGGCGGCGGGCACCATGGTGGGGCCTGGAAAGTCGCGTATGCGGACTTTGTGACCGCGATGATGGCTTTCTTTCTGTTGATGTGGCTGTTGAATGCGACGACGGAAAAGCAGCGCAAGGGGCTTGCGGACTATTTTACGCCGACCGTCGCGATTGCGAGGGTATCCGGCGGGGGCGATGGGGCGCTTGGTGGCCACAGCATGTTCTCGGAAGAAGTCATGCCGCAGGTCGGGTCCGGTGCGACCAGCCTGCGCGCCATGGCACAGCGTCAGGCAAGCGGCGCGCTTGCTCCGGGCCAACAGGCCGGAGAGGGCGGGGAATCCGTTGATCCCAGGGGCGAAGACGAGGCGCTTCGCGAAATCGGCCAGGCGTTGATGGCGCGTTCGGGTGAAAGCATGGTCGATGATGGGCTGATGCGCCACATCGTGACCCGCGTGACCGACGAAGGGCTGGTGGTCGAGTTGTTCGAAACGCCGGATTCTCCGTTGTTCGGCGCTGACGACCAACCGACCGATCTGTTGCGGGCGCTCGGAGGAGTCATTTCCCGGGTGTCGGGGATGGTGACGAATCCGCTGGCGATCGAAGGCCATACGGCGGCGTATCCGCTGGTTATGGCGCGGGATCCATCCTGGGAAAAGTCGTCCGCGCGGGCAGACAATTTCCGCCAGATGCTGTTGTCGGACGGTATGCCAAAGACGCGGATCGACCGTGTGACGGCCCATGCCGACCGTGAACCGGCCGATTCAAACCCGATGGATACAAGGAATAATCGCATCGAAGTGATCTTCCTGCGAAAATCCTGATCAGTGCTTTGGCGCTATGCACCAGGCGGGTCCTGAGCGGCGGCATTTGTTCGAAATTTAGCTGTTAGCGTCACGTTAAGGCGGCGGGCTTAACTGTTGTCTCGGGTATTTCTGACCGAGACAGCAGAAAGGCGTGTCATGACAATTTCATCTTCGCTCAACGCGGGTGTATCCGGCCTTGCCGGTAACGCTACGCGACTTGCCGCGATTTCCGATAACATCGCGAACTCTTCGACTTACGGTTATCGTCGTGTCGAAACCGATTTCACCGCATTGGTGATGAGCAGCGGCGCATCGACCTATACCGCGGGCGGTACCAAGGTCGACAACCTCCGTCTGATCGACGAGGGCGGCGCGCTGGTGTCGACGTCGAACGCAACAGACCTGGCCATCGACGGCCTCGGCATGCTGCCGGTGGTGTCGTCGTCGCGGTTCGAGGCGACGGGCGAGCCCGAGCTTCTACTGACCTCGACCGGGTCTTTCCGGATCGACGAAAACGGGTATCTCGCCAGCGAAAGCGGCTATTACCTGATGGGGTGGCCCGCGAATCTGGACGGGTCCATCCCGAACTATCCGCGCGATACGATCAACGGGCTTGAGCCGATCCAGTTCAGCCTCAGCCTGACGGGCGATCCGACCACCTCGATCAATATGGCGCTGAACCTCCCGGCGACCTCCACCCAAGCTGGCGCAACGGCGGAAACCGAATATCTCGAGATCGAGTATTTCGACAACGTCGGCATCTCGCAGAGCGTTTCGATCACGTTCACTCCGACAGTGCCGGCAACCGGCACATCCAACGAATGGACGATGCTGATGACCGATTCGGCGCAGGATGGCGCGACAATCGGCGAATACACCATCACGTTCGACAACACGACCGGCGACGGCGGTACTATTTCAAGCGTCGCAGCCGGAGCGACGGGGGGCGCCTATGACGCTACGACAGGTATGTTCACTGTCGACGCGGCGGGCGGCCCGATCGAGTTCGACATCGGCGCCGTGGGCAAAACCGGTGGTCTGTCGCAGCTTGGTGACAGTTTTGCCCCGATCGCCATTTCCAAGGACGGCTCGTCCGTCGGCAACATGGTGTCGGTCGAAGTCGACGAGAACGGATATGTCAGCGCGCTTTACGACAGTGGCCAAAGCCAGGTTCTTTACCAGATCCCGCTCGCGGACCTTCCGAATTACAACGGGATGATCGCGGTCGATGGCTCGACCTTCCGGCCATCGCCCGAAAGCGGATCGTTCTTCCTGTGGGATGCGGGAGACGGCCCGACTGGCAGCGTCAAATCCTATGCACGTCAGGAATCGGCGACCGACATCGCGCAGGAACTGACGGACATGATCCGTACCCAGCGCGCCTACTCGTCCAACGCCAAGGTCATCCAGACCGTGGACGAGATGCTGCAGGAAACCACCAATATGAAACGCTGATCCCCGCAGGGGACCAGCCTTTAACAGGAGGCCGCTGAATGTCACTTTCCGGAGCTTTGTCCAACGCCTTGAGCGGCCTCACCACACAGGCCCGTCAGGCAACGCTTGTTTCGTCGAATATTTCGAATGCGACGACCGAAAGCTACGGGCGCCGCACACTCGATGTCTCGTCCCGCTCTACGACATGGGGCGGGGTCAGTGTCGATGGTGTGACCCGAAATACAGACGCGGTGGTTCTTGCGGATCGCCGCCTGTCGGATGCCCAGCTCGGCTACGCCGACGACATGCAAACCTTCGCCAGCAAGATCGAGATGCTTGTCGGCGAAAGCGGAGAGGCGGGGTCCTTGACCACGCTCTATTCGAACTTCGAGAATGCGCTTCTGTCGGCGAGCTCCGATCCGTCTTCCAATCAGCGTCTGAAATCCGTAGCCCTCGCCGCAGAGGACTTTACCGAAAAGCTCAATCAAGTGAGCGGCGCGCTGCAGGACGCGCGGACCGATGCCGACAAGTCGATCGCAAGCGACATCAAATCTCTGAACGATTCTCTCGCAAGTGTGAAGCAGCTGAACGATTCCATCGGCGAAAGCGTGCTGCGCGGCGCTGATGCGTCGTCACTGATGGACGAACGCCAGCGGGTGCTTGATACGATTTCCGAAATAGTGCCGCTGCGCACTGTGGCGCGCGACAACGGGACGCTGGCAGTCTATGCCGCCTCGGGCACCGTGCTTCTGGATCCGTCTTTCAGCGGCCAACCCGCCCAGATCGGATTCACACCGCAGGAACCGATCACGGCGGACCGGACACTTGCGGACGGCGGTCTGTCGGGGATCACCATCAATGGCCACGCGATCAACAGCACCAACGAGGGTCCGCTTGGCGGCGGCACTCTTGGCGCCCAGCTGCAAATCCGCGATGTCGTGGCGGTCGATATGCAGGCGGCGCTGGATGGCATCGCGCGCGATCTCGTGGATCGGTTCGGCCCCGGAGGCGCTGATACCACGCTTGCCGCAGGGGATGCGGGGCTTTTCACCGATGCTGGCCTTGCTTTTGATCCGCTGCTTGAGGTTGGGCTCGCGGCCCGGATCTCGCTCAATTCTCTGGTCGATCCCGGCGGGACCGGAACCTGGAGACTTCGTGACGGCCTCGGCGCCGCAACGCAGGGCAATGTCGGGGACGCGACCCTGATTCAGGGCTATTCGGACGCACTTGACGGTCTTTCCGTGCCCAGCTCGACCAGCCTCGGGACCGGAACCTCCAGTTTTGCCGGCCATGTCTCGGATTTTGTATCCGCGATTTCGGCGGCGCGGGTCCGTGCCGATGGCGAGCAAAGCTTCAGCAGCGCGCAGCATACCGCGCTCAAGGAACTTGAGTTGTCAAAAGGCGTCGATACCGACGCCGAACTTCAGGATCTTCTGCTTATCGAACAGCATTACGCGGCAAACGCCCGCGTTATGACCACGGTCGATGAGCTCATGCAAACCCTTCTGAGCATCTGAGGAGCCAATCATGGATACCGTAGGCGACCTGGCCAGAACCTTGGTTCTGCGCTCTCATCAGACCCGTCTAAATGCCACGATGGACAGCCTGTCGGTGGAAATCGCTACCGGCTTTGTCACCGACAAGGCTTCACATCTTGGCGGAGACATCACCGAACTGCTGTCCATCGACCGCAATCTCGCCAAGCTCGAAACCTATCGTGTGAACACATCCGAAGCTGGGCTTGTGACAAGCACGATGCAAACCACGCTGGACGAGATCCAGAGCCGCTCAGAAGCTCTCTCGCAAGACCTGATGAAGGTCGAGCTGACGCAGACCGATGAGATGTTCAGCACGCTTTCTGCTTCTGCGGAAAGTTCTCTCGACCAGATGATGAACGGGCTGAACCGGTCCATTGCCGGGCGGTTTCTGTTTTCGGGAACGGCCACCGACACGCCGCCCCTCGTAGACAGCGAAGCATTGCTTGCGGAGCTTGAAACCGTATTGTCGGGCGCGACCACCGTGGCGGGGGTCGAATCCGCTTTGGACACTTGGTTTGATACAGCAGGAGGCGGTTTTGATACCTTTGCTTATAAAGGTTCGACCACATCGCTTGCACCGATGCGCCTGTCCAGCACCGAAAGCGCGCAGGTCGATATTCGCGCTGATGACGATGTCTTTCGGGAAACTTTGAAAGCAGTCGCCAAGGCGGCACTGGCCAGTAACGACGTGCTGGGCTTTTCGACCGAGGTCAAATCAGAACTGATTTCCAACGCGGCGCTTAATCTGCAGTCGTCGCAAGCACGCGTGGTCGAACTGCGGGCGGGGCTCGGCGCGCTGGAAGGCAGAATCGAAGACACGGTCGCGCGCAATTCGTCAGAGCGCACGGCGATGATGATCGCGCGAACCGAGCTGGTCGGTACCGATGAATACGAAGCGGCGACCGCCTACGAGAATACGCGCTCGCAGCTGGAGGCAATCTACGCAATCACGGTTCGCTCGTCGCGGATGTCGCTCGTGGGGTATCTCTGATGCGGCTCATGATGATGGTCGCGGTTTGTCTGGGAATCTGCGGCGGCCTTGCCGAGGCTCAATCTGTTCGTATCAAGGATCTCGTGGAAGTCGACGGAGTGCGATCCAACGACCTTGTTGGCTACGGGCTCGTCGTGGGCCTGAACGGGACAGGCGACGGCTTGCGCAACGCCCCCTTCACCGAAGAGATCATGCAGAACATCCTCGAACGCCTGGGGGTCAATGTGACCGGTGAACAGTTCCGGCCGCGCAATGTTGCGGCCGTGTTCGTAACGGGCAGGTTGCCGCCGTTCGGCCGCGCCGGCAGCCAGATCGATGTCACGGTTTCAGCCATCGGCGATGCAAAAAGCCTTCTTGGCGGAACGCTGATCATGACGCCGTTGAACGCAGCGGATGGCCAGATCTACGCGGTCGCGCAAGGTACCATTATCGCGGGGGGTGTCGAAGCCGAGGGTGATGGTGCGCGGGTCGTTCAGGGTGTACCAACCTCCGGCGTTATACCGGCGGGCGCAAGAATCGAGCGTGAGGTCGAGTTCGACTTTTCAGAGCTATCGACCCTTCGGCTGGCGCTGCGCGAACCGGATTTCACTACCGCAGCCCGAATCGAAAACGTCATCAATGCCAATGTGGGTCGCGGCGTCGCGGAAATGATGGACGCCGGGACGGTTTCGATCAATCTTCAGCGCACTGCGACGGGCTCTCCGGCGCGTGCAGTGGTCGCGATCGAAAATCTACCGGTCGAGCCAGAGCGCCGGGCGCGCGTCGTTGTCGATCAGCGGTCGGGCACCATCGTGATGGGCGAGGATGTGCGCATCTCTCGTGTGGCGGTTTCGCAAGGCAACCTGACGCTGCGCATAGAAGAGGCGCCGTTGACCGTGCAACCCAGTCCTTTTGGCGATGGAGAAACCGTGGTGGTTCCGCGGACGCAGGCGGAAATCAACGAAGAGCCCGGAATCAGCCTTGCCGAGATCCCGAGTGGGACGTCGCTGTCCGAAGTTATTGCGGGTCTCAATGCGCTGGGCGTTTCGCCCAGAGATATGATCGACATTCTCAAGAGCATCAAAGCCGCGGGCGCGCTGCACGCGGAATTCCTGGTCATGTAGCTGTGCCAGGCCCGACAGCATAAGCTTTGTTAACCGCTGTCGGGCTAACGTTCTCTCATCGCAGTGAAGGAGTCGCCCTATGTTGGGGATCATCGGGATCGTACTGATTTTCGCCATGGTTTTCGGCGGTTATGCGCTTGCCGGCGGAAAGATGGGCATCATCTTGAAAGCCCTTCCGTTCGAATTGATGATGATCGCTGGGGCTGGTTTGGGCACGTTTCTGATCGGTAACGATATGGGCGTCGTTAAGCATACGGTTCAGGACATCGGCAAGGTCTTCAAGGGCGCAAAGTGGAAGCCTTCCGACTACCGGGATCTGCTGTGCCTGCTGTTTGAACTCATACGACTCGCCCGGCAAAGCCCCGTCGCGATCGAAGAGCACGTCGAATCGCCAGGGGAATCTTCGATTTTCTCGAAGTATCCCAAGGTTCAGGCTGATAAGATCGCGGTAGAGCTCATCTGTGACACGATGCGATCAATGTCGATGAACTACGACGATCCCCATCAGGTTGAGGAGGTGCTCGATAAACGGATCGAAGCCCTTGAACATCATCGCATGCACTCGAACCATGCGTTGCAAAGCTTGGCGGACGGCCTGCCGGCGCTTGGCATCGTCGCGGCCGTGCTTGGCGTGATCAAGACGATGGCGTCAATCGATCAACCGCCGGAGGTCCTTGGCAAGATGATTGGCGGGGCGCTCGTGGGCACCTTTCTCGGGGTGTTTCTAGCCTATGGTTTCATGGGGCCGTTTGCATCCAAAGTCAAAGCGGTGGTCGAAGAAGATCTCCACTTCTACCAGCTTATACGCGAAGTCCTCGTGGCGAATTTGCACAATCATGCAACAAATATCTGTATCGAAGTGGGACGCCAGAATACCCCGGCGCATTTCAGACCGAGTTTTGTCGATCTCGAAGAAGCTTTGAAATCTGTTAAGCAGGAGGCGGCATGATCCGGAGCCTTCTGACAGTCATGCTGCTCTGTGCGACGACGTCTCCAACTGCGGCACAGGACGTGCGGGTTCGTTCGGGTGAGCACGGGAATTTCACTCGGTTAGCACTTGATATTCCCGCAGATACGGGCTGGTCAATTGACCAGAGCTCTTCTGACGCGATCGATGTGCGTCTGGGCGGGGAGAATATTGAATTCGATTTGTCGCGGGCGCTGACTCGACTGAATGAAGAGCGTGTCTTAGGAGTGTCCGAGTTGCCTGGGGACCAGGGAATCCGGATATCACTCGGCTGTGCCTGTGTCGCAGAGGCTTTTCTGGCGAATGACAGGATGCTCGTGGTCGACATTCGTCGCGGGATATCCTCTCCTCAAGCTTCAACGGTTGACCAATCTCCGGCGCGCGTTGCTGACGAGGCGGCCACCTCGGAAACGCCTTCTCTGTCGAGCGTTCGTATCGGACAGAATCCGGGAATTGGTCCCAAAAACGCTGGAAATGCGTTGCTGCCGGATTTCAACGAGCTGGTACAGGGGCCCCGACCGTTTGAATCGGAAAGCCAGTCCGCAGCGACCGGACTGGACCCTGGCGTTTTCGAGCATATGCTTGCGGAACAGCTTGCAACTGCGGCGACAGACGGACTTTTGGATTCGGCGATGCGTTCTCTCCCAAAGGCGGGTGATAGCCATGTCGAGCAAAAAGTAAACGTAAGCCCGCTTTCTTCGTCGCAAGAGACTCCGGAGAAGAAGGCGGCAAGAGCAATTGAAGCGGTAATTTCGGGGCGCGAGCCGGGCAACATGCAATCTCATATTCGCATAGGAGGCGCGACATGCGTCGCTGAACGCGATCTCGACATCACATCCTGGGGCGGTGACGACCCTCTTGCCGACACGATACCGGCGTTGCGCGGGAGGCTATTCGGAGAATTTGACAGGCTTGACAGAGATGTCGTCATCGGACTTGCGCGCGCCTACACCAGCATCGGGTTCGGAGCAGAAGCACGTGCGGTGCTGGATCTGGATTCGGATACGCAGGACTCAGCGCTGTTTGCAATCGCTGGTATTGTTGATGGGTACTCGGATCGAGCCGGAGTTTTTGCGGGACAAACAAATTGCGACGGCCCGGCGGCTTTCTGGGCGCTGATCGGTTCGGTCGATTTGCCTGGAAACGCTGGGGTCAATCAAAAGGCTATTCTCACTACTTTCGAGGGATTGTCCCTTCGAATGCGGACACAACTTGGCCCGCGCCTCGCTACGCGCCTCGCGGAGGAAGGTTTTCCAGACGCGGCGCGCAACGTGCTCTCACGCCTTGAGCGGGCCACTGGTGAAATCAACGACGACATGATGTTCAGTAAGGCGCAGATCGACCGTTTGAACGCCTCCCACGACCAAGCACACGAGATTCTTAATGCGATTGCCTCGAAGTCGGGGCCCAACGCGCCGGAAGCGATGGCGCAAGCCATCGAACTGGCTACGGAGAATCGGGAACGCGTGAACAGCACCCTTGCGGATCTGTCCGGGGCGTATTCGACCGAAATGCGTGATACAGAAAAGGGTCCCGACCTCTGGTTGGCGCATCTGCGGGCGCTGACGGCGAACGGACAATATGATGCAAGTTTCGGTCAGCTGTTTGATAAACCAAACTATCCAAGAAGTATCCGGGCAAAAGCCACCACAGATCTATTGACGCTGTTAACCGAACAAGCGCAAGATACCGCCTTCCTGAAACATTCGCTCGCTCGAACAGATGGTTACGACGGCCTCGCGTCATCGAAAAGCGCGCTGCTCGTCGCAGGCCGTCTTCTTGACCTTGGTCTTCCGGAACCGGCGAAGCGATGGCTGGACTTCGAGGGAATAGATCGGACGAAGCCTGATGTAAGGTTGCTTAGTGCGCGGGCACATCTTGCGCAAGCTGAACCTGAACAAGCTGAGATCGCGCTGATTGGCCTTAAAGGAAACGACGCCTTGTCACTGCGCGCGGAGGCGCGGCGCATGATGGGGGACTATAGCTACGCTGCGGAAGCCTACACGACCCTCGGAAATACCGAAAATGCGCGTCGCTCGGCTTGGTTGGCCGGGGAGCCGAACCTCGGTGGCGGCGAACGGGATGCTTTGAGCGCGGCAATGCGGCTTCGGCAGGACACCATTCCTGATCCGGCGTCAAACGCTCCGAGTCTCGCCGTCGCCGAAACGGTGGCGGGTGCAGGCGCGGACACGCGTGGCACGATCCGGGCGCTTCTGGATGCAACGCGTCTCAGTGCCGAGTGAATGGCGGGGAAAGTTACGGAAAATAAACCATGCTCCGCTAGCGATGGTGTATCGCTCCAGAAGGAACGCGGATCACAATGTTAGACACGTCAAAATCAGTCAAGTATCCGTCGCATCTTACGCGGTTTCCGGTTAGCACCGCGCACTATCCCCAGCTGCAAGCCCATGATGCCGCTCGCGGACGGTGGATTTCTGGCCAGTCGGGTTTGAAATTTGGACCTCAGGATCTGCCTTCGCCCAACTTTGCGCTGACGGGGCGGAATGCAGCATGACGGCGGACAAGACCTCAGCTTCGATCTTCAAGCCGACCGTGCTTCTCGCTGTCGCCCTCATGGCGGTGATCGTCATGATGATCCTTCCAGTTCCTTCCTGGGTACTGGACGTCGGCTTGGCCGCATCGTTCGGCTTGGCAATCCTGATTTTCACGGTCACGCTCTTTATCGAACGACCCCTCGATTTTTCTGCGTTTCCTACGATTCTTCTTGCCTCTCTCATGCTGCGTCTTTCGCTGAATGTCAGCTCGACGAAGTTGATTATCGGTCAGGGACACTCTGGCACATCCGCGGCCGGCGAGGTGATCGAAGGCTTTGCCAATTTCGTGATGGGCGGCAGCGTATTTCTCGGGCTTGTGGTCTTCGGCGTTCTGATGATCGTCAACTTCGCGGTCATCACAAAAGGTGCCGCGCGAATGGCCGAGGTTGGCGCCAGATTTGCGCTGGACGGGATGCCAGGCAAACAGCTTGCGATCGACAGTGACATGTCGGCAGGGGCGATTGACCATGCCGAAGCAAAGCGTCGCCGCGAGCTTGAGCAACAAGAGACAACATTTTTCGGCTCCCTTGATGGGGCCTCGAAATTCGTTAAGGGCGATGCGGTTGCCGGCCTGCTCATTACCCTTCTGAACCTTGTCATGGGTATCATCATGGGTGTTTTTGGCCATGGCATGGCCATATCGAGCGCCTTTGAAACCTATGCCATCCTGACCGTCGGCGACGGGCTGGTATCCCAGATCCCAGCCGTGATCATTTCCATCGCATCTGGCCTGTTGCTGGCACGCGGAGGTGCGACCGGCGCGACGGATGTTGCGATGGCAAAGCAGCTTGCGCGTCATCCCGCCGCGCTTTGGACCGTCGGCATTCTAATGGCGCTGTTTGCGTTAATCCCTGGTCTGCCTTTTGTGCCGTTCATACTTGGTGCGGGCGTGTTGTGTGTGATCGCGTACGTTCAGTCCAAAAAGCCGGCTGAGGCCGAAATCGAGTGTGCGCCTGCCGCGGCCGAAGAAGCGCCGCGCAAATCCATCGGTGACGTGCTTGATGTCGACGAGATCCATGTCGAATTTGCGCCAGACCTGGTGAACATGGTGCTCGATCCGGGGACAGGGCTTGACGTGCGAATCGAAAACATGCGCCGCCATATCGCGTCAGGCTTCGGATTGATCCTGCCGGAGATCCGGCTGACCGACGCCCCGGCCCTGGAGGCGGGCACCTATGTGGTGCGCATTCACGGGGTCGAAATCGCGCGTGGAGAGCTTAACCCGGATCTCGTCCTTGCGCTTATGCCCGAGGATCACGGCAGGCTTCCGGCAGGCAAGGATGTAACCGAACCCGTCTATGGCGCGCCCGCGCGCTGGATTCGTCCGCAGGATCAGGATCGCGCGGCGATCACGGGTGCGACCATCGTTACCCCGACCGAGGTTCTTGCAACGCATCTGCTTGAGGTGATCAAGCGTAACTTCGGCCGGCTTCTGACGCTCAAGGCACTGCGCCGGATTCTTGATGAGATGGTCACGCTCAGCAACCAGAAACGGGCCGATGCAAACCGTCGGTTGCTGGACGAGCTGATCCCCGAAAAGGTGCAGATCGACACGCTTCACCAGGTGCTGCGCTTGCTCCTCGAAGAGCAGGTCAGTATCCGAAACATGGCTCTCATCCTTGAAGCGATTGCCGAACTACGGGGTCAACACAACAGCCCCGAAGCGATTTGTGAACATGTCCGTCAGCGAATCGGCTTCCAGCTCGTTGCGGGAATGCGCCGCAAGGACGGCACGCTGCCACTGATCCAGCTCGCGCCCGAGTGGGAGGATACGTTCTCGACATATCAGGTCGAAGGCACGCGCGGCGGGCTGGACGTAGCCCTGCCTCCGGAGATGTTCGAATCTTTGACCACAGGCGTTGCAACCGAAGTCAGCGAGGCCGGAAACCGGGGGATATTTCCCGCCCTTGTGACGAGCGCACGGCGCAGGCGCTTTCTGCGCACGATTCTCGCGGCGAAGGGCATCGGAAATCCGGTCCTGTCGTTTGAGGAAATCGGGATCGAGGCACGCCCCGCGCTGGTCGGTGTGGTGGCGGCATGACCCTTCCGTCCGAGGTCGTGACGCTGATCTCCGGCTGGGCGTGGCTGGGGTCCATCGTCTTTCTGAGGGTGGCTGCGATGATTGCGTCGCTTCCAGGCCTTGGAGAGCAGAGCGTCTCGGTGCGCGTGCGGCTCGTGCTCAGCCTGCTGATGACGACGATCGTGCTGCCGGTCGCCGCGCAAAAGATTCCCGCGATCGAGCCAAGTTACGCAAACGTGTTGAAGGTGATCCTGACAGAAAGCATTTCCGGACTGATCCTTGGTCTCTGGCTTCGGCTTCTTATGCATGCGTTGCAAACCGCAGGAAGTATCGCGGCACAGTCAACGTCGCTTGCGCAATTGCTGGGCAACAGCGCTGCGGATCCGATGCCTGCAATTGGCCATATTCTCACCGTCTCGGCGCTTGCGTTGCTCATGATTACGGGCTTTCACGTCAAGGCAGCGTCATTCCTGATCCTGTCGTATGATTTGCTGCCCCCGCTGTCGTTTCCGGACCCTGGCCTGATCGGCCAGACAGGGCGTCGCCAGATCACCGAGAGCTTTTCGCTTGCCTTCACGCTCGCCGCGCCGTTCGTCATCTTGTCGGCGCTCTATAACCTGACGCTCGGCTTTATCAACAAGGCGATGCCCCAGCTTATGGTGGCCTTTGTCGGCGCGCCCGTGATTACCCTCGGGGCCATGGCGATGCTGATCCTGACCGCGCCCGTCATGCTGTCGGTCTGGCTTTCGACGGTCGACCTCTTCTTGTCAAACCCGTTTCGGTAGATCGGCATGGCAGAAGACGAAGGCGGCGAAAAATCCCACGAGGCATCTCAGCGCAAACTCGATGATGCGCGCAAGAAGGGCGAGATTCCGAGATCTCCTGACATGCTCACCGCGTCAGCCTATCTGGGAATGCTCGTGACCGGGGTGACGGTGGGTGGCGCGACCCTGATCCGCTTTGCCGACACGCTCATGCCAATGATCGAGCAACCGGACCGGCTTGAGCGGCTGTTCTTCAGTGACATGTCAACTGCGCCGACTGGTGGCCTGATGACGGCCGTCCTTAGCCCGGTGCTTTTGTGGCTTTCGGTGCCTGCTCTGTCCGTTTTGTTGGTGCTTCTTGCGACCAGAGGGTTGCTTTTTACGCCCTCCAAGCTTGAACTCAAGTTCAACCGATTGTCGCCGATCGAAAACGCAAAGAACAAATTCGGACGCCGGGGTCTTTTCGAATTTGCCAAGAGTTTCGCCAAGCTTACCCTCTATTCAGTGGTTCTGGGCCTTTTCCTGTCATCTCGCCTTGACGAGATTGCGGGTGTCGGGCGGTCAAGCCCGCGCGAGGCGACAGCGCTCATGGGGCGGCTCATGCTGAACCTCCTGGCCATTGCGGCGATGATCGCCATCAGCCTCGGCGCCGTCGATTTTCTCTGGCAGCGGGCCGAACACATGCGCCGCAACCGAATGTCACAAAAAGAACTTCGGGACGAATACAAGGAGTCTGAAGGCGACCCGATGTTCAAGCAGCATCGCCGCGCGCGCGCCCAGGAGATCGCAATGAACCAGATGATGACGGACGTGCCCAAGGCGGACGTGATCATCGTGAACCCGACTCACTACGCGGTTGCGCTGAGCTGGAGCCGCATGAAGGGAGAGGCGCCTGTCTGTGTCGCCAAGGGCGTGGACGAGATTGCGCTGCGTATTCGCGAGATCGCGGAAGCGGCTGATGTGCCGATCCACTCCGATCCGCCAACCGCGCGCGCAGTGCACGCCACAACGCAAATCGGCGACCAGATCGCGCCGGAGCATTTCCGACCGGTGGCTGCGGCCATTCGCTTTGCAGAGGACATGCGCAAGGCAATGCGCAAAAAGAAGGGATACGAGTGATGAGTTCCGAGATCGACGACCTGCTTCGTGTGACGGCGCTGCTTCGCGAGCGGGCTCTGGAATCCTATCGCAGGGACCTCTCTGAGGAAATGCGCCACCAGGGCGAACTCGATCGCATCGACGGGCTGCGGCAGCAGTCCTTCAGCGATCATGATTCGGTCGATCCCCGTCGTATGCTTGGGGCAGATACGCTGTGGCAGGGCTGGCTGTCCAAGCGCAGGGGTGAAATTAACCGAGCCATTGCAATGTCGCGCGCAAAGCAGGCCCACAGCATGGCTGCCGCCCGGCTCGCCTTTTCGCGCGATGAGGCCGCGAAAGATGTTTCAAGGCAGCAGATAGCCAAGCGGCGGACAGAGCTGATGGCGCGCGAAGAGAGCCAGCTCGAAGAGCTGTCGCAGATGCTCAAATTCGACCCTGAATCATAGGCTCTGATCTGCCCCCTGCCGGTCCCTCATTCATGACGAGAGTCTGCAGGTTAGATCTGGGTATTCGGCTTCCCCGTCTGGCGCACGCGCGCCGGGCGCGGAGCCCTCAGATTGCTCAAGCACTCGGCGCGCTTGCAGCGGTGTCTGGTTCTCCAGCGAGGAATGCGGCCTGACCGTGTTGTCGTCGTAGCGCCAGAGGGCCAGCTTACGCCGCGCGTCATCCAGGCTGTCGAAGATCTCCTCGTTCAGAAGTTCGTCCCTGAGGCTGCCGTTGAAGCTCTCGATGAAGGCGTTTTGCTGCGGTTTTCCGGGATCGATGTAGTGCCACGGCACG